>NZ_JAELTQ010000016.1 GCF_016428905.1 Dyella sp. ASV24 | reverse complement strand
TCGAGTTCGCACGCCCCACACTAGGCTTGCGCTCCTTCTTTATCGGCGCGCAGTGGCAAGGCCGCGGCCTGGGCACGCGTGCGCTGGAGGCCGTCATGCGCGACCTTGCGCATCGCTACCCCTGGGCACGGGACGTGGCACTTACCGTGAATCTGCGCAACGCGCCGGGCATCGCGCTCTATCGGCGCGCGGGTTTCCGGGAGACCGGAGGGCTGTACCATGGCGGCCGTTCCGGGCCGCAGTACCTCATGCTGTGCGCCCTCCCCCGCCCGAATCCGACCTAGAGAAAGCTGCCGTGCACGACTACCAGCGCGATTTCATCGAACTCACCCTGCAGCGTGACGTGCTGCGCTTTGGCGACTTCACGCTGAAGTCCGGCCGCCAGAGCCCGTACTTCTTCAATATGGGCCGCATCGACTCCGGTGCCGCACTGGCCCAGTTGGGTCGCGCCTACGCCGCCGCCGTAGTGAATTCGGGCATCGAGGTCGACATGCTGTTCGGGCCTGCCTACAAGGGCATCGCCCTGGCCGCCGCCACCGCCATCTCACTGGCCGACCAACACGCTCGCGACCTTCCCTGGGCGTACAACCGCAAGGAAGCCAAGGACCATGGCGAAGGCGGCGTACTCGTCGGCGCGCCGCTGAAGGGTCGCGTGCTGATCGTCGACGATGTCATGACCGCCGGCACCGCCGTGCGCGAGTCGCTGGCGCTGATTCGTGCCCAGGGCGCCACGCCGGCCGGCGTCCTGATCGCGCTGGATCGCCAGGAGCGCGGCCAGGGTGATCTGTCTGCCGCCCAGGAAGTGACTGCCGAGTTTGGTATTCCGGTGATCGCCATCACCAGCCTGGGCGATGTGCTGGCCTATGCGGGCGAGCGCCCGGAGCTGGCCGCCGAACACGCGCGGCTGGTGTCCTATCGCGAGCGGTACGGCGTCACCGCCTGAGCCCAGGCGTGATTGGCGAAGCCGGTCACATCACCCACCGTGACACCCTGCCGACGTCCTTGGTGTCACGGTACTGCCGGCTATACTTTCCGCCCACAAGGGGGAATGTCATGCGTAAAACTGCTTTCGTCATCGCGTCGCTCGCGCTGACCGTCGGCCTGCACGCACAGGGGCAGGATGGCACCGGCACGCACTATCGATACCGCTGGAAGGATGCGTCCGGCCTGCCGCACTACAGCGACAGCCTCACGTCCGACGCGCTCAAGTACGGCTACGACCTGGTCAATGACCATGGCTTCGTCATCCAGCACGTTGACCGCCAGCTCACGCCGGAAGAACGCGCAGCGGCGCAGAAGGTCGCAGATGCCAAGGCCGCCAGCGACCGCGTGGCCCAGCAGCATGCACGCGACGACATGCAGATGCTGAATGCTTATCCGACCGAGGATGCCTACAAGAAGTCCCAACAGGACAGCCTGGACAATCTGGACCAACAGATCGCCACCACGCGCAGCAATCTGCGTAGCCAGGAAAAGGCGCTCACCGACCTGCTTACGCGTGCTGGCGACGCGGAGCGCGCCAAGCAACCCGTGCCCAAATTTCTCAGCGACGGCATCACCAAGCAGCGTGATGTGGTGGCCCGTCAGCGCGACGCCCTTGAGCATCAGCAGACGGCACGCGATGCCCAAGTGCAGAAGAACGCGCAGGATCTGGATCACTACCGCGAACTGAAGGCCGCTCAGGACAAGGAACGCCAGGGCCAGTAAGCAACGGCTATCCGTGCAAGAAGAAAGCCCCGGCCAGGCCGGGGCTTTTTTCGTTAGAACGGCAGTTGCAGCGTTGGATCCACCGCCAGCAACTGTTGGCGAAACAGGTTCTTGATACGTGTGAGCGCCGCCTCGTTATCCGCATCGAAGCGCAGCACGAGGATGGGCGTAGTGTTGGAAGGGCGCACCAGACCCCAGCCGTCCGGCCAGTCCGCGCGCACGCCATCGATGGTGGTGAGCGTGGCGTCGCCAAAGCTCGCCTTCTGACGGAAAGCCTCGATAAAGCGGTAATGCGCGCCCTCGGTCATCTCCACCTTCAGCTCTGGCGTGGATACGCCCTTGGGGCAGGTGGCGAAAATCTCTTCCGGCGTGCGTTCTTCCAGATCGCCAGCAAGGATTTCCATCAGTCGGGCGGCGGCATAAATGCCGTCGTCAAAACCGTACCAGCGCTCCTTAAAGAAGAAGTGGCCACTCATCTCACCGGCCAGTTCCGCGCCGGTCTCGCGCATCTTTGCCTTGATCAGCGAGTGACCCGTGCGCCACATCAGCGGGCTGCCGCCCGCATCGAGGATCTCGCCCTTGAGATGACCCGTGCACTTCACATCGAAGATGATCGTGGCGCCCGGCTGGCGGGACAGCACGTCACGCGCAAACAGCATCAACTGACGGTCGGGGAAGATGATTTCGCCTTCCTTGGTCACCACGCCCAGACGGTCGCCGTCGCCATCGAAGGCCAGACCAAGGTCGGCACCGGTCTGCTTCACCGCGAAGATCAGGTCTTCCAGGTTGTGTGGATCGGACGGGTCAGGGTGGTGATTCGGGAACGTGCCATCGACATCGCAATAGAGCGGAATGACCTCACAACCGATACCTTCCAGCACCTGCGGCGCCACCGCACCGGGGATGCCGTTGCCGCAGTCGACGACAATCTTCATGCGACGCTCGGCCTGCACGTCGGAAGTGATGCGCTCGATA
This sequence comes from Dyella sp. ASV24, assembly GCF_016428905.1. Classification (GTDB taxonomy): domain Bacteria; phylum Pseudomonadota; class Gammaproteobacteria; order Xanthomonadales; family Rhodanobacteraceae; genus Dyella. The sequence continues at coordinate 59,048 of NZ_JAELTQ010000016.1, read as the reverse complement.
TAGTCAGGCACGACATCAACGTGGCGGATATTGCCCTTGCCGCCACTTTCCAGACGACGCTCAGCGATGCGCTGATAAAGATCCTGGATGGCGCTTTCGGCCAGCGTTTCTCCGCCCACAACGATCTTGAAGCCGTTGTAATCCGGGGGATTGTGGCTGCCCGTGACAGCGACGCCACAGCCCGTGTTGAACCGATACGCCGCGTAGTACACGACCGGCGTAGGCACCCCACCGAGATCGATCACATCGATACCGGCATCGCGCAGACCGTCAGCCAACGCCCCCGCCAGTTCCGGCCCGGAGAGGCGGCCATCGCGGCCGATCACAATTTCCGGCAAACCCTTTTCGCGCATCACCGAGCCAATCGCCTGGCCGAGCAAGCGCGCCACTTCCTTGGTCAACGACTTACCGACCACACCGCGCACGTCGTACGCGCGGAAAATCGTGGGGTCGACCGCCACCGGTGCGGGCTGAGCCGGCTTGGGCGGGGCGATGCGGGCGGGCGCCGGCGTTTCAGGTTCCGGCGTGGTTTCGAGCAGATCCGACAAAACAGGTTCCTCAACATCATGGTGGACGCGTTCGCCAAACAGGCGATTACGCATCCAAATCAAATACAGACCACCGGCCAAACCCAGCAGACCGAGCAACCCGGTCAACGCCCAAACACGCGGCAGCACGATGAAAGCCGACGGCAAGGCCGCGAGAATGCTGAAGCTGCTGCCATCGACAGCGAGGCCATTGGCCTCGCGCTCGGCCGACACGCTGCCCGATGCAAGCAAGCGCAAGTCGCCGCGGTCATCACCTTGGCGAAGCTCCAGTCTGCCGCCGTCCGCCGGAATGGATTCGAAACGCTCCTGCACCGGCGTGAATGGCAGCGCCGCCCACACCCAGGCCTGCGGATGTGCAGCCGGCCCCACCGGGACAACAAGCGCGAGCACGCGTGCGCCTTTGTTATCAGGCACCGTCTGCGCCAGTGGCTTGCCGTCGGCCGTCTGGGCTGCCATCAACTGCGCCGCCTTGCCGTAACCGAAGACGCGGTAGTTTGCGTGGAGTACTTCGTCCAGGCTCCCGCTGTAGACATCGACCGCCAGCGCATGGGGAATCAGCTGGCGCAGCTCGGTGGCCGCCTGGGCTGGATCGGCCACGATGCTGTCGGGATTGAGCGAATGCACCGCGGCTTCCACATGGCCTCGCTCGCTGGCGATTTCCGCCGCAATGGCGTCGGCCGCCTGCTTCTGCGCAGCATGCACACGGTCGTTGGCGCTGCTTTCGTCGGCGATCTGCCAGGTTTGCCAAAGGCAAAACAGGCCGCCGAGCACCAGTAAGGTACCCAGTGCAAACGGAACCAGACGACGCCCGTCGATCGATCCGGCAAGGCCTCGGCCGTCCTTGTTGAAGATTTTCGCCATGCCCTGTCCCCACACAGGCTGTCTGGTCACTTCATTCGCGGGCATGTACGCCCGCTCCATGTCGCACTCAGTTAATGCCGGTCGAACCGAAGCCGCCCTCGCCCCTCTGCGATGGCGCGAACTCCTGCACCACCTTCAGCCGCGCCTGCGCCACCGGCACCAGCAGCAGCTGAGCGATGCGATCACCCACGGCGATGGTGTACGGCTGCGAGCCACGGTTCCAGCACGAAATCATCAACGGCCCCTGGTAGTCGGCATCGATGACGCCCACCAGGTTACCCATCACCAAGCCATGCTTATGGCCCAGGCCTGAGCGCGGCACGATCAGCGCGCACCAACCGGGATCGCCGATGTGAATCGCCATGCCGCTGGGCACCAGCTGGCTTTCGCCCGGCTGCAAGGTCAACGGCGCGTCGATGGCCGCGCGCAAATCCATACCGGCACTGCCAGTGGTGGCCGCTTGCGGCAACGGAATGGAATCACCCAATCGCGGGTCGAGGATCTTCAGCTCGACATCAATCATCCGCGCACCGCCCGATACCGCTCGGCCACCTTGGCCACCAGCTGGCGCGCCAGCTCCGTCTTCGATGCGCGCGGCAGTTCGATGGCCCCTTCGGGACCATAGAGTGTGAGCGCGTTGTCGGCGGCCTCGAAACCGAGACCCCCGCCCACCTGGTTGGCGGCAATCATGTCCAATCCTTTGCGCTTGAGTTTGTCTTGCGCGTAACGCTCTACATCATGCGTTTCCGCGGCGAATCCGACCAAGAAGGGGCGCACGGTTTGCGCAGCCAGCGTGCCCAGGATGTCGGGGTTCTCGGCCAGATGCAGCTCCAGCGGTGCGCCATCGCGCTTCTTGAGCTTGTGGTCGGCCACTTCAGCCGGGCGGTAATCACCCACGGCAGCGGCGGCAATATAGATGTCCGCGCCGTTCGATGCCGCCACCACCGCGTCGCGCATCTGCTCGGCGCTGCGCACATCAATGCGCCGCGTGATGCCCGGCGGCGTCGCCATGCTCACAGGGCCGGCCACCAGCGTCACGTCGGCGCCAGCCTGCGCGGCGGCTTCTGCCACGGCGAAGCCCATGCGGCCGGAACTACGGTTGCCGATGAAGCGCACCGGGTCGATGTCTTCATACGTCGGCCCCGCGCTCACCACCACCTTGAGTCCACGCAACACCTGCGCCCCGAACGAGGCCACGATGGCTTCGCGCAGCTCCAGCGGTTCCAGCATGCGGCCCGAACCGATATCACCGCAGGCCTGGTCACCCGATGCCGGGCCGAGCAAGTGCACGCCACGCTGGCGCAAGGTATCCACATTGGCCTGCACGGCCGGATGAGCCCACATCTGCTGATTCATCGCAGGCGCGACATAGAGCGGCGCGGCACTGGCGAGGCAAACCGTGGTGAGCAAATCGTTCGCCATGCCGTGTGCAAAGCGCGCGATCAGGTCGGCGCTGGCCGGGGCGATAAGGATGCGCTCGGCCCAGCGCGCCAGTTCGATATGGCCCATGGCCGCTTCGGCCTCGGCATCCCACAGGCTGGTGCGCACCGGTTGGCCGGATAGCGCCTGGAACGTGGTCGCGCTGACGAAATGCGCGGCGTTCTCGGTCATCACCACGCGCACCTCGGCACCGAGGTCACGCAGGCGACGAACCAGTTCACACGACTTGTAAGCAGCGATGCCGCCGGACACGCCCAGCAGGATGCGGCGTTGGGCAAGACTCATGGTGATTGGGCCTGACTACCGTTTGGCCCGGTAGCTTACCGGAATCATTCCTGCGACTCGGTGAAACGGCGGCGGGCGGTTCATCACCGCCCGCCAGCCCCTTAGCCCACCGTGCGGGGACGCAGAATGTCTTCCAGGCCGATGCGGCGAAGCAGCTCCGCGCGGACCCGGTCAGCCACACCGTTGACGATCTCCGCACCATCCTCGGACGGGTCGACATGCACACGGAACGGGCGCTTGCCGAACGGCTTGCCCACCACGTCCACGATGGCCCGGACCACCGCCTCCGGGTCCGCATCCGCCGGTTCCAGCGATGCCAGCCCCTTGAAGGCCACCTCGCCGAAATCACGGGTCGGGCCCTCCGCATAGATCTTGGCCACCGCGTCATCGGCCGGCACACCGGCATGCGCAAAGTGGTTGGTACCCTGGGTGAAGGCCCCCGGCACCACGATGGACGTCTCGATGCCCCAGCGCGCCAGCTCGCCCGCATAGCTCACCGCCAACGAATCCATGCCCGCCTTGGCCGCGAAATACGGCGCCAGATACGGCGGCGTGCCACCGCGCACGCTGCTGGAGGACACCCACACCACCAGCCCGCGCCCCTGCTTGCGCAGTTGCGGCAGGGCCGCGCGATTCACTCGCTGCGTGCTCAAAACATTGGTGTCGTAGAGCTGGGCAAACTGCTCCGGCGTGAAAGCCTCCGCCGGGCCATACGCCATGTGGCCCGCATTGTGGATCACCACGTCCAACTGCTGATGCTTAGCGATGATCTGCGCCATCGCGGCATCGACGGACGACTGCGAAGCCACATCCAACTCGATGGCGCGCAAATCCACGCCATGCGCTTGCGCGTACTGCGCCATCTCTTCGACGCGTGCCGCGTTGCGCCCGGCGGTTTCGCGCATGCCGGCATACACGGTGTGTCCTGCATGGGCGAGTGCGCGCGCGCTCATCAGACCGAAGCCACTCGACGCGCCCGTAATAACGATGACGTTCTTCATGATGCGTTCTCCAGGGAGTGAAGGGAAAAATCAGATGACGCCGCCGTTGGCGCGCAGAACCTGGCCATTCACCCAGCGACCGTCCGGGCCGGCGAGGAAAGACACGACACTGGCGATATCGTCAGGCGTGCCCAGACGCTCCAGCGGCGCCAGCTTGGCGAGCTGCTCGACCTGCTCCGGCGTCTTGCCCTTCAGGAACAGGTCCGTGCCTGTGGGGCCCGGCGCCACGGCGTTCACCGTGATGGAGCGACCGCGCAGTTCCTTCGACAGGATGTGCGTCATCGACTCCACCGCCGCCTTGGTGGCCACGTAAACGCCGTAGGTCGGGAAATTCAGCCCCACCACGCTGGTGGAGAAATTGACAATGCGTCCGCCGTTGCGCAGCCGCTTGCCGGCCTCGCGCAACGTATTGAAGGTGCCCTTGAGATTGATGGCGATGGTGCGGTCGAACAGCGCGTCATCCGACTCGGCAATCGGCGCCAGCTGCATGACGCCGGCGTTGTTCACCAGCACATCAACGCCACCGAACGCGGTTTCCGCCGCGTCGAACAGACGGCGCACCGCGATCGGGTCGGCCACGTCGGCCTGTGCGGTCAGGGCATGACCGCCTGCGTTTTCGATCTGCCGGGCCAGCGCCTCGGCAGGGGCGGCGTCACCGGCGTAATTGATGACCACCGTGAAACCATCGCGGGCGAGCCGCTCGGCGATGGCAGCGCCAATGCCTCGGGAGGCACCAGTGACGATGGCGACTGGGTTGGAAGCCTGTGCAGACATGGGAAACATCCTCGGAAGGGGCCGACCGGGTGTCGGCGCAGACAGAGGATGTTCTTTTCCTGTGGGCGGATAATCTGCTCAAATTTGCCATCATCATTCGGTGGAGGCGAACAAATGGACAAGGTCGACGCCATGCGCCTGTTCACCCGCATCGTGGAGCGCCGCAGCTTCACGCTCGCCGCGCAGGATCTGGAACTGCCCCGCTCTACCGTCACCGAGGTCATCAAGCAGCTGGAAGCGCGCCTGGGTGTGCGCCTGCTCGAGCGCACCACCCGACAGGTGCGCCCCACGCTGGATGGCGAGGCCTACTACCAACGCTGCCTGAGCATCCTGGCGGAGATCGAAGAAGCCGAAGCCGCCTTCACCGGTGCGCGCCCCACTGGCCTGCTGCGCGTAGACGTACAAAGCGTGCTCGCCCGGCACTTCATGCTGCCGGGCCTGCCCGACTTCCTCGCGCGCTATCCGGAGATCCAGCTGCGCATCGGCGAGGGCGACCGTTATGTCGATCTCGTACGCGAAGGCGTGGACTGCGTGCTGCGCGTGGGTAAACCCACCGACAGCAGCATGATCGGACGGCAGATCGCCCTGCTCCCCGAAGGCACCTACGCCAGCCCGGCATATCTGGAACGCCACGGCACACCTTCAACACCCGATGATCTCGAAGGACACCAGATGGTGGCCTTCATCTCGTCGGCCACGGGCGGCGTGCTGCCGCTGGAGTTCCGCCACGGCGACAGCGTGCGCGATGTCCTGCTGCCGCACGCTGTGAGCGTGGCGGGCGCGGAGATGTACGCCGCCACGGCGCGTCTTGGTCTCGGCCTGATCCAGGTGCCCACGTACCGCGTGCAAGATGATCTGACACGCGGCACGCTGGTGACCGTGCTGCCGGACTTTCCGCCCACACCATCGCCGGTCTACGTGCTCTATCCGCAGAGCCGGCAACTATCGCCACGCGTACGCGTCTTTATCGACTGGCTCAGCGCCGAATTCGCCAAGCGGCTGCCCGCCTGACCCACCAATGGCACGCCGATAAACGCACGCGGAAGCACACTTGCCGCTGACCATCGGCCGCAACTAACGGAGAAGTCACCTGCCCCGTTATTCGAACGACCATCGGCTTACAGCGGAACGACGACCGTTATCACCCCACCGTTGATCGCAACGCTGCTGATGCCCGGGCAAATCTGTTGGGCTTCGACGTCCGATGCCGTCGCCACCATGGTGGCGGGCAGCAACCCGTTGTAACGGCCGGCCGTACTGACAGCAGCGCCAAGAGTCACCGTCTGATCGGTCATCGTCTGCACGCCAAGGGGCGACGTCTGCAGAAACGTGGTCGTTGGAGCGCCCGTTCCACCCTGCCACGTCGCGGTAAACAGCCCAGTGTTGAGCGCAACCAACGCGAGCCCGGTGCCATCAATACAACTCGATAGCGACGTTATCTGGGCATGCATGGCTACGCTGGTTACACCGGCCCCCGAGCAATCGGGGTAGTTGACGTCAATCGTTGCAGTCACGTTCTGAATTGCCGTCGTCATGGCCGGATTAAATGTCACCGTGCCGGTACCGCCGGTGCAGTTGATCGTCGTGGTCTGCGCAAACGCTGACGGCAGCCAAAGCGCTGTGGCCGAGATCAGCACAACCCATGCCAGTACCGTCCGAAACAGGGAATGACTGTTCATGACGCACTCCTTAGGGAAGTTGGGAGCACAAGGCGCGGCATTGCCCGTACCCATCAAAGGCACTTACAGCCGCTCATCGATACAAAGGTCGAACCGCGATCCATGACGGATCGGTATGGAGAAATGCCGTTGCGCTCTGAACCGTCGGTCCAAGCAGGCGATTCACTACTCCAATGGGGCTTTGCAGTTCAAAGCTAACGGGGTCAGCTCTTCGTGGACCGCATTCTGGGGCTGGGCAAAGTTGCATGACGATTTGCCAAACCCACGGAAGAATAGATCTAAACACCCGTAAGAACAGCAACTATTGCCACGCGCGCTCGTCTTCATCGCCTGACTCAGCGCCGAATTCGCCAGGCGGCCGCCCGCCTGACCCGCCGACGGCACAAAGGACGACACATCTGGCCGCCCCACACCGATAGTCGAGCGCAGAGGCACGCGGCACGCTTACGGAATGAGCATCCGTAACTGGCCCCAAGGCGAACGTCCCCGCGAAAAACTGCTGACGCGCGGTTGCGCTGTCCTGTCTGATGCCGAGCTGATCGCCGTCCTGCTGGGCAGCGGCGTGCCCGGCAAGGATGCCATCGCCCTCGGGCGAGAGTTGCTCGGCCAGCACGGCGGCTTAAGCGCGCTGCTCAACGATCCAGGCGGCACGATTCAATTGCGCGGCATCGGGCCCGCCAAACGTGCCCGCTTGATCGCTGCGCTGGAACTGGCTCGGCGTGCGCTGAGCGAACAACTACGGGAAGCGCCCGCGCTGAGTAATCCACGCGACAGCGGCGAGTATCTGCGGGCGCAGCTGCGTCATCTGCCCTACGAAGTGTTCGGCTGCCTGTTCCTCGACAACCGGCACCGCGTGTTGGCCTTCGAAGAACTTTTCCGGGGCACCATCGACAGCGCCAGCGTCCATCCCCGCGAAGTCGTCCGCGCCTGCATGCGCCACAACGCATCGGCGGTGATCCTGGCGCACAACCACCCTTCCGGCATGGCCGAACCAAGCGAAGCCGACCGCACCATCACCCGGGAACTGAAAGACGCCCTGCAGCTGATCGACGTGCGGGTGCTCGATCACTTGGTGATTGGCAGTGGAGAGCCGGTGTCGATGGCGGCGCTGGGGTTGATGTGAAGCGATGGCAATTCTTTGCTGGCCCTTCACGCAGCAAATGACTTTGCCCCCCTTCAGCGCGCCGAGGGGATTTGGTCAGGCATGGCTTAGTTGTCGCGCGTAATCCTGCCCACCGTAAAAGATGCCCAGAATTTCCACGCGCAGCGCGTGATCGTCGACTGTGAAGGCAATGACCGTTCGACCTTCGTAGTTGGTCACTCGCACACCAGGACGGATGTCGTCTCGCGCGTCGCCGCGTTTCGGGAATCGTTCAAATCCGTCGCAGAAACGCGTGAGCTGATCGGCGAACATAGCAGCGTTATAGCCATCACCGGCGGCACTTGCGATGTATTCGAACAAATCCAACAGCTGAGCTTCCGCCTCCGGCGCATAGACGACCTGATAGATATCCATCAAGCCGCGTTCTTGGTGCGCCTTTCGAGACGTTGATAGAGGCGGTCGCGGATAGAGTCACCCGTCACCGCGCGTGCAGGGTCGGCCTTCAGCGCATCGTAGGCAGCAGCCACCTGCGTTTCCAACCAACTCTCTACTAGCGCGTTCTGCTTTTGGAGCGCGCGCAGCCCGTCCCGAATCACTTCGCTTTCAGAGCCGTACTCACCGGAAGCAACCATGTCCGCCACGAACTTGGCCATTTCGGGCGGGAGCGTGATGCTCTTCTTGGTGGCGGTCATGAGGAACCTCTTTGGAGCTTCGTTGGTAGGATTTTATCCTACCCCGGTTTATCTCCAGCTTCCTGAACAGGTGACCCGTCATCTGCCGGCTTGATAGAACCCAGCCGCAGGCCAGCCCAAGAACTGAAGCTGATCGACTCGATCACCTGGTAATTGGCAGCGGGGAGCCGGTGTCGATGGCGGCGCTAGGCTGGGTGTAGCCAAAAAAAACAACGGCGCGGGGGGAGAATCCGCGCCGTATGGCCGTCTTGTGGGGAGGAAGGAGAGGTACGGCGTTCTCCTGACCCCGTCGGCGGGGAGGTGCCTGGGGGACGGGGCGCAGTGTGGCGGTGCCGCATGACAGGGTCATGACGTGGATCGAGCCAAATGGGCAGGCCACCAACCCAGGACACGATTCATTGACTTATGCACATTCGGCCTGAGACGGCACTTTCCGTTCACAAGCTCCCCCACCCTTCATGTGTGCACTACAAGTCATTGATTAAATAAACTATTTTTCATGACACTGAGGTTTCGGCGGGGAAATTCGCACAGACGCCTCGGAGGCCTTCCATATTCCCCACAGAGTTATCCACAGGCTTCTACACCGCATCGCAGCATGCCCCGCACCGCAACGAAGCCCGGCCGGATCAGTTCGCGTCTGATAGCATTGCCGGTTCCATATCCGTCAGACCCTTACCGTGAAAGAACAGCTGCGCGAACTGCTGCTGCAGGCCATCCGTACCCTGCAGAATGACGCCACCCTGCCCGCCGACCTCGAAGTGCCCAACTTCGTGATCGAGCGTACGCGCAGCCGCGATCATGGTGACTTCGCCGCCAACGCCGCGATGCTGCTGGCCAAGCCGGCGCGCGCCAAGCCGCGTGAGCTGGCGGAGAAGCTGGTTGCCGCCCTGCCGGCCAACGGGCTGGTGGGCAAGGTGGACATTGCCGGCCCCGGCTTTATCAACTTCTTCCTCGCGCCCGGCGCTTATCACGCCGAAGTAGACCGCGTGCTCGTCGATGGCAACGCCTACGGCCGCAGCACCAGCGGCAAGGGCGTGACGGCTGGTGTGGAGTTTGTCTCCGCCAACCCGACCGGCCCGCTGCACGTGGGTCACGGCCGAAACGCCGTGCTGGGCGACTGCATCGCCCGCGTGCTCGACGCCACCGGCTGGAACGTAAAGCGCGAGTTCTACTACAACGACGCTGGCGTGCAGATCCACAACCTGGCCGTATCGACCCAGGCCCGTGCGCGCGGCATCACGCCGAACGACGCCGGCTGGCCGGAAGACGGCTACCGCGGCGACTACATCGCGGACGTGGCGCAGGCCTACCTCAACGGCGACAGTGTCGAAGTGGAAGGCCACGTGGTCACCGGCGCGAAGAATGCCGACGATCTGGACGCCATCCGTCATTTCGCCGTGGCCTACCTGCGCCGCGAGCAGAACCTGGATCTGGCGGCCTTCGGCGTCGGCTTCGATGTGTACTACCTCGAATCCTCGCTCTACACCGAGCGCAAGGTCGAAGAGACCGTCAGCAAGCTGGTCACCCACGGTCACACCTATGAGGAGGGCGGCGCGCTGTGGCTGCGCTCCACCGACTACGGTGACGACAAAGACCGCGTCATGCGCAAGTCCGACGGTACCTACACGTACTTCGTGCCGGACGTGGCGTACCACATGACCAAGTGGCAGCGCGGTTACGTCAACGCCGTCACCGTGCTCGGCTCCGATCACCACGGCTCACTGGCCCGCGTGAAGGCCGGCCTGCAGGCGCTGGACGAAGGTATCCCCAAGGGCTACCCGAACTACGTGCTCTACCAGATGGTCACGGTGATGCGCGGCGGCGAAGAGGTGAAACTCTCCAAGCGTGCCGGCAGCTACCTCACCCTGCGCGACCTGATCGAAGAAGCCGGCCGCGACGCGACCCGCTACTTCCTGATCGCCCGCAAGGCCGATTCGCAGCTCGTCTTCGACATCGACCTGGCCCGCTCGCAGAGCAACGACAACCCGGTCTACTACATCCAGTACGCCCACGCCCGCGTGTGCCGCGTGCTGGAAGAGCTGGCCGAGCGCGGCCTGCCCGCTGTGGACACCAAGGCCGGTGTTGCCCAGCTTGGTCGCCTGGACAGCGAACACGAGCAGATGCTGTTCACTGAACTGTCCCGCTACTCGGAAGTCGTGGAGGCCGCCGCGGCCAATCTGGAACCGCACCTGATCGCGCAATACCTGCGCGAACTCGCGGGCGCGCTTCACAGTTACTATCACGAACACAAGTGGATCGTGGACGACGCCGATCTGCGCAACACGCGCATCACGCTGGTGCTTGCCACGCGCCAGGTCATCCGCAACGGTTTGGATTTGCTGGGACTCAGTGCCCCGGAGAAGATGTAAATGGCAGCACGCAAGGGCAAAGGCCGACAGGCCGTACGCAACAACAACGGCAGCATGCCGGGTTGGGGCTGGGCCGTTATTGGCATCCTGATCGGTGCCGTGCTGATGTTTGCCATGCGCGGCCACCTGCCCATGGCGCCGAGCCCCAACGAAGGCCCGCAGCCGAATGCGCAGGCCACCGCGCAACGCGGCAGCGATGCTGGTGCAGCCGGCAGCGAATCCACCTCCGCCACGGACAACGGCAACACCCCGGCAGCCGCAAAGAAGCCGCAGTACGACTTCTACTCCGTGCTGTCCGAGAAGGAAGTGCGTATCCCCGATGCCGTGATCAGTGCACAGGCCAAGGCCGAGCAGCAGCAGAAGCAGCAGGCCGCGCAGCAAGCAGCGCAGGCAGCGGCTCAGCAGCAGGCACAGGCGGCAGCGCAGAAGCCCGCACCGGGTCCGGCTGCAGTGAGCGAAGCCATTACGCCCGCACCGGAATCGGCCGTGCATGCACCGGCACCGACACCCTCTGCTGCCGCACCGGCCACCGCCGCGGCCAGCAGCGGCTACCTGCTGCAGGTTGGCGCGTTCCCCAGCCCGGCGGACGCCGAAACGCTGAAGGCCAAGCTCGCCATGCAGGGTTTTGTCGCCAACGTGTCGCCGGTGAGCGTCAACGGCCAAACCTATAACCGCGTGCGCCTGGGTCCATTCCATTCCGCTACGGAATTGGAATCGGCGAAACAGCGTCTTTCGTCGGCGGGTATCAATGCGATTGCATTGAAAGAAGGCCGCTAAGCAAGCGCGACATCACGTCGATGCATGCATGAAGAAGGCCGCACACTGTGCGGCCTTTTTTTATACGCTCAATGTGTCGCGGGCTTCCCGAGGCAAGGCATCACGACTTGCTTGAACACCGCGTCGTCGTCAGGCCAGCGGAATGTCACCATCATCGATCCGCCGCCTTTGGCGGCCGGTACGTCGATGCGAAGGTTGCGCCCCTGCGTGGTATCCGCTGTCCATCGACGAACCAGTGCATCGTCGAGCGAGAACCCAAATAGAAACGGTGTGCCCGTATCGAAAGGACCACCGTCACCAAACCAGCCACCCACCTTGATGCGCACCGGCGCATCGTTGCCGCTGGTCACCGTGATAGGGCCGCTGGCGGTTGCGTCGGGCCCTTCATACGGATCCGTGTCGAAGCCGAGCACCTTGGGATCGAACGTCAGCTCCGCCGAGACACGCGTGGAGTCCGTGCGGCAATTGAAGGCCAGTGTCGCGTTTGCGTGATAGGTCTTGTAGCTCGCCACGCCCGCTATGCGTGCGCGATACAGCGGCGCCTCCGGCACGGGCTTTTCGTGGAGCCACGCATTGAACTTGCCTGTGGGGATGGCGCTCTGCGCGAAGGCCGTAGCGCTTGCGCACAGCGCGAGCATGCCAAGACATGCCGTGCTTTGTATCAAGCATCGACGTGATGCAGGTCGGGCGTACTTTCGTTTCATGAGGTCGCGATCCTTTCCTTGGGAACAGGTCCATCGATCCGGCATCGCACAGCGGGCTGCGCTATCGCTTCGCAATTGTGCGCCGATGGCAGCCTGTGGACCGATCGTGACACAGGAGGTGTGTCGGCATGGATGGTGCTGACAAGCCTGAGCTATCTCACTACCGGACGACCATGGCTACGTGCGTTGAAAGAGGCGCGCGAGGCAAACCAAGATAGGGCAACCTCTACAGAACGCCCAACCCGCCGGGCTCGTGCTCGCGCCGCACGCATTCCATATCGAACTCCGTTTGCAACACCACCCAGTAAAGCGCGGGGGTGCCGAACACCACGGCAAGGCGGATGGCGCATTCCGCGTCGATAGGTTCCCCCATGAGCACGCGACGAATGCGGCCCACCGGCAAACCCATGCGGCGGGCCAGTTCATGGGCCGACATGGCGCGGGGACGCATGTAGTCGTCGCGCAGTACCTCGCAAGGTGAGCGCACGCGGTGGAAGGTGTTGGTGCTGGGGTCGGAATGCGGCGTGATGTCAGGCATCAGAGCCTCCTTCAGGGCGCAGAAAGTCGCCGGATCAGCGTGTGATCCGTGTCAGGGAATGCCATGTGCCCCGTCCGAGATCGCCCGAGGGGTGGCGCATCAACCCGTGTGCCGATGCGCCACGGGGACGATCATCGGACGGGGTTTAAGCGGCGGCGGTAGGCGGTAACTGCTGCCTACCGATGGCTTGCTCAATACTGACTACGGCAGCATCGAGGGCCATCCTCACTTCACCGGTTAACACCTTGGCGCTCGGTCCGTTCCGCAGATTCCACGGAATGACCACCCACTCCCGCTTCTCAAAGCGCCCGCGTAGATACGCAAGCACATTCAGGGCGACGGCAATGTGGTCATGCGAGAGATCCACAGGCAGTGAGCCAGGGGATACCAGGGTGCGCGGCGAAGGTGCTTGGCTGCCGTCATGGGGTGCTGACGGGCGTCGCCCTGCCTTATGATCGCTATTAGCCATCATCAACTTCTCACAGTTGGTTATGGTTAGCGGGTCGTCGGTGTTTCCGCACCGGCGGCTCGCGACTCACGGCATCACTGCCGTGGTCACTCGCGTAGCCCTGGAACACATCGAAACAGACGGCGCGAGTGACGTATCCAGCCTACGCTAGCGCTAAGAAAAACGCATGTCGGGCGAAGGCTCGCCGCCTATGCGGCGAACGCCTACGGCGTACACCTACAAGGCAGGCGCTAACGCCTGATACGCCGTTACCCGCCCAGCTTTAGATTGAATTGAAATACACCGCTCGCCGGCAAGCCGCATGGAAACTGTGTTGTTTCGCTTTGGCTATGCATGACAGCGCCGCTGGCGTCTGTTTGAACCACTTCGTCCGGTTCGACGTGCGAGCTACCGTTGGCATTCCCCTGGGTTTGTGAGGGGTTGGGTTGGTTCGTTGATATGGACCTGATGGGCTGCGGATAGGCAACGCAGTCCCCGACATCCATGGCTTGTTTCTGGAACCGACGAGCGACGTGCACCACGCTGACGGGCAGTTGCCACCGCTGCGGCCAGATGCCGACAAAGCGCTCCAGCAAGCCAACATGATCCCTGACCTGCCTCACGTCGCCGATGGTCAACCCCTGTTCGATCTTGCAAGCGGCGGAAAGGATGGTTCTCCGCAGCGATGCACGTGCTGGCACGCTTTCAAAGCGAAGCATCGTGGGCGCCTTGTACAACACGTCGGCAGGTTGGATGCCCTCTTCCCCACTTTCCAGTGTGTGCAGCGCTACACGTCGCAGTTCGGTCTCCCGGCCGCTAATGGCCAGATGAAGCATGAGCGCACGATCCCCTTGCCCGCCCAGTAAGCGCAACCGATCTTTCAGTGAAGGAGCTTGAGGGTGTATACCCGACATGAGCGCGTTGTAGAGCCTACGTGCATGACGACGCACATCCGGATCAACGTCATCCACCAAGGCGCGATAGGCACAACCAATATCTGCACACCGTATGAGTGCGACAAGGCGCACGGAGGGTGATGGATCGGCTATGGCCATCCGTGGAAGCGCATCCATCAAACCCTGGCAGCGACTGTGTTCGGCCGCTACAAGGCGAAACTGATAGTTGTCGTGCTGCCATACGGAGCGGTGTGACCTCACCGAACGGCGTGACCTACGAAGCCAATCCATACAAGGTTTCCAACGGCCTCTCGCACAAGGGGATGGCCATGTCAGGCCCGGATCAGCGGGCGGTGTTTTCCGTATTGCTTAGCCTTTTGATCGCAGCCCCATGGCGGCTCTCGCCGGGTGGATGAGCCGTGCATACAACAATCCGGGACCTAGAAATCCATTGTAGGCGTGCGTCGTCGGCGTACGTATCAGACCTATCTGATAGTGCAAGGCAACTTGATGCACGGTGCTTCGCCCTATGCGTTCTCGGACGGAAGCATTGCACGGCGCAATTATCACGGCCAAAAAAAACCGCACTGATGTGCGGCTTTTTTTTGCGGCGTTATTAGCCTTTTCGCTTCAGCCGGATCAAACCGGAAATGTCATCGTCGCCATAACCCTGGCTCATCAGTTCCGCGTAGTCCGCCAGCGAGCGTTCGATCACGTTGCGGCTCGTGCCCGCGTTTTCTGCGATGCGACGCACGATGCCAAGATCCTTGTGCAGTAGGCCCAGTTTGAAGCCGACGCTGAACTCGTTGCGCAGCATGGTCGCGCCGCGCTTTTCAAGGAACCAGTTGCCCGCCGCGCCCGCGCCGAGCGTGGGCAGCAGGCGTTCCGGATCCAGGCCGAGTGCTTCAGCGAGCGCAAGACCTTCGCACACACCCTGCGCGATGCCGGCAACGAGCACTTGGTTCACTGCCTTGGTGGCCTGCCCCGCACCCACGTCACCCAGATGCGTGATGCGCAGCGCGTAGGCTTCCAGCACCGGGCGTGCGCGTTCGAGCACATCCGCCTCACCGCCGACCATCACGGAGAGCTTGCCGTTCTTTGCGCCTTCCACGCCACCGGACACGGGGGCGTCGAGGAAGTGCGCACCGACCGCCGCCAGCTTGGCTGCGGCCTGCTTGGCGGTATCCGGCGCAACGGTGGAGTGATCCACCACGATGGCGCCTTTCTTCAGATGCAGTGCGAGTGCATCGACGGTGTTGAGCACGTCGGCATCGGCGGTGACGCACAGCGCAATCACATCGCAATGCTGGGCGATGTCCGCCAGCGACGGCGCGGCAACGCCGAGTTCTTTCGCCACGGCGTCCGCGTTGGACTGTGTGCGGCTGGCGACGGCATGGAGCAGGCCGTGGGCTTTGAGGTGGCCGGCCATCGGCGTGCCCATGGCGCCGAGTCCGATAAATGCTGCCTTGAGAGTCATGGAGTTTCCTGCGGATCAATCTTCACAATGAACGTCATGCGTCACGAAGGGATGTTCGGGCGACGGCTTTTCGAACCACTGCGGTTCTTCCAGCGTGCACTGCATGTCTTCCATGCCGCTGCTCCAATGCTGGCGCATGCTGTCGACGCTGAACTCGTAATCCTTGTAGTGCCCTTCGTACGGCTTGTTTCGGTAAATCAGGTGGAACAGGTTCACCACCGCGCTGTTGGAGTAGACCTCCGCCTGGCGGTAGGCGTGATGCTTGCGCTGGTCTTCCGGCACCAGCGTCATCAGGTCATGCAGTATGCGCTGCTGGCGCTGGCGTTGCGCCATGTATTCGGTGATCAGGCGGGTGCGGCTGGAGTACTGAATATCTTTGGCGCGTGAAGTGACTTCGGCCAGATCACGCGGCACTTGGCCGCGAGAGCTCCACAGATCAACCTGGAAGATCAGCGAGTCGCGGCACGAAGCATCCGACAGCACTTTGTAGAGCGGCGTGTTGGAGACCATGCCGCCGTCCCAGTAGAACTCACCGTCGATCTCGATGGCGGGAAACCCCGGCGGCAACGCGCCGGACGCCATGAAGTGTTCGACGCGAAGCGGGCCTTCGGTGTTATCGAAGTACGCGAAGTTGCCGGTGCGAATGTTGACCGCGCCCACCGACACGCGCATGGCGGTCTTGTGGTTGATGCGATCGAAATCGACCAGACGTTCCAGCGTGGTCTTCAGCGGCGAGGTGTCGTACCAGCTCGCCGTGGTCGGCGATGCACGCCACGGCCACAACGGGAATGGCCTGGGCGTGAAGAAGCCGGGTTGGCCTTCCACCAGTGCGCGCAATGCGGCCCAACCGCTCAACCCGTTTTGCCATGGCAGTTCCCACGCGCCGGGGTCGAGCGGCGGTGTGGGCCACACGGGGAATAGCGGCACGCGCGTGATGGTCTGCCAGAATTCGCGCAGCCGCTCGACGCGATGCTCGGGGGCGTTACCGGCAATGACCGCCGCATTGAGCGCGCCGATGGAGATGCCGGCAATCCAGTTGGGATGGATGCCAGCGGCATCCAGCGCTTCGTACACACCGGCCTGATACGCACCGAGCGCGCCGCCGCCCTGCAGCACCAGGGCGGTGGTTTGGTATTGCTTATGGAGCTGTCGCAGCTGGTCTTGATCGGACAGCTTTGATGCCGGCGAGTTTTTACGGACGTCCATACGTATTTGCCTCGGCTCAGTCAGCCAAATAGTCGTACACCACCGTGCCCAGGTCGAGGGTCAGGTCGGTGATGAAATGCATTGCCGACTCCACCTTCAGTACCGGCAACTCGGCGACCGGGGCCAGCGCATGGGGGTGCAGTTCCAACGCGCCCGGGCCCGTCCAGGCGCCTTTGAGCGTGACGTTGGTGGTGTAGTAGCGAACCAGCTCGCAGATGCGCGGTGTGCCGTCCACATGCGGGATGATCTTGAGTAGGAAGTTGGGCGCGGCCAGTGAGGCCAGCACGGCCTTCTCGTCCGCCGGGCGATGCTTGAAGCCCATGGTGCCTTTAGCCACGCGCACTTTGCCGTAATCGAGCGTGCCGACCAGCGTGTCGATCTCCGTCTCCAGCACCGGCGTGGCGAGCTTCTTGGGGAAACCCCACAGCTCACGGCCGCCAGCAATGGGCGGATGGTCATTGAGATACATGGAGTGCACGTAGCCGCCGTGCTGGCCCTCGAAGCTGACCGGTATGACCTGGCCCGATTCGGTGTAGTCGCCGAAACCGGTGGAGTCGGGCATGCGGATGAATTCGTACTTGACCAGCGGTTCGGTCACTTGCAGCGGCTCGGGCACCACGGCGCGCAGCGCGTCCATGTCCGTGCGATAGGTGATGACCAGAAACTCGCGGTTAACGAAGCGGTAGGGCCCCAAGGGAAAGGCGGGGCTGGTCAACGGCATGGCGAAGGCGTTGGCCTTTACGTCGGCAATCTTCATGGCAGCAGTGCTCCTGGCAGCCCGCCCGCACAGCGCGTCCTGGCCCGCGCGGACCGGTATCGATGAGATACAGCGGGTAACCCCGCCCGGCCTCGCCGGACGGGGCGTGGCGACTTACTGCATGTACCAGCCGTGGCTCACGACAATGGACTGACCCGTGAGCGCCGCGGACGGGAACGTCGCGAGGTACAGGGCCGTCTGCGCGATGTCATCCACCGTGGTGAATACACCGTCGACAGTGTCCTTGAGCATGACGTTCTTGATCACGTCGGCCTCGCTGATGCCCAGCTCTTTGGCTTGCTCGGGAATCTGCTTTTCCACCAGGGGCGTGCGCACAAAGCCGGGGCAGATCACGTGCGAGCGCACGTTGTGGGCCGCGCCTTCCTTCGCCAGCGTGCGGGCCAGGCCCAGCAGGCCGTGCTTGGCGGCGACATAGGCCGACTTGAGCTTGGACGCTTCGTGCGAATGCACGGAACCCATGTAGATCACGATGCCGCCGCGATCATCCTTGTACATGTGCTTGAGTGCGGCACGCGTGGTGAGGAAGCCACCGTCGAGGTGGATGGCGAGCATCTTTTTCCAGTCTGCGTAGGCAAACTGGTCGATCGGGTTGATGATCTGGATGCCGGCGTTGGAGATCAGGATATCTAGATGACCGAACTCGGCGACCACCTTGTCGGTACCGGCGTTGACGGCCGCTTCGTCCGTTACGTCCATGGCGACGCCAATGGCTTTGCCGCCCGCCGCGATGATTTCGGCAGCAGCGGCATCGGCCGCTTGCTGGTTGATATCGGCGATGGCTACCGCCGCGCCATTTTTTGCGTAGAGCTCGGCAATTGCCTTGCCCAGGCCGCTGGCCGCGCCAGTGATGAGTGCCACCTTGCCGTCGAGACTTGCCATAACCACTCCTTTCGATGGGGATAGGGGGAAAGCAAAAACGGAATCAGGTTGTGTGGCCCGTGCCGTCGTTGACGACACAGGCTGTCACAACCGGTGGGCACGCATCCATGCGACGAATGGACAATTTGACCCGGTCTTTCCTACTTCGTCATTCCGGCGCAGGCCGGAATCCAGTTGCGGTATCGCGCGGTTTTCGCGGAGAAATTCGATGAACCACTCGCGAAAACCGACCATTTAGCTACTGGATTCCGGCCTGCGCCGGAATGACGAGCAAAAAAACCTTATCGCCTCAATGCGCGCCCTCAGACAGGTAGGTATAGCCGGTCAATCCTTCGTTCAATGTGACGAATAGCTGCTCTGCCGATTCGCCTTCCACACCGGCGGCGGCAATGCGCTCGCGGTAGCTGCGACGCAGGGCATCGAGGTCGTAGCCGACGTAGTCAAGCATCAGATCCGTGGTGTCGCCACGGCGCTTGTGCGCGAAAACATACGAATCGCCATCGACGCGAACGTTCACCGCATCGGTATCGCCAAACAGGTTGTGGATGTCGCCCAGCGTTTCCTGATACGCGCCGACCATGAAGATACCGAGGCGGTAGCTCTCGTCTTCCTTCAGCGCATGCAGGGGCAGGCTCACGTCCACGCCTTCGGCGTCGACGTAGTCGTCGATGCGGCCGTCGGAGTCACAGGTGAGGTCGACGATCACGCCACGACGCGTGGGTTCTTCGTTCAAGCGCGCAATAGGCGCAATCGGGAAGATCTGGTCGATGGCCCAGATGTCCGGCACGGATTCGAACACGGAGAAGTTGACGAAGTATTTGTCGACCAGCTTCTCGTCGAGCTCATCCATGGCCTGGCGGTGCGAGCGTTCGGCGGGCAGCAGGCGCGTGCGCACGGCATTGGCGATGGCGTAGTACATGTCATCGAGACGCGCGCGGTCTTCCAGATTCAACTGGCCGAGTGCGTACAGCGTCTGGCCTTCGGCAAGGTGGTGCTGCGCTTCGTGGAACAGTTCGAGCGCGGGGCGCTGGTCCAGCTCGGCCCAGGTCTCACGCAGGCGACGCAGCACGGCCGGCTCATGGTCATGCGCGGTCGGAATGTTGCCGGCGGGTACTTCTTCCACCTCGGTGACGTTCACCACCATCACGGCGTGGTGCGCGGTCATGGCGCGGCCCGCTTCGGTGATGATGTGCGGCGCGGGCAGGTTGGCTTCCGCCACGGCTTCAGCCAGCGACTGCACGATGGTGGAGGCGTACTGCTCGATCGAATAGTTGATGGAGTTGTGGCTGCGCGAGCGCGAGCCTTCGTAGTCCACACCGAGACCGCCACCGACGTCGACGATGTCCAGCGGCACACCGAAGCGCTTGAGTTCCACAAAGTAACGCGTGGCTTCGCGCATGCCGTTGGCGATGTCGCGCACGTTGGAAATCTGCGAGCCCATGTGGAAGTGCTGCAGCTTCAGCGTGTGCTTTAGGCCGGCCTGGTCCAGACGTTCCACCAGCGTGAGCACCTGACTGGGCGACAGGCCGAACTTGCCTTTATCACCGCCGGTGTTCTGCCACTTGCCTGCACCAATGGAGGCCAGGCGCACGCGTACGCCGAGCAGGGGTTCAACGCCCAGCGCCTTCGATTCGGTGAAGACGTGGTCGAGCTCAGAGAGCTTCTCGATCACGATATGCACGCGCAGGCCGAGCTTGCGACCGATCAGCGCGAGGCGGATGTATTCGCGGTCTTTGTAGCCGTTGCAGATCACGATGCTGCCGGGGCGTGCCATGGCCAGCACGGCCATCAGCTCGGGCTTGGAACCGGCTTCGAGGCCAAAGCCATGCTCGCCCGCGGCGACCAGCTCGCCGGCCACGCCGCGCTGCTGGTTCACCTTGATCGGATAGACGGCTGTATAGCCACCCTCGTAGCTCCATTCGCCAATGGCCTTGGCGAACGCTTCCTGCAAACGCTTCAAACGGTCAGCGAGGATGTCTGGGAAACGCACGAGCAGCGGCAGGCGCAGGCCTTCGGCGCGGGCGCGGTCCACGATGGCCGGCAGCGACAGGGCCGGGCCCTTGGCGCCGTGCGGGCGCATGACGATATGGCCGGCGTCGTTGACGTCGACGTAGCCGTCGCTCCAGTGCGGAACGGCGTAGGTATGGCGGGCAGCGTCAATGTTCCAGTGCTTCGACATGGAGGGTTCCTTAGAGCCTGTTCTATGCCTTCACGTGGCCCGCGCCGGGAGCTGTTTGCGCGCAGACCAAGGAAGAACGAGGGAGTGTACGTCCGTACACGACAGAGTGATGACGCGGGGCTGTGGGCAAACAGACCCGGCCCGGAGGGTTGTTTCCCTGCGCTTGCCCGAGCCCATCGCGCGGCTCGACCTGACCACCAGTCAGGCGCAGTGCCACACAATAGGCTCGGGCAAGCGCAGGGAAACAACGCGGGCTACGTGAAGACATAGAACAGGCTCTTACAACGGGCGTATTACACCCTGAACATGTCGTCGCAGCGGCGGAGCCTTGACGATGCAAAGTCAGCCGGCCGGAAGCCTTGCACGCCGCGGGGCCGGTCTGACCTGGGGAACCGCGGGCTAGCTGGCGCGGCGGTTCGGACGGCTATTGTAACGGCCTCTTGTGACAATGTGCCGAAGATGGGGTGCCCCGGGCCGCCCCCGGAACCCCGTTCGGCTACAATTCCCGTTCTTTGAACCCATCGATCGTCAGGAACATCCCCATGTCGCAGCACCCTAGCTGGTTCACCGAAGCCCATCAGGCCTCCGGCTCCTCCATTGGTTACCGCGTGGAGAAGCTGCTGCACGCCGAGAAGACCCCGTTCCAGACCATCGAGATCTACCAGACCACCGATTGGGGCAACCTGATGGTGATCGACGGTTGCGTGATGCTGACCAGCCGCGACAACTTCCTCTATCACGAAATGATGACCCACCCGGCGCTGTTCACCCATGCGCGCGCCAAGCGCGTGGTGATCATCGGCGGCGGTGACTGCGGCACGCTGCGTGAAGTGCTCAAGCACGAGGAAGTGGAGCACGCGGTGCAGGTGGAGATCGACGAGCGCGTGACGCGCCTCGCCGAGCAGTACTTCCCTGAGCTGTGCGAATCCAACAACGACCCGCGCGCCGAGCTGCTGTTCATCGACGGCATCAAGTACATGGCCGAAGCGGAGCCGGAATCGCTGGATCTGATCATCGTCGACTCGACCGACCCGGTCGGCCCGGCCGAAGGCCTGTTCAACGCCGCGTTCTACGCCAGCTGCTACAAGGCCCTGCGCCACGGCGGCATCCTGGTGCAGCAGTCGGAGTCGCCGATCGCTCACCTGGAACTGATCAAGTCCATGCGCTCGGCCATGCGCACGGCCGGCTTCACTGCGGTGAAGACCCTGCCGTTCCCGCAGCCGTGCTACCCCACCGGCTGGTGGAGCTGCACCATGGTGCGCAAGGGTGGTGACCTGGCCGGCTTCCGCGAGCGCGGCGCGCTGAGCAAGAACTTCCCGACCCGCTACTACAACGCCGATATGCACAAGGCGGCGCTGGCACAGCCGGAGTTCATGCGCGAAGCACTGGGCGAGTAAGTCCACGAGTTCCAACGAAAGCCCGGCGTGGACTCCATGCCGGGCTTTTTTGTGCGTGATGCAGTGCCTTAGAGCCTTTACAAGATCTCCAATTCCACCGCGCGTCATTCCGGCGTAGGCCGGAATCCAGTAACGAACGCGGTAGGTTGTCGCTGGGAGCCAAAGCGTTTGGCTCTTCCGCGAAAACTGAGCCTCTGGGCCACTGGATTCCGGCCTACGCCGGAATGACGGTGAGGAAAATGAGCGCTCGGGGGGACGTTGAACAGGCTCTCAGGTGCTCAGAACAACGTCTGCCGTGCCTTGGGCATCAGCACCAGCACCAGCGTGGCCAACGGCCCAAACACCAGCGACAGCAGGAACCACAGCAGGCCGCTACGGTTTTTGCCTTGGGCCAGGCCGGCGTTGATCAGCGCCAGCGTGCCCCAGCCGACGAACCAAGGGGCCGCGCGGCCGTCGGCCAAGAAAGAAATGTCGTTCACGTAGTCTTCTCCTGTGCTGCGCAGGATGACGTGTCACCCCGGGGCGTCGCAAAGCGGCCATGCTAACAAGGCAGGGCGCGTTCTCCCGTCCCACCCGTCCAGCGGATCAGGCGAGCTTAATCCTTGGGCGTTATTCTGGTTGTTGGCTTTGTGTAAGGACCCCTCGATGCTTGGACGCCGCCTCCTCCCGTTCGCCCTGCTGCTGGCCACGATTTCCGGCCCCGCGCTGGCGGCCAAAACACCCGCCAATCCCGATCTGCAGGCAGATCGGCGCCAGGCGCTGGTGCAGTATCAAAAGGATCTGGTCAGCGTGACCGCCCCGCAGGCGGACCCGCTCCCCCTGATGGGCGCCGCCCTGCTGGCCCGGCCGCTGCAGGATCAGCCGGACTTCAACAGCTATCACACCCTGATCGACCGGGCCGCTGCGGCCGACGGCGCAGGCCCGGAGATCAGCTGGGTCCGCCTGAGCGATTGCGATGCCAAGGGCGATGCCTGCCCCAATACCGACGCCCTGGCCAAGCTGGTGCAGCAGGCGCCGGACAACGCGGCGGTGTGGCTGCTCAAGCTGGGCCAGGATATTCGCGACGGCAAGAACGACGACGCCCGCCAGGATCTGGCCAAGGCCGCCTCGGCCAAGGCCTATGACGACTACACCGGCGCCACCCTGAAGGCGCTGTCCAACGCGGTGACCACCCTGCCCCCGCCGGCCAATGTGGTGGGCCCGCTGTCGGCCATGAACGGCGCGGATGTGCAGCTGACCCTGGTGTTCGGCCTGGCCGAAGGCCAACCCCAACCCGCGCTGCAGGCCACGTCGCGCCTATGCGAGGACAACGCCGACAAGCCCAGCGTGAAGGCCGACTGCCTCAAGCTGGGCAAGCTGCTGGAATGGGGCTCCAGCCCGCTGGCCCGCTCGCTGGGTCTGCACCTGCGTGAGGTGCTGGCTGACGATCCGGCCCAGCAGCAAGACGCCAAGAATCTACGCCGTAACCTGGTGTGGCAGGTGCAGAGCTTTTCGCAGCTATCCCTGCGCGCCAAGGGTGACACCGCCGTTGCCCAGCATTTGCTGAAGCTGGCCCGCTCGGGTGGCACGCAGATGAGCCTGGTGCTCACCGCCCTGCACGACTTCAACATGCCCGTCGACGCACCGTCCGACTGGGAGCCGTCCAAGGCGGGCTGATCCAACCGGCACGGACATCATTTCGCGATGTTCGTGCTTGCCATCGATCCCCGGCCATCGTGTAGGCTGAGCCCCGGCTTGGACACTGGGGCGGCAATATGCTGACGGTACTGGTAGCAAGCAGCAAAGGCGGTTGCGGCAAGAGCACGCTGGTCACGCAGCTGGCCTCGCACTGGGCGCAGGATGGCAAGCACACGGCCATCGTCGACGCCGACCGGCAACAATCCGGTTTTCGCTGGGCGGCCAATCGCCCCGACAACGTTCCCGGCGTGCTGGCCATCGAAGGTGGCCGCAGGGCGCTGGAAAAACTCCCTCCCGATACGCAACGCGTGCTGATCGACACGCCGGCCGGCTCGCAAGAGCGGGACCTGGAGCCGTATCTGGAGAAGGCCGACGTGGTGCTGGTGCCGGTGCTGCCGTCAACCTTCGATCTCGATGCCACGTTCGGTTTCCTGGAGGAACTCCGCCAGGTCAACCGCGTCAAAAGGGGCAAGCTGCCCGTAGGGCTGGTCGGCAATCGCCTCAAACCGTGGACCAACGCCAGCCAGGACGCCATGAACCAACTGTCCGAGCAGGCGCCGTTTCCATTGGTGGCGCAACTGCGGGACAGCCAGGCCTATGTGTTGCTGACTGCACTCGGCAAGGGCATCTTTGATTACGCTTCGGAAAACGTCCGAAGCCACCAGGAGGACTGGAAACACCTCCTGCGCTGGATCAAACGCCAGCAATGATTGTGTGCCACAACGTGGCACTAACTGGGAGCCAAACATGCACGAACTCATCCTGTTGCGACACGCCGAAGCTCAGCCGGCCACCTCCGGAGCCAACGATCAGAACCGGCGCCTGAGCGGGCGCGGAGAGCAAGAGGCGAAGGCCGCCGGAAAATGGCTGGCGTCGCACGGGGTGAAGGTCGACCGCGTGCTGTGCTCGCCCTCCGAACGCACCCGCGCCACCGCCGAACTTGCGCTCACGGCCTACGGCAAGGCGCCGGCCACCGAGTTTGCCGATGACATCTACGAGGCCACGCCCGGCGAATTGCTCGCCCTGCTCGACCAGTACGGCGATGCAGGCACGGTGATGCTGGTCGGTCACAATCCCGGCATCGAACGGCTGGTGGCCCTGTTGGTCGAGGGGCGCTCCGACGAGTTCCGCGGCATGCCGCCTGCCGGCCTGGCGGTGCTTCACCTCAATGGCACGCTCGAACCCGGTAACGCCCGCCTGGATGCTTTCTGGTCCCCCTGAGTTCTGGCCCGCATGAGCTTGCCGCTCGCTAGCTGCTGCTTGCTGCTGTTGCTGCTGGTCATGCAGCCAGCGCAGGCAGCGGACTACCGCATCGACCCCGCACGATCCCATGCCGATTTCGGCGTCCGGCTGTTCTGGCTTAGCCAGATCAGCGGCCGCTTTGAGGAAATCGACGGCGATGTCACCCTGAGCCAGTTGCATGACACGGCCACCGTCGACGCACGCATCACCGTGGACAGCATCCACATGGGGTCGGACCGCATTCGCCGTTGGGTGCTGACACCGGAATTTTTCGACGCATCGCGCTTTCCTTCGATCCACTTCATCTCTGAACCGATCTCGCTGGCGATGCTGGAGAAGGGTGGCGGCCTCGACGGCACGCTGACCCTGCGAGGCATCACCAAGCCCGCGCATTTCGAAGTGCTTCCCTCCCATTGCCCGCTGGAAGCACCGCAAGAGTGTGTGATCTCCGTGCGCGGCACCATCCAGCGCAGCGATTTCGGCATGAGCGGTCATCGTACGGCCATCTCTGACCAGGTGCAGTTGGGCATGATGATCAGCCTGGATTACGCCAAGCGTTAAGCGGGAATAGGAATGTTCTCTCGTATCATTGCCTGATGCGCCAGCGCTGGATCGCCGTCTCCCTTTTGCTTGCAGCGATCCTGATTCTGTCGGGATGTAGCGTGTCGCCTGCACGCATCCGCCGTGCCGACGCTGTGGTGGCAAACGACACGCAACGGCAGCTCGACTGCGATCGTGAGGATCACTGCCCCGTCGACTCCCCGCTGCTCGACGCCGCTCAGCAGGCGATGGCCGATTCCACGCCCGACGCCCCCGTGCACGTAGTGACGCTGCTCAACGACAGCGAAGCGGCGATGGTCGCGCGGCTCAACTTGATCCGCGCAGCCCAGCACAGCATCGATGTGCAGACCTATATCTGGGATCAGGACGATGCCGGCCAACTGGTGCTCAATGAACTGATCAAGGCGGCGCAGCGCGGTGTGAAAGTACGCATCCTGGCCGACCAGTTGTTCTCGTTCGGCGACCCTGTGCTGCTGGAGCGCCTTGCCACGGTGCACCAGAACCTGGAGATACGCCTCTACAACCCGACGTTCCACAAAGCGCAGACCTCGGTGGCGGAATTCAGCGCGAGCATCGTGTGCTGCTTCATGACGTTCAACCAGCGCATGCACAACAAGCTGCTGCTGGTGGACAACCTGATCGGCATCACGGGCGGGCGCAACTACCAAGACCGCTACTTCGACTGGGACAACGACTTCGATTACGTCGATCGCGACGTGATGGTAGGCGGGCCAGCAGCGCGCAAGATGGCGGCGAGTTTCGAGACCTTCTGGAACCACAAGCGTGCAACGCCGCTCACGCATCTGCGCGATGTGAACCGCCAGTTGCTGGACGACAACCATCCTGGCCCGTTGCCCGAGCCGCACTACGCCCACCCGCAGCGCGTGGCGCGCGTGCAGGAGGAAGCCAGCGACGGCGGCTGGATCGACGACGTGCTGGTGTCCGACACGCTGCGCACGGGCCGCGTCGATTTCTTCAGCGACCTGCCCGCCAAGACGGACCAGCCGGATAAGCGCAGCGCGCACGAATTCACGGCACATCTCATGCGCATGGTCGGCGCCGCACAGCACGAGGTGGTGCTGCAGACGCCGTACCTGGTGATGAGCGACCGCGCCAACGCGATCTTCGAGCGGCTGCACAAGGGTGATGCGCCACCGCGCATTGTGGTGTCGACCAACTCGCTCGCATCCACCGACGCGTTCGCGGTGTATGCGATCTCGTACAAACACCGCAAGCGCTACCTCAAGGATTTCGGTTTCGAGATCTACGAGATGAAACCGCGCGCGGAAGGACCGGCGGAAGACAACGCCGATTCCGCTGCCGATGACGGCCCGCCACCACCACTGCAAGGTGGCGCAGCCCCTAGGCGGCGCGTCGGCAACGAGCGCGGCCTGCTCGGCAGCCGCAGCAACGGTCGCCGTAACCGTCCCGCGCCACTGACCACACCGGGCCGCCGCTTCGGCCTGCACGCCAAATCCATCGTGGTGGACGACGACTTCGCGATGGTCGGCTCGCACAACTTCGATCCGCGCTCGGACCACTACAACACCGAGGCGGGCGTGATCGTATATGACGCGCGCTTCGCCAACGAACTGCGCGACAGCATCCTGCGCGATACACAGCCGGAGAACGCGTGGGTGATCGCGCCGCGCCAGCAGAGCCGCTTGAGCATGGCCATCGGCGATGTCTCCGCCAGTCTGCCGGTGTTTGATCTGTGGCCTTACCGCTATGCCACTGCTTACGACCTCAAGGCGGGCTGCACGCCGATGCGCCCCAGTGATCCGGGTTTCTTGAGCTGCTACACGCCGGTCGGTGACTTCCCCGATGTCGATGTGTCGCCCAAGCTGATCTATACCCGTTTGATCACGGCGTTCGGTGCGGGCGTGCAAGGCGTGCTCTGACGCTACGCTCCTAAGGGTTAGCTGCAGGCGTGTCGTCGAATCGCATCACCAGCCGGCCGCTCAAACCTTCGGGATGATCACCGGGCACGGCGAATCGCCAGCGTGCCACGGTACGCAGAGCACGCTCGTCCAGCCCTGCATTGCCACTGGATTCGGCCACGGCTGAGTGATCGACACGCCCCTCACCATCCACCGTCAGCTGCAGCACCACGCGACCGCTGGCAAAAGCCGTGCGCTGTAGCCACGACGCCGCCAGCGGTGGCATGTCGATGGGCGTCAGCATGGGCAGCGTTTCAGCGGGACGCTCAGGCGCAGATGCGGTATGGGCGGGCGTGGCCGTCGCCACGTGCGCGGAAGGGACCGGCGGGCGCGAATGACGACGCAACATCATCCGCACCTTGTCGGTGCGCGAAACTGGCGTGCCCGGTGGCCCTGCCCAGTTGCTGGTGAGCGTACTCAACCACGCCGTACCGGCCACCCCGATCGCCAGCGCGAGCAGGCTCAGGCTGACGGTGGTGCGCAGACGAAACATCGGGAAGGACGGTGGCGAGCGAACCCGCTCAGCGTTCGAGGATAGCGGTGACGCCCATGCCGCCAGCCGTGCAGATGGAGATCAGGCCGCGGCCCGAACCCTTCTGCTCGAGCAGCTTGGCCAGCGTAGCGACCACGCGCGCACCCGTGGCTGCGAACGGATGACCCGCGGCGAGGCTGGAGCCGTTGACGTTGAGCTTGGCCGGATCGATCGCACCCAGCGGCTGATCCAGGCCAAGGCGCTGCTTGCAGTAGTCGGCGCTTTCCCACGCGCGCAGCGTACACAGCACCTGCGCAGCAAAGGCTTCGTGGATCTCGTAGAAATCGAAGTCCTGCAGGGTGAGTCCATGGCGAGCCAGCATGCGCGGCACAGCCACCGTCGGTGCCATCAGCAGACCTTCGCCATGCACGAAATCGACGGCGGCAACTTCCGCATCACGGAACCATGCCTGCACCTTCAGGCCGCGCTTGGTCGCCCATTCCTCCGTGCCCAGCAACACGGCGGCCGCACCGTCGGACAGACCGGTGGAGTTGCCCGCCGTGAGCGTGCCGTGGCCGGAAGTCTTGTCGAAGGCCGGCTTGAGCGAGGCCAGCTTGTCCATGGTGCTGTCCGGACGCAGGAAGCCATCGCGTTTTAAACCGCGGAACGGCACCACCAGATCCTCGAAGAAGCCGGCCTCATAGGCCGCGGCGAGCTTGTGGTGGCTATCCAGCGCCAGCTGATCCTGCGCCTGACGCGCGATGTGCCATTCCTTGGCCATCTTCTCGCAGTGGTCGCCCATCGACATGCCGGTGCGCGGCTCGGCCACGCCCGGGAACGCCGGCTTGAGTTCCTTCAGCGAGAAGCCCTGGGTGGCGGCGCGCAGCTTGTCCTGCCAGGTCTTGCCGCGGTTCATGGCAAGCAGGCGCTTGCGCAGGCGCTCGCCAAGCACGATCGGCACGTCACTGGTGGTGTCCGACCCGCCGGCGATGCCCGCCTCGATCTGCCCGGTGGCGATCTTGTTGGCGATGATGATGGCGTTGTCCAGCGAGGTACCGCAGGCCCGGGCCGTGGTGATGGCCGGCGTGGTGGGCGCCAGTCCCGAGGACAGCACCGCCTCGCGGGCCAGGTTCCACTCGGACGAGTGCTTGATGACCGCACCCATGGCCACTTCGCCCAGCTCCTGCCCATGCAGGCCGTACCGCTCCACCAGCGACCCAAGCACCTTCACCGACATGCCGAAATTGCCGACATCGGCGTAGGCGGTGTTGTTACGGCAGAACGGGATACGTACGCCGCCGATCACACCGACGCGCTTGAGTGTGTTTTCCATGGCTGGAGCAATCCAAGATCTGACAAAGCCGAGTCGTCAAGGCTAACCCGCTCTGATACGGCGCGGAAGCCCAAAAACCCTCAAATGCTAGAATTCGGTTCCTTACTGTTCGGGTTCGTGATCTGTGGAAGCACAAACGCTCGTCGCCCTCCCCGCGGTCCTCGCGCTGGAACTGTCCGCCGGGGACACGCCCCCACGCCGCACGCTGAGCCGCGACGAAGCCGCCGAACTGGCGGCGCTGATCGCCGCCGACCTGCATACGCTGGTGCCCCAGGTGGATGAAGCCCGCCTTGCCGTGGCCGGTGCGCTGTTCGACACGGTAGAGCTGCTGCGGCCGGGTTTCCCGGTGTGGGCCACGCTGGACGAACTGGCCCGCCGCGTACCGCGCGGCCATCTGGAGAACGTGGTGGCCTTTGGCACCCACGAAGGCCACATGCCCGCCCAGCCACTGGAACCGGAGGCCGCGTTCGCCGACGGCCCCATGCGCCTGCTGCCGCTCTCCCTGCTCGCGCCCGAAGCACTGGCCGAAAGCCTGGCGGAAAAGCTGGAAGTAGAACTGGTGGGTCGCGGCGAAGCCGGCGCCCGTACCTCCGACTGGCTGATGCGCACGCTGGGCGTGCGTCTGGAACACGTGCGCTACCTCAGCCGCAACGATCTGCTCGCGCTGACGTGCGTGCAATACGAACACGTCAACCTCGCACCGCTGTGGACACTGCTGGAAGCCGCCCTGCTCACGCCGTATCGCGACGAATCCACGCTGAGTGCGCGCGGCCTCGCGCTGCGCTATCACGATGGCAAGGTGGAAGCACAGTCGCCTGCGGCATGGCTGCGTGGCCAGCCCGGCGACATCAACCAGCGCGCTCACGAATTCGCCGGCGCAGTGTTCGAGCTACGCCAGTACGCCGCGCTGCTCGATGCGCATCACCTGCCGCTCACGTTGACCGATGGCGAAGCCACGCCCGGTTACTTGCTTGAGACTTTCGGCGACACCGACGCGGGTTACGACGCACCCGCGCTCTATGCCCACGAAGCGCCCGGGTTGGGTGTCGTGGCAGTGACCGTGGCGCAGCGCGGCGATGGCGGACGCGCACGCGTCCTCGCGCACGGCTATCCCCTGCACCCCAAGGCGTTGGGCCCGTTGGTGGCCCAGTTGTCCGACCGCTACGGCATCTCACCCGATCTGCACGCGCTGGGTTGCATCCTGTTGGACGCGGAAGGTCAGCTGGGGGCGCCTGCCGAGGCACTGCATTAAGGATTAACGCAACCCGGCGCAATACGGCCGGGACCACTGCACGGCCGGCCTCACTTGGCGCATGATGCGACGATGAGGCGCGGGGGTGCGCCAGCGGGCCGTAACCCAGATGCGTCAAACCGATCACGAGTTCGTCCCTGCGGGAGGCGAGGCCCATTGGCCCGCCCATGTGCTGCAGGGCGCGCCCGCTCTGATCACCTACATCGACCGGCACCGTCGTTTCCGCTTCGCCAACACCACGCACCGCGCCTGGCTCGATGTCGACCCGGCATGGATGATCGGACGGACCGTCGATGAGGTACTCGGCGACTCGAACCTGCAGCGCGCCGGCAACTGCCTGGAGCAGGCACTCGCAGGAGAGCCCGCGGTGTACGAGGGCGAGCTGCTCGCCGGTTCGGCACGCTGCTACGTGCATGGCAACTTCCAGCCTGACCTGGACGAGGACGGCCACGTGCGCGGCGTCTTCACCGTGTTCATCGACATCACGGCAAGACATGCGCTGGAGCTGCAGTTGCGCGAAAGCGAGCAACGCTTCTTCGGTGCATTTCAGCATGCCCCTATCGGCATGGCCCTGGTCACCACGGAAGGCCACATGCTGCGGGTCAACGCCGCGCTGTGCGACATGCTCGGCTACAGCGAGCAGGAGCTGCTTACGCGTGCCCTACCCGACCTGACTCACGTCGACGACCTGCCCGCTTCGCGCGAACTGTCGCGCGCACTGCGCGAAGGCCGACGCGAAACTTATCAGCTGGAGAAGCGCTATATCCATCGCGACGGCCACGTCGTGTACGTGCTGCTCAGCGTATCCCTGGTGCGCTCAGCCAATAACGGCGAGCCCTATCACGCCGTTGCGCAGATCCTGGACATCAGTCAGCGCAAATCCTATGAGGAAGCGCTGTTCCGCGAGCGCGAACTGGCCGAGGTCACGCTGCGCTCCATCGGCGACGCCGTCATCACCACCGACCTGCGGCACCTGGTGACCTCGCTCAATCCCATCGCTGAGGCGATGACAGGCTGGAGCCAGGCCGAGGCGGTGGGTCGCCCGATGAGCGAGGTGTTCCGCCTGATCGACAGCCGCACCCGCGAACCGCTGCACAGCCCGCTGCTGGATGCGATCTCGCGCGATGCCATCGTCGAACTGAAGGGCAACGCGGTGCTGCTCCACCGCAATGGTTTCGAAACACCCATCGAAGATTCGGCGGCCTCCATCCACGACCACGCAGGCAGCGTCATCGGCGGCGTGCTGGTGTTCCACGATGTAAGCGAAACCCGCGCTCTGGCGCTGAAGATGGCGCACCTGGCCCAGCACGACACGCTCACCGGCCTGCCCAACCGCAGCCTGCTGCAGTCGCGCCTGGAACAGGTGCTCGCGGCAGCCGTGCGCCGCCACGACGAAGCCGCGCTGCTGCATATCGATATCGATCATTTCAAACAGATCAACGACGCGCTCGGCCACACCGCCGGCGACGATTTGCTGCGCGCGTTCGCGGCCCACTTGCGCCATCACCTGCGCAACGAGGACACCGTCAGCCGTATTGGCGGCGATGAGTTCGTGGTGCTGTTGTCCCATGTGGACGGGCGCTCGGGCGCCAGCCAGCTGTGCGAAAAGCTGATGCGCCTGTGGCAGCAATCGCCCGCCAGCAAGATGGGCGAGTTCAACATCACCTTCAGTGTGGGCATCAGCGTCTATCCCGACGATGCGGTCGACGCCGACACCATGCTGCGCAACGCCGACGTCGCCATGTACGAAGTGAAGATGAAGGGGCGCGACGATTACCGCTTCTTCACTCCGCAGATGAGCGAACTGCCCGCCGCGCGCCTGCGCATCGAGCAGGATCTTCGCCGAGCGCTAAAACGCGGCGAACTGCGGCTGCACTACCAACCCAAGGTCGATGCGCGCACTGGCGCCATCGTCGGTGCCGAAGCCTTGCTGCGCTGGCAGGTCGATGGCCAGGACGTGTACATGCCCGACCAGTTCATTCCGGTGGCGGAAGAAAGCGGGCTGATTGTGCCTCTCGGCGAATGGGTGATACGCGAAGCTTGCCGCCAGGCGGGCGAGTGGTATCGCGCGGGCAAACCCATCGTGGTGGCGGTGAACGTTGCCGCGCCGCAATTCCAGCATCCGGGTTTCCACGCCACGCTCAAGCAGGCGCTGGACGACGCGCAACTGCCGCCGTCACTGATCGAACTGGAATTGACCGAGCGTATGGTGATGTCCGCCGGTGACCAGAGCCGCGCCCTTATGCAAGGCATCAAGGATCTAGGCGTGAGCTTGGCACTGGACGACTTCGGCACAGGCTATTGCAGCCTTTCGTACCTCAAGTACTTCCCCATCGACGCGCTGAAGATCGACCGCACTTTCGTGCGCGATATCGCCAGCGATGCGGACAATGCCGCCATCACTGACGCCATCATCGCGATGGCGCGCGGGCTGGATATGAATGTAGTGGCCGAAGGTGTCGAAACCACCGCCCAAGCCGAACACCTGCGACGCGCGGGATGTTCGTTGCTGCAGGGCTTCCTGTTCGGCACGGCCATTCCACCGGAAGAATTCAGCGAGCACCTGCTGGTAGCCTGAGAAATATCAGCTACTCAGAACTCCGCTTCGTACATGAAGTAGTGGCAACGCTCCATGCCAAGCCCGGCATAGGTGCGCTGCGCGCGCTCGTTCTCCGTCTCCACGTACAGACGCAGACCTACCGCGCCAGCCAGCGCTGCGCGTTGCTTCGCCTCTTCATATAGCTGGCGGAGCACACCTTCGCGACGCGCGGACTCTGCCACGTATACGCTCTGAATCCACCAGAAGTCACCGGCGCGCCAATCACTCCACTCGTACGTCACCAGCAGACAGCCCACGGGCTCGTTGCCACGTTCCGCCACCAGATAAAACCCGCGGCGGGGTTCGTCGAAGACAGCCGTGACGCCGCGCTCGAGCACCGCGGGGTCCAACGCCTTCTGTTCGGTTTCCCACGCCATGGCGAGATTCCATCGCGCGATGTGCGCGATATCGGCACGCGTGGCCGTACGAATGGTGATGCTCATGACAGATCTCTCATGACTTGGACGGCCCGCGCACACGCGACGAGCCCAGCTTGCGGGTAAGGGTGTTGCGGCCCACGCCCAGTGCAGCCGCGGCGTGCTGGCGATGGCCTTCGTGGGCTTCCAGCGCCACCTGCAGCAGCGTCTGGTCCAGCGCTTCACGGGCGCGCGTATGGATATCCAACTCGCCGTCCGCCAACGCTTGCGAGACCCACTCGCGCAAAGCGTCGGTCCAACCACCTGCCGTGCTGCCCGCGTTATTCGCACCGAGATCGGAAGCGAGGATCTCGTTGCCCGGGGCAATCACGGCTAGGCGACGGCACAGGTTTTCCAGTTCGCGCACGTTGCCGGGAAAGTCCCTCTGCCCGATCGCCTTCAACGCCGCCTTGGAGAAACGTTTCGGCGGCAGACGCAACTCCTGCGCGGCGCTGGCGAGGAAATGCTGCGCGAGCAATGGAATGTCGCTGCGCCGCAAGCGCAACGGCGGGAGCTCAATACGCACCACGTCGAGGCGATGTTTCAAGTCGGCGCGGAACTGGCCCGCAGCGACGCGCACATCCAGATCCTGGTGGGTGGCCGCGATGATGCGCACGTTACCGCGGATCAACTCGCGACCGCCCACGCGATAAAACTCGCCACCGGCCAACACGCGTAGCAGACGCGTCTGCAGGGCCAGCGGCATGTCGCCGATTTCATCGAGAAACAGCGTGCCACCCTCGGCCTGCTCGAAACGCCCGGCGTGACGACGCGTGGCGCCGGTGAACGCGCCGGCCTCGTGGCCAAACAGTTCGCTCTCCAGCAACTCACTGGGAATGGCAGCGGTATTGAGCGCGACGAAGGGTTTATCTCGACGTGCGCTCTCTTCGTGCAATGCGCGCGCCACCAACTCTTTGCCAGTGCCGGTCTCGCCCGTCACGAGCACATTGAGGTCGCTCGCAGCCACGCGCCCAATCAGACGGAACACTTCGCGCATCGCCGGGCTTTCGCCGAGCAACGCATGAGTCGGTGCGGGCGGTTCCACTGACGCAGTCGCGGCGGAGGGAACGTCAGCCAGCGCGCGTTGCACCGCAGCCACGGCCTGATCGAGATCGAACGGCTTGGCAAGGTAATCCACCGCACCTGCGCGATACGCTGCCGCCGTCGTGGCAACGTCGGTGAACGCGCTCATGACGATCACCGGCCCCACGTCCTGCGCCTTGAGCGCAGCGACCAGCGCGAGCCCGCCTTCGCCGGGCATACGCACGTCAGTGAGCAACAGCGCGGGAGACGACGTGCGCAAGGCCACGCGCACTGCTTCAGCGTCGCCAAATTCGCGCACCGACAGGCCGGCGTCGCGCAGTGCTTCGGCCAGTACGAAGCGGACGCCGCGATCATCGTCGGCGATCCAGATGTCGGAACCAGACTCAGTCGTCATGGGTACGCCCCATCGGCAGATAGAGGGAGAACGTGGTTTCACCGGGGCGGCCGAGGTAGCGCAGTTCACCGCCATGCTCGCGCGCAATCTCACGCGCCAGAGCAAGCCCCAGTCCGCTCCCGTCGGCACGACCGGAAACCAGCGGTTCAAACAAGGTATCGCGCAGATGCTCGGGCACACCCGGGCCGTCGTCGATCACGTCGACGCGCAACACCATGCGCGCCATGCGCTCGCCCAATCGCACCGCCGCTTCCGCACGCGTGCGGAACGTCAACATGCGCGCGCCCGCTTCGATGGCATTGCGCGCCAGGTTGAGCAGCAATTGCAGCAGGCGATCCGCGTCGCCGTAAATGTCCGGCAGGCTCGGGTCGTAATCGTGGCGCAGCGTGGGCGGCGAGGGCTCGGCCTGTAGCAGTTCGCCAAGGCGTTCGAGCTGTTCGTGGATATTCACCGGGCCCAGCCGGGCTGCGCCATCGTGGCGCAGCAGACGATTGGCGAGCGCGGCCAGACGATCCGCCTCGGCAATCACCAGCCCGGCAAGGTTGCGCAGCTGTTCGTCGTCGACACGCCGTTGCAGCAACTGCGCGGCACCTCGTAGACCGGCGAGCGGGTTCTTCACCTCGTGGGCAAAGCCGCGCAACGTGGCTGAGAGCGGGGTGTCCGACGTCGCTACTGGCGCCAACGCATGTACTTCCAGCAGCAATTCGCCGCTCGCCAGACACTGCATCGCCACGTCGACTCGTGATGTTGACCCACGCGATGACGGCACGTCGATGCCACGTAACTGGTGGGGCGAAGGCTCCTGCAAGGCGCGTTCCGCCAGCGCCATCCATTCGGGACGGTGCAGCAATACGGCCAACGACTGACCCACCGCGCTGCGCGGTCCGATATCCAGCAGCTCCGCCAGGGCGGGATTTACCCACAACAGGCGCAACCGCGCATCCGCCAGCGCCACTCCGGTCGCCAACGGCTCCGCCCATGTCCGCGCCGCCGTATCGTTCATTGCACCATCATGGACAATGCGCCGGCATGGTGCAACGACGCCCGCTCGAGGCCTCCGACGGCGTCACGATGGCATGCTGCCGTGTACGCGCCGTATCGCCGGCCCGGGCCACAAAATCGCATCTTCTTGCGATTCACTTGCGCGAGACATTCGCGAAACTTAAGTAAAGCTTGCGTCTAAATCGCGTTTTCATGACGCAACAGCCATGGCGTAAGCACCTGTTTCTAGGGAAACTTACGCAAGACTTACAAAAATCGTTGACTTTTTGCGACGGCCGCCTCTAAGTTCGAAAGAGGGCGGCGGGGGAATCCGCAATTACCTACGCAATTCATTCGACCACGGAACTGTCTCCAAGACAGTGCCGCAGGGACTCGTGCGCCTGAAGAAGCCAGGACGACGCCTGGCGCTTATTCCTTCGGTTGATCACGTCGTTAGGGGAGCTAAAACGTGAAGCATTTTGGAAACAGCAAGCTGTCTACAGCTATTCGCCTGGGCCTTGCGCTGGGCGCATTCGCCGTTGCGGGCGAGGTCTACGCACAAGACACCGGCGGCGCCCAGGCCAGCCCGGAGTCGGCCAAGAAACTCGAAACCGTCACCGTTACCGGTTCGCGCATTCGCAGCGTGGACGTGGAAACCGCGCAGCCGGTCATCACGCTGACGCAGGCCGACATCCAGAAAACCGGCCTGACCAACGTCGGTGACATCCTGCAGAACCTGACCGTCTCCGGCCAACCCACCTTCAGCAAGTCGGCGGTGCTGCTGAGCAACACCGAGGAAGGCGGCCAGTACGTCAACCTGTACAACCTCGGCGAGAACCGCACGCTGGTGCTGGTGAACGGCAAGCGTTGGATGACCAGCCTCAACGGCTTCACCGACGTGTCGACGGTGCCGGCCAGCCTGATCGAGCGCATCGAGATCCTGAAGGACGGCGCTTCGTCGATCTACGGTTCCGACGCCATCGCCGGCGTGGTGAACATCATCCTCAAGGACCACTTCGACGGCGCCGCCGTCAGCGGTTCGATCGGCCAGAACCAGGGCGGCGACGGTCGCCAGCAGGCGTACTCGTTCACGGTTGGCAGCACCGGCCAGAAGTCGTCGGTGGTGTTCTCCGCCACGTACAACAAGACCGATCCGGTGTGGGCCAAGTCGCGTGACATCACCCGCTACACCTACGGCCCGGATTTCCCGAGCGCCGGTTACAGCGGTACAGGTCCGTGGGGTCGCTTCAGCTACGACGGCGACAGCTATGTGCTCAACCACACGGGTGACCCGAACCACATTGGCACGGGCGCCGACTCGCGCAACATCAACAACTACCACGTGGGCGTCGAAGACAACGACTACTTCAACGCCACCAACCAGATGATGGATCAGCTGCCGACCGAGCTGAAGTCGATCTTCACCGAGGGCAGCTACAACTTCAGCGACAACGTGACGTTCAAGGCGACCGGCATGTATGCCGAGCGCAACTCGTCCACGCAGGTCGCGGGCTACCCGCTCACGAGCACCAGCCAGCCGACCTTCCCGGTGTACCTGAGCGGCGACAGCTACTACAACCCGCTGCCGGGCAATGACCTGTCGTTCGTGCGCCGTACGGTCGAAATGCCGCGCGTGAGCAACCAGAGCGCCAAGTCGCTGCATTTCGATGGCGCCTTCGAGGGCAACTTCGAGTTTCTCGACCATCCCTGGAACTGGGATGCGGGCTTTGGCTACGACAAGTACGACGTAGACACCACCAACACGGGCAACCTCAACCTGCTCAATCTCAAGCAGGCGCTCGGTCCGTCGTTCCTCAACAGCGAGGGCGTCGTGCAGTGCGGTACGGCGGCCAGCCCGATCTCGCTCGGCCAGTGCGTGCCGTTCAACATCCTCGGTGGCCCGAGTGCGTCGACCAAGCAGGCGCTGAACTACATCATGGCGCGTGAGCAATCGTCAGCGCAGAGCATCATCAAGGACTTCACCGCCAACATCACCGGCGGCCTGTTCGAAATGCCCGCCGGTACCTTCAGCATCGCGGCCGGTATCGAACACCGCAACAACAGTGGTTACGACACGCCGGACGAACTGGCCAGCGCCGGCTACACCACCGACCTTGCCGCCGGCCCGACGCGTGGCTCGTACACGGTGAACGAGGCGTACGTGGAGCTGGGCATTCCGCTGCTGAAGGATCTGCCGGGCGCCAAGTCGCTGGCGCTCGATATCGCCAGCCGCTACTCGCACTACAGCAACTTCGGCAGCACCACGAACAACAAGTACAGCTTCACCTGGTCGCCGTTCGAAGACCTGATGGTTCGCGGCACGTTCGCCAAGGGCTTCCGCGCACCGACGCTGGGTGACTTGTTCGGTGGCGGCTCGCAGACCTTCGACAACTACACTGACCCCTGCGATGCCGTGTACGGCACCACCGGCAACGGTGCTGTGGCCAGGAACTGCGCAGCCGCCGGCCTGCCGTCGGACTTCCGCCAGCTCAACACCGCCAACCAGCCGATCAAGGGCCCGAACAACCAGAGCACCACGCCGTTCGTCACTGGCGCTGGCAACCTGTATCTGCAGCCCGAGCACAGCACTACGCGCACGCTGGGCCTGGTGTACAGCCCGCACTACGTCGACGGTCTGGACCTGACGCTGGACTACTACAAAATCAAGATCACCAACGTGATCACGGCGATCACCGCCAATTACGTGCTTGATCAGTGCTACCAGTATTCGGTGCAGGAGTTCTGCTCGCAGTTCTCGCGCGATGCCAATGGCCAGGTGGTGGATCTGCACGAAGGCAATGCCAACCTTGGCTGGATCCAGACCGCGGGCTACAACCTTGGTGTGAACTACCGACTGCCGCAGTTCTCGTTCGGCCGCTTCGTGTTCAACATGAACGTGAACTACCTCGACGAGTGGACCCAGGCCAGCACCAACGATGCACCGGCGATCAACTACGCCGGCCAGTACGGCAATCCGCACTGGCGCGCAAACCTTGGACTGGACTGGACGCTGGGCAACTGGGGCGCGAACTGGGGCCTCCGCTACTACGGCGCGATCCTCGACGAGTGCTTCAGCGACACCGAGCACTGCAACAAGCCCAACTACAACAGCGTGAACTGGGCCTATGGTCCGGGCGCCAACCGTATGGGCGCTGTGGTGTTCAACGACGCGCAGGGTCGTTACCAGTTGCCGTGGAAGGCACAGATTTCGGTGGGCATCCGCAACATCTTCGACAAGAAGCCGCCGATGGAGATCCTCGCCGCCGAACTGGGCTACAACTCGGCAACTGCTCTCGATCCGACGCTGGACCTGGGGCGCTACTTCTACGTCCAGTACAACCAGCAGTTCTGACGTTCCCTGTAACACTCTCCCAGCAGTAATCTTGCCGGAGCCCCGTAAGGCGCTCCGGCTTTTTTTGCTTACGCCTGACCCACTCAGGGATGGGCGTCGGCCAGGCCTGCCGACTGCATCGGCACATTGCCCACGGCCTTGTTGACCGCGACGAACTGGATGTCGAGCTGGCCCTGGCTCGCCGCGAGATCACGACGCGCCTGAAGATAGCTGCGATGACTGTCCAGCACCGCGAGGAAGTCCACGGTTCCAGCGTCGTATTTGACCTGGATGAGCTTGTACGCCTCGTCCGTACTGCGCACGCGCTCGACCAGTTTCTGCGTTTCTTGTCGATAGGACGCGTAACCATTGAGCGCGTCGTCGATCTCCTGCCATGCCTGCAGCACGGTGCGGTGATAGTCGACAGCGGCCTCCTGTTGCTGCAGCTCGCGCAACTGGACCACGCTCATCCGGCGACCGTGATCGAACAGCGGCAAGCTGAGCGAGGGCCCGATGGACCAGGTCCGGCTTCCCCAGTCGGCAAACTTGCCGCTGAGATAGGACTCGTAACCGAACTGCGCGCCGATCGTCACGTTCGGGTAGAGATCCGCCTTGGCGATGCCGATGCCGGCCGTGGCATTGCGAAGACGTTGTTCCGCGGCGCGGATGTCTGGCCGACGCGCGGCCACTTCGGAAGGCACGCCGGGCGCGAGGTCGGGTGGCAACAGGCGCGCGCTTTCCGCCACCGGCTGCAACCTATCGTGCAAAGTGCCAGGGTGTTCGCCGAGCAGCAGCGCGATCTGGTTCTCGTACGCACCGGCTTGCACCAACAAACCGGGCAACTGAGCCTGTAGCGCAGCGAGCTCTGCACGCTGTTGCGCCAGATCCACATGATCGATGGTGCCCGCGTCCACGCGAACCTCAATGATCTTCAGGCGTTGCGCCATCGCGTCGATATCATCGCGGGTCAGCTGGATCTGCCGTTGTGTCGTGCGCAGCTGGAAATAGTTGCGCGCCACGTCGCTGGCCACGCTGAGTCGAGCTTGATCCAGCAAGGCGGCTTGCTGCGCAACATCGGCATCAGCGGCTTCCACCGAGCGACGCACCCTGCCCCAGAGATCCAGTTCCCACGAGGCATCGAAGCCGGCCTGATACACATTGAACGGCTGGCTGAGCAAGTCGATCAGCTGCTGCTTCTCAGGGCCCAGACCTTCGGCAATGCGGGTGCTCGCGCTGTACTCGCTGATGCGCTGCCGATTCTCGCTGGCGCTCAGGTTGGCGGCGGGCCATTGCTGGGCAGCGACCGTGCTGCGTTGCGCACGTGATTGCGCGAAGTGGAGCGCCGCCTTCTGCAGATCCGGACTGGCCGCGAACGCCTGCGCCTCCAGTCGATCCAATACGGGATCGTGGAATGCCTTCCACCAGTCGGCCTGCAAAGGCGAAGCCCCAACGACGGGCGTCACCAGGCTGGCATCGCCGCTTCGCCAGCTCGCCCAATCGGTGGGCGCCGCCGGCGTGGGCGCGACGAAATCCGGACCGACGGTGCAGCCCGCCAGGGCCAACGACAACGTGCATGCGAGCAGGCCCACACTGTGCCTGCCGACGATGGGATGAAGGAAAGAACCCATGGCGAAAACCTCGACGTCAGGAAAGGCGATGACGGAACAGCCACGCCGCCAAGGGCAACGTGAGCGCCGCGATCACCAGCAGGGGAATGAAATCCGTTGCGACATCGCTCAATCCGGCACCTTCCAGGTAGACGCGACGTACGATGCTCATGCCGAACCGCAACGGGTTGACGTAAGTAGCCACCTGGAGCGCGGCAGGCATGTTGCGTACGGGCGTGAGCAAGCCCGATAGCAGCATCAACGGCATGATCAGGAAGAACGTATAAAGCATGGCCTGCTGCATGGTCAGCGAGAGCGCTGAGATGGACAGCCCGATGCCTACCGATGCACCGGTAAAGGTGAACAGCCCCAGGTAGAGCAGCCACACCGAGCCGACCAGCGGAATCTGGAACCAGAAGCGAATGATCAGAAAGATCAGCGTGGACTGCACCAAGCCCACCATGATCGCGGGCAGCGCTTTGCCGATCAGAATCTGGATGGGCGTCATTGGCGTGACCAACAACTGGTCAAAGGTGCCCTGCTCGCGCTCGCGTGCCACTGACAGCGCTGCAATCAGCAGGGTCTGCAACATGCTCAGCGCGGCGATAAGTGCGGGCATGATGTTCCAGCGCGCCTCCAGGTTCGGATTGAACCAGGCGCGCCGCTCAACCGTGATCCCGCCTGACGCATAACCGTTCGACTGGTTGTACGACGCCACGATGGAACTGATGTACGCACCCGCGGTACCCGCCGTGGTGGAGTTGCGCCCGTCGAGGATCACCTGAAGCGGCGACGGTTGCCCGGCAGACAGTTTGTTTTCGAAATCCGACGGGATGCTCAGCACCATCAGCGCATCGTTGTCGTCGATGACCTGCGCGATCTGGCGAGATGAAGTCAAAGTACGCGTGCGCTCAAATACACCCGTGCCGTCCAAGCGCGTCAATAACGCGGTAGAAGCCGCACCGCGGCTTTGGTCCAGCACGGCGTAAGAAACGTGATTGATGTCATACGTCGCGGCGTAGCCAAACAACAGCGACTGCATCAATGCCGGCACGAACAGGATCGCGCGGCTGGAGGGCTCCTTGAGCAAGGCAAGCAGCTCCTTGCGGCAGAGCGCCATCACCTGGGCGAGAAAGGCGACGAAGGATGCCATGTCATCGATCCAGGGTTTTGCGCAACGTGCGGCGCGCGGCGAAGATCAGTACCACGGCATACAACGCAAGGATGGCGCATTCGCGCAACACCAGCGAAGCGTTGTTGCCCGCGAGAAACAGCGTCTTGATCAGGTTCATGAAATGCGTCGCGGGAAGAACCTCGCTGATCCCCCGTACCACGGTGGGCATGTTTCGCAAGTCGAAAACAAAGCCCGAGAGCATCATCGCCGGCATAAAACTGGTCAGCAGCGCCATCTGGCTTGCCTGGAACTGGTTGCGTGTGACGCCTGAGATGAACAAGCCCATCGTCAGCGACACCACCAGATAGAGAAACGACGCTATGACGATCACGATGAGCGAGCCGCGAATCGGCACCTCGAACATCCACCGCGCCGCGACCAGGCACATGGCGAGATCGATCAGGCCGATGACCACGTAGGGAACGAGCTTGGAAAGCACCAGCTCCAGCGGCCTTACCGGGGTGA
Organism: Dyella sp. ASV24; assembly: GCF_016428905.1. Lineage (GTDB taxonomy): Bacteria > Pseudomonadota > Gammaproteobacteria > Xanthomonadales > Rhodanobacteraceae > Dyella. The sequence continues at coordinate 16,527 of NZ_JAELTQ010000016.1, read as the reverse complement.
CGAACAGCGATTCCAGTGTGCCGCGTTCCCATTCGCGCGCGATCAGCAGCGACGTGAGGAACGCACCGGTGAGTGTCATGATCAGCACAAGCAGGCCGGGCACGAGGTACCACGTGCTTATGCCGGCTTCGTTGAACCACATGCGCTGTTGCACGACCACGCCGCCGCCGGCTGGCGCACTGCCCGTGCGATCGGCCATCTTGAGTCCCTGCGTGGCCATCGCGCCGCTGACGTAACCTTCCACGGATGTCGCCGTGGTCGAATCGATACCGTTGAGAAGTAACTGGACCCGTGCATCGCCACTGGCCACGCGTCGTGAGAAATTCGGCGGCACGCGCACGATCGCATCGAGGTCGCCAGCGAGCATGCGTCGCTCGGCATCCTGCATGCTGCCCGCCCAATGTGGATCAAGGTAGGGCGTACCTTGGAAGGCGGCGTAGACATCGCGTGCGGGCGGTGACGTATCGCCCATGACCACCGCAATAGGCGCGTGTTCCACATCCAGCGACAAGCCGTAGCCAAACAGAAGAATCAGCGCGATGGGCAACAGCAGGCCCACGGCGAGATTGCTTCTGTCGCGCACCATCTGGCGCACCTCCTTGCGGATCAGCGCGGCCATGCGTTGCGCGAAGCCTGACTGGCTCATGCGACTTTCTCCGCGCCGGCCTCGTGCCCCTTCGCCCGTGCCTGTTCCACGATGGCGATGAAAGCGCTGTTCATGTCGACACCGTGTTCCGCGCCCGCCTGTTCGCGAACCGCCTTAGGCGTACCCAGGGCGAGAACGCGGCCCGCGTCCTGGATGGCGATGCGATCGCAGTACTCCGCCTCTTCCATGAAGTGGGTGGTAATGACGACGGTGACGCCTTCCTTGACCAGCGCCGTGATGGTGCGCCAGAAGGAACGGCGCGCCAGCGGATCGATGCCGCTGGTGGGTTCGTCGAGAAAAAGAATATCGGGCTCGTGCAGCAAGCCGGCCGCCATGGCGAGTCGCTGCTTGTAGCCGCCCGGCATGTCGCCGCTTACCGCATCCGCATCGAGCTGGAATTGCGTTTGCACGGCCCGGATGCGCGCACGCAAGGCGTCCCCACGCAACCCGTAAGCGCCACCGAAGAACTGCAGGTTCTCCTGCACACTGAGGTTGCCGTACAGCGCGAACTTCTGCGACACATAGCCGACGCGACCACGCGCTTGTGCCCGCGCGGTGCGCAGGTCAAGGCCGGCAACTTCGAGATGTCCGCCCGACGCTGGCAATAGCCCACACAGCATGCGGAACGTCGTGGTCTTACCGGCACCGTTGGGGCCAAGCAGGCCGAAGATCTCTCCGCGCCTGACGTCGAACGAGGTACTGGCCACGGCGGTGAAGTCGCCAAACTTGCGCACCAGATCGCGCACCACGATGACGGGCTTGTCGTCGTTCGATGCGCGCTCGCGCTGTCCCTGATGGACTTCCGGGGTAGCGGCTGGCGGCGCATCTTCGACGTGATGCTGGCGCAGCAGCATCATGAAGGCGTCTTCCAGTTCTTCCGGGCGATCCGTGGGGGAAAGGCCATCAAACAGCTTGCTCAGCGCGGTCTTGTCGGCCTCCGGCTGACGGATGAAGCGCACGTTGCCGCCACTGGGTACGGCGTCGATGATCAGATCACTCGCGTCGATGAGCTTTGCCTGCAGGTCGCGCGCGGGCGTGTCGAGCGGTGGGGAAACGATGCCCGTGAGTCCACGTGCGCGCTCACGCAGTGCCGACGGCGTGCCTTCCGCGAGCACCTTGCCCTGATGCATGACAAAGACCTGCGCGCAGCGTTCTGCCTCGTCCATGTAGGCGGTGCTGACGATGACGCTCAATTGCTCGTCGTCAACCAATTGCTGCACGATTTTCCACAGGTCGCGGCGCGACAGGGGATCGACGCCCACACTCGGTTCGTCCAGCACCAGCAGGTCCGGCGAGCGCACCAGTGTGCAGGCAAGGCCCAGCTTCTGTTTCATGCCGCCGGAAAGTTTGCCGGCTGGGCGATGGGTGAAGCGCGCAAGGTCCGTCATCGCCAGCAGGCGGTCGAAGCGCTGGCGGCGTTGTTGCGGGTCCACGCCATGCAGGTCGGCGTAGAGATTCAGGTTTTCCTCCACGCTCAGGTCCTCGTACAGACCGAAACGTTGCGGCATGTAGCTGATGCGATCCTGGATGCGCTGCGCATCACGCGTGGCGTCCATGCCGAGCACCTGTAGTTCGCCTTCGTCAGGCGCGAGGATGCCGACCAGCATGCGCAACAAGGTGGTCTTGCCGGCGCCATCCGGACCGACCAGTGCCGTCAGTTCGCCAGGGCGGATGGAAAGCGACACGCCATCGAGCGCGCGCACGGGCTTGCCACCCGGCCCCGCGAAGACCTTGCGCAATCCTTTGGCGACGACGGTGACGTCGCCGACGCTCATTGTGACGATCCGATGTTCAGTCGCACGGTGGCTGGCTGACCCAGCCGTAATCGGTTGCCGCTGTCCTGCACGACCACACGCACCTCGTAGACCAGGCTGGTGCGCAGCTCTTCGGTCTGCACGGTCTTGGGCGTGAACTCGGCGACGGAGGAGATATAGCCCACTTGTCCATCCACCGGCTGGCCGGGGTAGGTATCTGTGGTGACGGTGGCTGTCATGCCGGGTTTCACTTTGGCCAACTGGGTTTCACTGACGTAGACACGCACCCATTTCGGCTGCGTCAATGCCAGTGCGAACACGGGACGCTGCGGCGTGACCATGTCGCCCGGTTCCAGCAGGCGCGAACGCACGACGGCATCCGCGGGAGCAATCAACTCGCCCTGGTTGATCTCGTGGGTAAGCACGGCCAGTTGCGCCTGCGATGCCTGCAGCTGTGCCTCTGCGCCGGCAATGTCTTCTTCGCGTGGCCCGATTTCGGTCAGCCGCAAGGCCTGCTGTTGCTCATCGGCCTGCGCCTTGGCGACTTGCGCATTGCTTCTGGCGCTGTCCAGATCCTGCGGGCTCACACCGTGGCCCTGGGTCTTGGCGGCGATGTCCTGCAGGCGGGCCAGATCCTGCGCGGCCTTGGCAGCACTGGCCTGCGCGGCGGCAAGGCGACTCTTCGCCTGCGCCAGCTCCTGCGGACGCGAGCCATGCTGGAGCCGCAGCAGGTTCTGTTGTTGGACGTCTATCTGCGCTTGTGCCTGCGCCGCCTGCAGCGCCAGCGTGCGGGTATCGAGAAGGCCGAGTATCTGCCCGGCTTTCACGCGGTCGCCTTCCTCTGCGCGGAGTTGCAGCACACGGCCACTGCCATCGAAAGCAAGCGATATCTGCCGGATGTCGACGTTGCCGTCGAGCACGAGGTGGCCCTCGTCACGGTTGGCGCGGCTGTGCCACCACACCAGTCCTGCCACAAGGACAACCAGCATGATGACCAGCGCGGCGATAAGGGGCTTCTTCATGGGACGACTTCCCGCAGAGGGTGGAAAAGCCAACCTGCCGGTGGGCATGGTAACTTTAAATTGAGTTTAAAGTATGTATACCGCATCATCGGGAGGTCGGTAAACCGGCATCCGCAGAGATCCACGCATGAGCAAGCCGCGACGCGCCATCCGCACGGATGGTGAAGCCACACGCCAACGCATACTGGAAGCCGCCGGCGAACTGTTCGCGGCCGAGGGCTATGCCGAAGCCACCAGTAAGGCCATCGCCGCCCGGGCGGAGGTGGACCTGGCGTCGATCAACTACCATTTCGGCAACCGGAACGGTCTGTATCAAGCCGTGCTCGCCGAAGCCCATCGGCAACTGATCAGCCTGGTGGATCTTCGCGCGCTGGCCGGCAGCGACCTGCCCGCCAGCGACCAATTGTGGAAGGTATTCGAGCGCCTCGTCGAACGCTCCAAGGAAGAAAGCGGCTGGAATATCCGGGTGCTCGCGCGTGAGCTGTTGGCGCCGTCGTCCCACCTCAAGGTGCTGCTGCAGACGGAAGTGCTACCCAAGATCGCGGTGGTCAAACAGATCTTGAGCGATATCTCGGGTATCCCTCCTGAGGATCCGGCGCTCATCCGTTGCCTGATCAGCATCGCCGCCCCTTGCGGCATGTTGTTGGTGGCGGGACGTGGCGCGCCCGGTCCGTTGGGCGACGTGCTGCAGATGCCCGGGCCGGCGCTGGTCAACCACCTTCATACGTTTGCCATGGCGGGGCTGGAGGCCATCAGCCGCGACTATGGCAAGGGCGCAGCCCCGCTCTCGCCAAAAGCAAAGGCTCCACGCGCAAAACGCTGAGCGGCCAGGCACGCGCATAGGCGTCATCCATCGCGCACTAGTATGTAGCGCTGCCCTTTCCACTACCTCCGGACGACATGGACGACGCACGCCCCGCATGGATACGCCTGGCCCGATCAGGGGCGTCGGTGTTGACGCGTCCTCTGCTGGAAGCTGTGGTGACCATGCTGGCCGTGCTGGCCACGCTGCGTTGCACGCAATTCATCGCACCGGGTGGCGGCCCTGCTGTGCTGGCAGTGGTGCTGTGCCTGTCGTTGTCACGCAGCCATATGGATCACGATCTGCGCGGCCGGCTGGAAGCGGCGGTGGCGTTGCCGCTGGTGGGTTTCGTGGCGATGGGCGTGGGCGTGTTGCTGCGGCAAACACCGTGGTTGGGAGCGGCGGTGTTCACTGCGGGCATGTTCCTGTCGATCTGGCTACGACGGTTCGGCTCGATGGCGCGGCGCGCAGGACGCCTGATCGCCTTGCCGTTCATCGTCTTGCTCACCGTGCCGCACGTTCGTGTGGCAGCCGGCAGCGCGATTCCCGCCGTACTGGTGCCTGTGGCGGTGGCGCTGTTGTCGTTGCTATGGGTAACCGTGTTTCATCTGCTGGCGCGATGCCTGCGCCTGCTGCCACCCGTGATCTCTGCACCACCCGCCACCGCACCTGTGCCACCGAGCACCATGCGCCCCTCCGCCAGCACACGCATGGCCATCCAGATGGCGGTCGCTCTCGCGCTCTCCTTCGTGGTCGGCTACCTGTGTTTTGCCGAACGCTGGGCATGGATCGTATTGACCACGATCATCGTCAACATCGGCAATCGCGGACGGCTCGACGTGGCCTACAAGAGTGGTCTGCGCGTGCTGGGTGCGGCGGCGGGTACGGTCATGGCGATGTCGCTGAGCTTTCACGCAGCGGGCGATCCAGTCGCAACGGGCCTGTGGATTCTTGCCGCCCTGTTCTTTGGTGTCTGGCTGCGTCCCCTGGGCTATGCGTGGTGGGCGCTGTTCGTGACGCTCGCCCTCGCCTTGCTGCAGAGTCTGCAACCGGAGCCACCCTCCCTGTTGTTGTGGCAACGGCTGGAGGAGATCGTCATCGGCGCGGTAATCGGACTCGCTTCGGCGTGGTTTGTGTTGCCGGTGCGTTCGAGCGATGTACTGCGTCGCCGATTGGCCGATGCGCTGGCCGCCATGAGCGAGGCGATGGACCCCTCCGTTCCCGAACGAACGCCCGTTCGCGTGGCCGATGCGTTGGACCAGATTCGCGACATGGCGGCGCCGTTCCGCGCGAGCCGGCGACTGACGCGCGGTTTCCGCCCGATGCAGCCTGCCGACTGGATCGACACGCTGCTCGCGTGTCGCGCAACGGCCATCGATGTGATCGTTCGGGGAGAAACACCGGGACGCGTGCGCCAAGCCATCGGTGCTGCACGCAAATCCCTGCGCGAACCGGAAGCCTTGCTGCCAGCACTGCAACGATTGCGGGAAGTGCTGGACATGGATGCCCAGCCGCCTCAGCCATCCCCTCCACCGGCCTCCACGCCGGCCTGACCCGCCTCCAGCGGGGCTGCGTGCCTTGCAGCAAACGCGGTCGCGATACCGCGTTGCCGCCCCGGAAAACATGGCGAGATCCAAGCTTATTCGTCGTGGTGCGGCGCAACGCAGCGCAATGCCACGACATTTCCTGGTTGATCACACGGGCCAGTCTGTAAGAGACTCCGGCATCGTCACGTAAACGTTTACACGCTCGCCATCCCGTGATGGTCGACCCCACCCTGCAGACCGAAGGAATCGCCATGCCGACCCCATCCCCGCTCCGCCGTCTTGCTCTGCGCACGTGCGCGGCGGCCTGCCTCGCCCTGCTTGGTTCGGTCCACGCGACGCCCGCCAGCAACGAGTCGGCGCCATTGCAGGTGGATGCGACGGCCAAGGGCGCACCGCTGCCGCACTTCTGGGAAACCATGTTCGGCTCCGGCCGCGCCGTGCTCGCGCTACGCGACGACTACCGCAAAGATCTGGAGGATGTGAAAGCCGCCACCGGCTTCACCTATATCCGCTTCCACGGCATCTTCGACCGCGACATGGGCGTGGTCTATCGCGACGCGCAAGGCAAGCTGCAATACAACTTCAGCTACGTGGATCAGGTGTACGACGGCCTGCTCGCGCGCGGCGTCAAACCGTTCGTGGAGCTGGGCTTCATGCCGCCGGAGATGAGCACCGATCCGGCCAGCCACCACGACTTCTGGTATCACCCCAACGTGATGCCGCCGAAGGATTGGAACGAATGGGACGGGCTGGTACGCGCCTTCCTTCAGCATGAAATCGAACGCTACGGTATCGATGAAGTGCGCAGCTGGTATTTCGAGGTATGGAACGAACCCAACCTCGCCTTCTGGGGCGGCAAGCCAGAGAAGGACACGTACTACAAACTGTACGACCGCACCGCGCAGACGGTGAAATCCGTCGACAAGCAGCTTCGCATCGGCGGCCCGGCCACGGCACAGGCCGCGTGGTTGCCGGAATTCCTCAAGCATGTGAAGCAGAGCGGTGCGCCGATCGATTTCGTGAGCACGCACGTCTACGGCGATGACACCGCCGACAATGTGTTCAAGACCAACGAGAACATCCCGCGCCGTGACATGGTGTGTCGTGCGGTGGACAAGTCGCACAAAGAAATTGTCGCCTCACCGTTCCCCAAGCTGCCGTTGATCTACAGCGAATACAACGCCTCGTACGCCAACCTGCCCAATGTCACGGACACGGTCTACATGGGCCCGTGGATGGCGAACACCATCCGCGAGTGCGCGGGCAAGGTGGAGATGATGAGCTACTGGTCGTTCTCCGACGTGTTCGACGAGCAGGGCGTGGTGAAGACGCCGTTCTACGGCGGCTTCGGCTTGATCGCCGCTGACCGCATCGAGAAGCCGGCCTTCAATGCCTTCACCCTGCTGCACAAGCTGGGCGATACACAGCTACCGCTGAAGACCGACAGCGCACTGGCCACACGCCGCGCTGACGGCACCGTGGTGCTGGCCTTGTGGAACTACACGCCGCCGCTGGGCAACACCGCCGACTACACACCGGGTGTGCCGACGGGTGACACCAAACATGTCGACGTCGACCTGAAGCATCTAGGCAGCGCATCACAGGCAACGGTGTGGCGTCTCGATGAAACGCACGGCAATGCCGTGGCTGCCTTCGACAAGATGGGCCGCCCCGCCACGCCGAGCCGCGAACAGATCACGCAGCTGCGCGAGGCGGGCAAACTCGCTGCACCCGAACAGGCACCCATCACGAATGGCCGCCTGAGCATCGACATCCCGCCGCAGGGTCTGGTGGTGGTGGAGCTGCACTGACCACCGGCAAGTGCGCGCCGCCGCCGTCCCCTCGCGGCGGCGGCGCGCGTTGTTCTTCGGCTACACCCGGCGCAATGACCTCTGGCATTGGCGCGCCGCTTCACCCAGATCAAAGCTCGCGCAGCACTCCACCATGGGTTCATGCCATGCGTTACTGGCGCGATGTCATCTTCGTCCTGCTTGCCGCGCTGGCTGCGCAAACCGTCTCAGCGCAGCGCACGCCGCTGCATCAGTCGTTCGACCTGCGTGTGCCGTGGACACCGCTACCGGTGGTTGTCGCGGGCAAGACATCGCTGATCTATGAACTGAACCTCGCCAACGACGCGCAGGAGCCTTTGACGCTCCGCCGTATCGTTGTCACTGACGATCAGCAGCACGTGCTACTCGACCTTCAGGGCGAGTCGCTGGTGGCTGCCATCGGTCGCGCGGATCGCGCCAAAGGCGATGACCGGTTACGCGTGGCCCCAGCGATGACGGCGGTTGCCTATCTATCCGTGCCGCTCGCCGACGCACACGTCACACCACTGACGCATCGCGTGGTTTACGTGGATGCCGCTGGTCACGAGATCACGCTGGAAGGTGCTGAAGTAACGCCGGTGACGTCGTCCGCGAAGCCGCTAGGGCCACCACTGCGTGGTGGTCCGTGGGTCGCCATCTATGACGCAGGCTGGGAGCGTGGCCATCGACGTGTGATCTACGCCACCGATGGCAGCGCGAAGATACCCGGCCGGTTTGCCATCGACTGGATACGCGTCGGTCCGCATGGCGGCTTTGCACGGGGCAAGGGAGAGAAGCCCTCTCAGTGGTATGGCTACGGAGCGGATGTGCTCGCCGTGGCGGATGCCACCGTTGCTTCTGTAAGCGAAGGTGTCGTGGAACCCGCAACACTCGCCGAAGGCTTGGCGCGCAAGGTTCCACTAGAAGATGCCGCGGGCAACTATGTCTCGCTTGATCTGGGGGACGGACGTTTTGCGTTCTACGAACATCTCAAGCCCGGCAGCATCAAGGTAAAACCCGGTGAGCGCGTGCGAACCGGCGATGTGATCGGGCAACTGGGATTCACCGGCGAATCAACGGGTCCGCACCTGCATTTTCATGTCAGCGATGCGCACGTACCGCTGGCTGCGCAAGGTCTGCCTTACGACTTGGCCGGCTTCCGCATGCTGGGCATGTATCCCTCCATCGAGGAGTTCGCGCAAGGCAAAGCGTGGCGCGCGATCACCAAGCCAACCCATGGCGAAGGATTCCCTCCGCCATTGGCCGTTGTGGATTTCGGCGACGCCCACTGAGCAAACTCGTCACCAGTTCCAGCGGAAGCCCACCTTGCCGTCCCAGGCGTGGAATCCGCGACTGTCGAAGCCCTTCTGGTAACCCACGTTGGCGTAGAACGACGTGTTCTTGTCGAGTTGCCAGGTCATGCCGCCGTTGAGTTGCCACCATGAGCCCTTGATGCTGCCGTCGAACGGCACGAAACCATCTTCGGAAGAGAAGGACGTGGTGGGCTGGCCCTTGAACTCTTTCCACAGGTTGAAGCGCAACCAACCGGTGAACAGGCGGGGAATGTTTTCCGGCGTGGGCTCCAGCGTCCACGTGTTGGCCCAACGCAGGCCCACACGCCCCACCAACGAGGTGATGTTGCTCAAATCCACCGCAGCCGCTGCATCGCTGGACTGACCATTGTTGACCTTCTGGTAGATCACCTGCGCCTGCGGCTCCCAGATCTGCGTATCGTCGTGGAAGGGATATCCACCTTCCAACGATCCCGCCCAACCGAAACCGGAACGATGCAGTTCCAGACCTTGGTTAGACAAGGCACTCCACTTCGACCACGAGCCTTGCCATACGGCATCAAGGTATTGCCCCTCGCTCCAGAAGTGCGTCCAGTAAAGACCGAGCGACTGGCCCTTCACTACATCTCGGCCAGCATCCGTGCCGTCGTAGTCAGTCACATCACTGCGAATGCGCCCCGTACCGAGATAGAAGCCGGCATGGTCGCGCTGTTGGTCCTCGTGTTCGTCTGCGAAAACATCCATACCAGCCTGGAAGGCCTGGATGTTGTAGTCGTACTGCGGACTGCCGTTGTAGATGCCTTGCGACGCACCGCGCACGTTGCCGTCTTCGCCGATCACGCGCACCCACAAGGCGTTGAGGTAGTTGTCATCGCGCAGATCGCTGCGGTTGCGTAGTTGTTCTTCCTCACCGAGACGCTCGTGCAAGTTGTCCAGCGTCGCCCATCCATAGCGCAACGCCATGCCCGGAAGCGCGGTGTACAACGAAACCTCAGGGCGATAGTTGGGCACGCCCTCGGGTGCCTCTCCTTCCGGTTCGACCGGTCCGGGAATGGGCGGTGGTGCGGGTGGATTGCTCGGATCAGGCGCCGGCGGTTGCGGTGGTGTGGGCGGCGCTGGCGGTTGCGGCACCGGCGGTGGCGCGGGGCAGTCAGGATGGGAGCCGACGGTTCCGCAATCTTTGGTCGAGCGAAGGAACCAGTACTCCTCGGTGCCTGCGGTAATGCCGCCGCGCTGCAGCGTGTACTCGTAGGGGCCCGCCACCACCGGCCCAGACAGGCTGAAAACGCCGGGATCCGTCGTACCGCCTGCCAACACTTCCACCACGGGAATGCCATTGCCGGACGTCAACGCACCGGGACCGCCCGTATTGGCGACGGCAATCAGTCCATGACCGGTCGCGGTACCGCCATTGATCACGAGCCGATCGGTTGGCGAACTGTCGTCGCCGAGAAACGTATGGATGCCTAGCGTTCCTCCAGCGCCCACGTACGAACCCACATACAGTTGCTTGTATGCATCCGGTGGCGTGAACTGCACGAGGCCTGCATTGGTCAAGGTGCCGTAGACCAGCGAGTTGTCCGGAATGGTCCAACGGCTGGAGCCATCCACATTCACGTTGGTGACGTAGAACGCTTCGCCGATCCAACTTGAATGGTTGGACAGGCTGATATCCGCCCTGTTTGTAGCACTGGCTTCGGCCAATCCGCTGAGCGTGCTGCTGTCTGCATTGAACTGCACATAGGTCGGTTGCGGTCCGCTGGAGGCGCCGGCATATAACAATCCCGTGGTACCGGTCACCTGACTCCCTTGCGAGGCCGTCAATGCGAGCGGCCCATAACCCAGCACAGCCCAGTAATCGGACTGCACGTTGCTGTTGGTCAGCGTGATCACGTTCTGCTGATTAGCGGACGCGTTATTGGAGCTGATCGCGCGCGTGGTGGCACCCATCGCCACGACGTTGGTGCCAGACAGACTGATGAACGGCACATCGCTTCGGCTGCCGTAGTTGGTCAGGCGCACGGCGATGCCGTTGGTCGCGGTAATGGTCGTGGGTGTCGATCCGCCGTAGGTGCTGATCTGACCGCCATCCGTCGCATACAAGCCATAGGAGCCGCTGCCCGAGTTGCTGATCTGCACGCCGGTCAGGTTGAGCACCGCTGGCAAGTAAGTGGAACCACCGGGCGCGTAGGTCGATGACCAAGCATAGGTTGCAGCGCTGTTCGCCGCACTGGCTGTCACGGCCGTACCTGTTGCGTTGATGACGCCGCCATCGGATCGCAGGCCTGCTGTTTGCGACGAGGCCGTGACGCTGAAGCCTGGGCCGATCGCGCCGCTATTGGGATTGAACAGTTGTCCGCTGTTACCCAGCGTGTAGAAGCCCGCGTTATTGGTGGATGCAATCGCGATATTGCCGTTGGTCAGCGTGGCGCTGGACCCGTTACGCACCCACACGCCGATGGCTGCGTTCTGGCCATCGACAGTAAGACCGCCCAAAGCCACGCTGCCGCCGTTGATCACAATCACGCCGGCCGATGCTGATTTGCCGGCGGTGAGCGCCGTATTGAAGTGGAACGTCAGGCCGTCACCTATCGCGCTCGTGGGTACCTGCGTGTTGTCGATGGTCATGCCGTCCGCGCCGGTATCCACACCGGCGTTGAAGGTGAAAACCTGATTGGCCGGTAGCGCCACCAAACCACCACCGTACATGTACACGCCAAGCGCACCCGGTGACGTCATGTTGATGGTCATCGGCGAAGCAACCGTCACCGTGCTTGCACGGCCACTGCCATTCGGGTCCGTTCCTGACGCCCCCAGCGCCAGCGTATTGATGTTGCTTCCGCTGCTGGTAATGGACGAGTTGCCCGACAAAGTGATGTTGGCGCCGGCCTGTGCCACGACGCCTCGGCTCGGACCGCCGGTGAGGTTCATCTGGACACCGGTGGCATTGATCGTTGCGCCCGCACCCGTAGCAGCCATGGCTGCACCGACACCGGTGATGTTGACGACACCGCCTTGCCCGATGGTGATGGTCGCCGGCGCGCTGGCGAGACCGGCGTTGCTCAGGAAGCCAAAGCCACTGCCGGTCGTGATCGTCAAACCATTCAACGGCACGTTCACCGTGCCTTGCGCGTCGGAAACAGCAGCGCCCGAAGTCGTCGTGATCGTGATCGGACCATCGGTCGTATCGAAGACCAGTTGCCCGCCACCGTTGACACTGGTTGCCGTGGAGCTGCCAGTGGAGATGTTGGTGTTGCCGACAACTGTTACCGGTGAATTGGCCGATCCAGCCGTTGTCGTCGTGGTGATGGAACCGGGACCCACCGTAGTCTGCGCTTGCACCGCCAGTGGTATCAGCAAAGGCAGCAAAACCCAGTTGCTACGTGACCTCGTCGCACGGGTAGCGGTTGTTCCCTTCCTGGCGTGTGTGGAAGCAAGTTCTGAAACCACTTGCACCACACGCAAGGCACGATTCCACACCAATCGGTAGATGCGGTTCATCCCCTTCCTCCCTTGGCTGCCGGGGGCGTCCAGGACCGGCAGTCGTTCGAAGCTAGAGGGAGTTCTGTCGCGGCCTTGTCTATAGAAGGTGGAGGCCGTGCGTGTTGTGTCGTACCTGCTTGGCAGGGACTAGAGGAATTACCTAGTTACCGAGCAGAAAAACTACCTAACCATCCGGCTGACCTCTGTTTTGAATAGTCGTGGCGGAGTTCGGCGAAGGGCGCTTGATAACACCATCCCCGTAACGATGTCGCGCGCCGTTGTGCCTTAGCGTTGCGCCGGCAACGTCCAGGTCGTCGGCCAGGGGACGCCGGCCCGACCCTCGACGTCCAGCATGTCCATCGTCAGGCTTCGACCATCGGTGGACAGAGCAACGTGGCGATCTTCCGCAAAACGCATCCACGCGGGTCGCTGCGCAAGGCGTTGTGATGGCGATGTGCCGTCACGGGGCGTATCGCGCATCCAGATCAGCAGAGCCCCCATGCGAAGCGTTGCTGCCGTGTCCTGCTGTCGCGCAAGATAACCATCAAACGAAGGCACAGGAATACGGGAAAGGATTGTTCCCGCGCTATTGGAAATGAAGTCGAAAAGGTCGACGCGCGGTGGATGTCTCGCCATGTCGATGTGCTGGTCCGCCAGCAGCCTTTGAGTGAGGTCTGGCTCGCACATCGCACCATAGTCCGCCGCCATCAAACGCTGTGTTTGCGAACCGGACCAGTTCCAGTTTTCGTACCAGTGCTCCGGGCGGCCGAACATTTCGGGCGCCGTCACCGCAGCGAACTCCGCCTGCATGCTGGGGCACATGTCGACATCTTCCGCGGTGACGGGTGCAAACGCCGCAGCGCAGGAGGCCGGGAGCGATGCGTCTGCCGGGAACTCCCTCAGGAGCTCAGAGAAGAGGCGAACGCTGCCGCGCAACCTTGCGGCGAACACCATGGTGGCAGCCAGCGAGTTGGCGTGTGCATGCAATCGACGCATCGTCGCCACTTGCGAACAGGCCGCATCCATGGCTTGTGCCTGTTTGCCATCCTCGAAGTCCACGGCGATCGAGGTGTGCCACAAACCCATGCCCGTCGCGAAGGGTGGAACGGACATGAACGGCCAACCGGGTATGTCACCCCAGATGTAATCGAAGCCGCTGAGCGCTTCATCGCGGCCACGCAGCTTTTCGTGGCGGGCGAGCAGCGCAAGGATCTCGTCGCGATGGGCACGTACCTTACCCAGGCAATCCGCGTCGCGTGGCTTGCACAGCAGATCGCGTTCTTTGGAGGACATCAACGGAAGCTTCGGGAAGTCCGCCTGAACTTCCGGCGGAGTATCCGACCCGCTGCCACGCTTGTAACTCTCTACCCATGCCGCCGTGCGTCGGCGTTGCTGCTCGTAAGCCGCATCCACGCGGTCAGCCGGTAGGTCGAAACCCATGAACCAGAGCCATGGGTCCGCGTTCCGGCCCGTCGTGGGCTTCAGGTCTTTATGCAGCAGGGTGAGTGCTCTGTCCTGCTCCGGCGTGGGCGGTCGCAGCCGTCCCCAGGTAAACGCCGCCAGCAACGCAAGCAGCAAGGCGACAACTGTCCACAGCAATCCCTTGAATACACGCACAGTGCATCTCCCCCTTGTCCTTGGGAGCGATTCTAACCGCGGAAAAACAACGGGCGCCGAAGCGCCCGTTGTCCCCTCACCCCGTTGTCGCTTACGCAATCAGAGCGCGTAGTACATCTGGAATTCCAGCGGATGCGTGCTGGCGCGATAGCGGGTGACTTCCTGCATCTTCAGTTCGATGTAGGCATCGATGAAGTCGTCGTTGAACACGCCGCCGGCCTTGAGGAAGTCGCGGTCCTTGTCGAGCGCGTTCAGCGCTTCGTCGAGGCTCGAGCACACCTGCGGGATGTTCTTCTCTTCTTCCGGCGGCAGGTCGTACAGATCCTTGTCGCTCGGCGCACCCGGGTCGATCTTGTTGATGATGCCGTCCAGGCCGGCCATCATCAGCGCGGTGAACACGAGGTAGCCCGAGTTCATCGGATCGGGGAAGCGCACTTCGATGCGGCGGCCCTTCGGGCTCGACACGTACGGAATGCGGCAGCTGGCCGAACGGTTGCGGGCCGAGTAGGCCAGCATCACCGGGGCTTCGAAGCCCGGCACCAGGCGCTTGTAGCTGTTGGTGGTGGAGTTGGCGAAGGCGTTGATGGCCTTGGCGTGCTTGAAGATGCCGCCGATGTACCACAGCGCCGTCTGCGACAGGCCGCCGTACAGATCACCCGCGAACAGATTGTTGCCGTCCTTCGCCAGCGACTGGTGCACGTGCATGCCGCTGCCGTTGTCGCCGACGATCGGCTTGGGCATGAAGGTGACGGTCTTGCCGTTCTGGTGGGCGACGTTCTTGATGACGTACTTCATGGTCATCAGTTCGTCGGCCTTCTTCACCAGCGTGTTGAACTTCACGCCGATCTCGCACTGGCCGGCATTCGCCACTTCATGGTGATGCACTTCAACGACCTGGCCCAGCGACTCGAGCACCTTGCACATGTCAGCGCGCAGGTCGCCCAGCGAATCGACGGGGCTGACGGGGAAGTAGCCACCCTTCACGCCCGGACGGTGGCCGGTGTTGTTGTCTTCGTACTTGTAGCGCGAGCTCCATGCGGCTTCTTCGGAGCCGATTTCGTAGAACACGCGGCCCATGTCGTTCTGCCAGCGCACGGAATCGAAGATGAAGAATTCCGGCTCCGGACCAAAGAAGGCCGTGTCGGCAATGCCGGTGGACTTGAGGAATGCTTCGCCGCGCTTGGCGATGGAGCGCGGGTCGCGGCCGTAGGCCTGCATGGTCGACGGCTCCAGCACGTCGCAATGGATAACCATCTGCGTGTGCGCGCTGAACGGGTCGATGTAGGCGGTGTCCGGATCAGGCATCAGCACCATGTCGGATTCGTTGATGCCCTTCCAGCCGGCAATCGACGAGCCGTCGAACATCTTGCCGTCCTCGAAGGTGCCCTCGTCGATAGCGTGGGCCGGGAAGGTGACGTGATGGTGCTTGCCGAGCATGTCGGCGAAACGGAAGTCGACGAACTCGACCTCGTGTTCCTGGATCTGATCGAGCACTTGCTGGACGGCGGACGACATGGACAACCTCGGCGGGCGAAAAGGTGGGAAAACGAAATGCGGCAGAGCAAGGCGCGTGCCAAGCGGATCAGTCTTTCTGTATCAATGAGTTAGATCTGACCTAACCATGCTGATACAGCCATATTGCACTAAAATGAAACTACCGCATGCACCGTAATGGTGCATTTATTCTGGAGCAGCTCCGTTCCGGCACAAGCCCGAACGGGCGCCCAACACGGGGGTGGCGCGCTCGGTGCCCATGCCCCAAGTGCCATCCCAGCCGCTTAAGCTATGCCCCTTTGCGCCGGGATGGAACCGGCACCCGCCCACTACCGGAGTTTCCGTGAGCGACCTCATCAACGTCATCCTGCTCGGCATCATCGAAGGCATCACCGAGTTCCTCCCCATTTCCAGTACGGGCCATTTGCTCATCGCCGAGAAGTTCGGCCTGGGCGAGCGCTCGGACCTGTTCAATGTGGGCATCCAGGCCGGTGCGATCCTGGCGGTGACCTTTATCTACTGGGGGCGCATTTGGCAGTTGTTTACGCAGTGGCGCGATCCGGCCAACCGCGATTACCTGGCCAAGCTGACCGTCGCGTTCCTGATTACCGCGGTGCTCGGCTTCATCGCCGTGAAGCTCGGCTTCAAGCTGCCCGAAGCGGTAACGCCGGTGGCGTGGGCGCTGGTCATCGGCGGCGTCTGGATGATCGCCGCCGAACGCTTGGCCGCGCGCCAGCCCGATCGCACGCAGGTGACATGGCGCGTGGCGATCCTGGTCGGCTTCGCGCAGATGGTGGCGGGCATTTTCCCGGGCACCTCGCGCTCGGCGGCCACCATCTTCACTGCCATGCTTGCCGGCACCAGCAATCGCGCCGCGGCGACGGAGTTCGCCTTCCTGGTGGGCATTCCCACCATGTATGCCGCGACGGGCTACGAGCTGCTGAAGGTGCTGAAGGAAGGCGGGCTGCATCACGAAGACTGGGCGGCCTTTGGCGTCGGCTTCGTGGTATCGGCCATCGTCGCCTTCGTGGCGGTGAAGTGGCTGCTCGGCTACATCCGTAG
>NZ_JAELTQ010000169.1 GCF_016428905.1 Dyella sp. ASV24 | reverse complement strand
ACTACGGGCCTACGGGAGCCTCTTACGGATCCACGCTGCTGCAACCTCTGGTCGGCGGATCCGGCGGCGGCGGCGGTCGCGGTGGCACAAACTATCCGGGCTCGGGCGGCGGCGGTGGTGGTGGCGCGATCCTCGTTGCGTCGTCGGGCATCTTGAAGATCACGGGCACGATCGATACCACGGGCGGCGATGGTGGCGGTCTGGCCGGCACGGGCGCAGGCGGTCGCGGAGCCGGCGGTTCCGGCGGCGCTATCCGGTTGGTGGCGACCAGCATTACCGGTAACGGCAAGCTCTACGCGAACGGCGGTTGCATCAGCAACAACAGCACGCGCCGCCAGTACTGCGGCTATGCAGGTCAAAACCAGTACGGTGGTTCTGAAGGCCGTAT
The DNA here is from genome assembly GCF_016428905.1 of Dyella sp. ASV24. Classification (GTDB taxonomy): domain Bacteria; phylum Pseudomonadota; class Gammaproteobacteria; order Xanthomonadales; family Rhodanobacteraceae; genus Dyella. Next base: position 9,313 of record NZ_JAELTQ010000169.1, on the reverse strand, counting down.
CCGCCTCGAAGGTGACGCGATCAGTTTCAGCGGCACGACGGAGCCGGCGTACATTCGTGGCGACGTCAACCCGGTTTTCGTGGCGAGTGCGCCACGTCTGCGCATCGCGTCGGTGGCCGGCAAGCCCGTTCCTGAAGTGCTCGGCGGCACCAGCGACATCACGCTGCCGGCAAATACCACGGGAGACGTGCGCGTAGCGTTCGAGACGGCCAACGTGCCGCTCGGCAACACGATCAAGCTGCGCGTTGTGCCGGCCTACGGTACGACTACCGAGGTGGTCAGCAGCGCCGTGTCCGGTAGCGAAGCCACCGGCACAGCAGATGCGGCGGTCACCTTGCCGCAAGGTCCCAGCACCTTGCAGGCCACCATGACCTACACCGTGGTGCTCGCGATGGATAACCGCGAACTCAACGAAAAGATGTCGCGCCTCGCCGACAACCAGCATGTCGAGAAGGTGGAGGTGACCGTGGCTCTTGAGGGCGGTGCGCGTGCCCGGTTGATCACCGACTCCGGCAAGTCATTCGACTTCCCCTACGAAACCCTGAGCGCCATCGGCTTCAAGGGCTGAGCAAGCGGCGCACGCCACTGAACCCATCTCGCAGCAGGGACGCGCGATCACGATGAGCCACACCGAACGACACGCCAACTGGTTCATGGGACGCATGCTTTCAAAGCATGCGTCGCTCCGCATGGCCTGCACTGTCCTGCTGGCGGCAGCGCCTTGCGCGCTGGCCGCTTCCGACCTCACCGTGTCTGATGGTGTGGTGGTGAAGTTTGGTGATGGCGCGCAACTCATCGTGCGCGACAAGCTCGCGGGTGGCAAAGGTGTTGTGCTCACCAGCGAGAAGGACGACTCGATCGGTGGTCAGGCCGGTGCGGTGCCGCAGTTGGCGAAGCCGGGCGATTGGCGCGGCTTGCGTATCGAGAAGTCATCGACGGCTTTCGGCAAGCTCAGCCTCACCGACTGGTGGGTCCGATATGGCGGCAGCGGTGAAACCGGTGCTGCATTCACTGTGAGTGGCACCAGTCCCACACTCCAGTATCTTCAGGTCACCGACAGCACCACTGGCCTGCGACTGCTCGGCGCGGCTTCGCCGACCATCACCGGTTCGGGTTTCCTGCGTAATGCGGTGGGTATCGAGGCCGATGGCGGCAGTGCGCCGACCATCAGCGGATCGCAGTTCGCGAAGAACGACAATCAAGGCATTCTCAACAAGACGCCCGCGACAATCATCACAGCTACCGGCAACTGGTGGGGACATGCCACCGGGCCGCGCGACGTTGCAGGCAATCCTCAGGGGCAGGGGGATGCGGTATCGAGCGGCGTCAAATACTCCGGCTTCCTGACCGCCGCGCCTTTGTTGAATCCATCCGTGCGCGCGGTCGCACCCGCGACGTTCTTTGAGCAGTCGAGCATTGCCCTCGAGTTGGCATGCGCCAACGCCACGGAGTTCCGCCTCGCCGAGAACGGTAGTTTCTCCGGCGTGGCGTTCCAGTCGCTCGTCAACGGACGGGCGGTGGTCGATTTCAACGTGTCGGCCGGCGACGGTCGCAAGAACATCTCCGCGCAGTTCCGCGATCCCAGCGGTACGGTGGTCACCGCCACGCTGGACGGTGGCGTGCTGGTGGATACGCAACCACCGGTCGTTGTGTTAACCAATCCCGCACCCGGCAGCCTCATCCGCCAGCCGATCGCCATCGAGGCCACCGCCAGCGATGTATCGGGCATACGCGACGTGCGCTTCTATGTGGGCAACGAGCTTCTGGCAACGCGTACGAGTGCGCCCTACAGCTACAACTGGAACACCGATGCGGTTGCCGATGGCAACTATGTGATTCGCGTTGTCGCCACGGACGCCGCCGGGCGCGTGAGCGAGCAAAGCGCAAACGTTTCTGTCTCTCACACGGCGCCGATGCCAGATACCGAAGGCCCGGAGATGGCCGACGTAAAGGTGGGCGGTGCTTTGCTTGCCGATGGTGCGACGCTGACGCGCAGCACCAGCCTGACGTTGACTGCCACCGACCGCAGCGGTGTGTCCCGCATCGACCTGCTGCTTGATGGTGCAGTGGTTGCCACGGCCACCGGCAACTCGCCGTTCACGCTGCCCCTGAACGTGGATGCGGTCAGCAACGGCGCGCACGTCGTGACCGTGCGCGCGGCGGATTCGCTTGGCAATATCTCAAGTCGTGATTTCCGGGTCACTGTCGCGCATGCCGTACCCGACGCGCCAGTGATCGCAGCGCCTGCGGAAGGCACGATCACCCGCAACGCATCGTTGCAGGTGACGGGTTCGGCCAAGGCGGGCAGCAACGTGCAGATGCTACTCAACGGAAAGCCGGCAGGTGCTCCGGTAACGGCGGGTAGCGACGGTCGCTTCTCGGCCACGCTCACACTCAGCGCCGGCAGCAACACCATCCAGGCCACCGCGTCCGATTCGTACGGCACGGGTGTGCCTTCCGCCGCCGTGCATGTGACGCTGGACGTTGCCGTGCCCTCGGCGCCTTCCAACCTTTCCGCCACCGTGTCGGCCAACAAGGTCAAGCTCACCTGGACGGTGTCCAGTGATCCGAACACCGTCGGGCACGAGATCTACCGTTCCGGCAGCGAGTTCGCGACCGTTGGTGAGGCGCAGAAACTGGTTCGCGTCTCCAACGCGGTGGGCACCTACGAAGATGCGCCTACCAGTGACGGTACGTATTTCTATCGCGTGGTGGCAGTGAACGCCGCTGGCGCGCTGAGCGAGCCGACGGCGCTGGCGCGCGCAAGTATCGATCGCCAAGGTCCGTATGCGGAACGTATCGACTATCAAGCGCGCGGCGCCTATGACGCTGCTACGTCGACCTATGGCCGTGGCCCGGTCGACCTGAAACTCACGGTGAGCAAGCCGCTGCTTGGCGCGCCGTACCTGAGCGTAGTGCCTGAGGGTGGGTTGCCCATCCCGGTGGATCTGGTCAAGCGCGATGACACGCACTACGACGGCGTGCTGACCCTGGGGGCGGATGCGGGCAAGGGCGTGGCCAACGTGTTGTTCTCCGCGCGCGACCTTGCCGGCAACCGTGGCGTTGATGTGCGCGAAGGCGCGACGCTAAAGATCGATACCGTCGGTCCGACGCTTGTGGGCATCGCTGTGAATCCGGCAGCGCCGATCAAGGTGGATACCACGCGCGACGTCAGCGTGGTATTCGATTACGACGAAGCCATTCCGAGCGGCAGGTCGCCGACCCTGCAGTTCCGCTTGTCGGGCGCCGCGCGTACGCCGGTCGCGTTGACGGGGCTGGAGCGTGTCAGTGCGACGCAGTACCGCGCTCAGCTTCAGTTGCCGGCCGATGCAGGCCAGCCGAACGCGGAGCAACTGAGCTTCCTGTCGCTGGCGGAGGATGCGTTAGGCAATACCTCGTCCAAGGTCACCGCGGCCAACGCCTTCCAGGTGTATCAGGGCGACCTGCCCATGCTGGATGTGCCGGTAGGCCTCAAAGCTTCGGCACTGCCGGCGGGCAAGGTGCAGCTGGAATGGCAGGCCGTGGACGGCGCCAGCAGCTACCAGGTCTATCGTCAGGCGCCGGATGAAGCCAAGCGCTCGCCGCTTACACGCAGCGATACCGTGGCCGTGATCAACACCACGCCGACGGATGGTCTCTATCGCTACTCGGTGGCATCGATCCGCCGTTCCAACAATCAGGAATCGGAAAGCGCGGAGTCTGCCGTAGTAGAAGTGCGTAGCAGTCGCAACGCACCCGGCGCGCCGCAGAACCTCCAGCTCACCCTGGGCAGCCAGGGCGTGATCGCTACCTGGCAGCCGCCGATCGGGCCCACGCCCACGAGCTATCGCCTGTACCGGGCGGCCACGGCAACCATTACCTCGGTGAGCGGCCTGACGCCTATCAAGCAGGGCATCAAGCTTACGCAAGCTGTGGATGCCGCGCCTTCGCAGGCTGAGCACGCCTACGTGGTGACGGCCGTGGATACGGCGGGCAATGAGTCGGCCATCTCCAACTCGGTCTATCTCAACTTTGGCCTGCTGCCGGTGAAGAGCCTTCAAGTGGAACAGGTGGGTGATGGCCTGCCGGTGCTGCGTTGGACGCCGAACGGTCAGGGTGCCGTTGGTTATGACGTCTACGTTGGCGAGGGTGATGCACGCATCAAGCTCACCGCCGCGCCGATCACCGCTACGGAACTGGTTGATACGGGTTTCACCGGTGGCGAGCGGCGCTACACCGTCGAGACCATTGATGCTAATGACGTGCGCATGTCGCGCAGCCTGTCGCTGCCGTATGCAACGGCACAGGTCGTCACTGGCTTGCCGCTCAAGCGCAACGTGATGAACCAGTTGGGCGTGCAGGTCTCCAGCCTGTCGGCGGCGGGCCTGACCTCCGCGCGGTTGGTCGTCACGGTGGGCACGCACCTGTTCCGCTCCGAGCCGTTCACCATCGCAGGCAACGGCACACGCATCGTGCCAGTCGTGATTGGTGGCTATCCGGATCTGCCTAACCCGGCTGATCTCGTGGTCGCCATTGAAGACACGCCGCACGAAGGCGAGCTGGCGCGCCTGGGTTGGCAGCGACGTGTCGATGTGGTCGACAGTGCACTGGTCGTGGGGCTTGAGGCCGAAGGCTTCGTCCGCGGCAGTACGGGCAAAGTTCGACTGCGCGTGGAAAACACCTCTGCCGTGGGCGTCGAACTGCTGACGGCGCGCAACAATGGGCGCGATGCGTCCAGCGAACTCCGCCTTAAGCTGCTGGACAAGGATGGCAACCTGCTGGGCAGCACGCCGTACCGCCAGGCTACTGGCGCGGGTGTGGTGACGCTGTCCTCGGGTGAAACGGTGGCGCGCATCGCCCCAGGCCAGCGCTACCTGTCCGACGAGTTCGTGATGCCGGTGCCGGCCACCAGTCCGGACCAGGTCCGCCTGAAGCTTGAAGTGGATCGCCTGCGCTACAACACAGGTGAGGCAGATGCGATTGCCATCCCCGGTATCGGCAGCGAGCGAAACCTCACGCTGAGCAACACGCCGTATTACGGCGAAGTGTCCGGCGCAGAACCCGTGGTGTCGTTCGGCAACAGCGACGTCGTCATCCAGGGCCGCGCGCTGGACCGCGATGGCGCCAAGCCGGTGCCCAATGCGCCGCTCAAGATCGCCATCAATCAGGAAGGCTTCGAACGCCTGGCCGATGTCACGACGGACGGCAATGGTGCATTCCGTTACGTGTTCAAGCCGACGGTGACGGACTCGGGCACGTACCAGGTGGGTGCGATTCATCCGGACATGACCGATCGTCCGGACCAGGCCCGCTTCACCATCAATCGCATCAATGTGGGTCCGGCGACCTACACGCTGAACCGGCCGCGCAACTACGCGCATACCATCGACTACCGCGCGACCACCGGCGTGGGCTCGCAGGCCACCAATCTGCGCATTGTCTACGCGGCGGAGTACCAACCTAGCGGCTCACTGCCGGCAGGCATCAAAGTGCAGCCGGGTGCCGCCATCAATGTGGCGCCGAAGCAAAACCTGTCGCTGCCGGTGAGCGTGACTGGTGATAACAATGCCGCGCCGAGCGGACGCCTCGTGCTTGCTGTCTTCAGTGATGGCTCCGGCACGCAGCCGCTCACGCTGTTGAATGTCGACTACACCCTGACCGAAGCCAAGCCGGCCTTGTACGCCACGCCCAACTTCGTGCAGTCCGGCCTGTCGCGCGGTCAAACGGCGATCGAGTCCGTGGTGATCGAGAACAAGGGTTTCGTCGCCATGAGCGACCTGACCGCAGTCTTGTTGGACAAGGACGGCAACGCCGCGCCCAACTGGATCAGCCTGGCTTCCAGTGCCAACCTCGGCAGTCTGGCCGTGGGCGACAAGCGCAACATCGACCTCAATATCGCCCCCAACAACCAGGTGGCCGAAGGCATTCACGAGTTCAAGTTGCGCGTGTCCGGCAGCAACCTGCCGGGCGAGGACATCAATGTCTTCGTCTCCGTCACACAATCGGGTCAGGGCAGCGTGCTGTTCAAGGCGGCGGACATCTATACCGCCACCCGCGACAAGGCCGGCAACCTGATCCCGGGTCTGGCGGGCGCACACATCCTGCTGCAGAACGAAGCGGTGGTCAGCCAGACCTATGAGCTGAACACCGATGCCTATGGCGAAGCCTTCTTCAAGGACATCCCCGCCGGCAGCTACAAGTTCAAGGCTAGCGCGCAGAACCACCAGCAGGCAGCGGGTCGTCTTTCCATCAAGCCAGGCGTGATCTTCAACCAACCGTTGTTCCTGGAATACACGCTGATCTCGGTGGAGTGGTCGGTGCGCGAGGTGACCATCGAGGATCGCTACGAAATCACCTTGAACGCCACCTTCGAAACCGATGTGCCGGCACCGGTGGTGGTCTTGCAGCCCACCAGCATTAACTTGCCGCGCATGGCGCCCGGTGAGGTGTATCAGGGCGAGTTGACGCTGACCAACTACGGCTTGATCCGCGCCGACAACGTGGTGGCGCATCCACCGGGTGACGACGACTACTACAAGTTCGAGTTCCTGGTGCAGCCGCCGACCACGCTGGAAGCCAAGCAGCGCGTGCGCTTGCCGTACCGGATCGTCGCGCTGCGTTCGTTCGACAGTGCGCCGGCGGGTGGTGGATCAGGCAGCGGTAACGGTGGCGGTTCCTCGCCAGGCGGCGGCGATGGTGGGACTGGCGGCGATGGTGGAGGCGATTCGGGTAATGGGTCCGGTAATGGATCGGGCAACGGTTCTTCGCCTGGCGGCTCGGCGAGCGGTGCGGCGGGTTGCTACACGTACACCAATCGTTATCCGGTGACATGCAAGTACACCTGCGCCAATGGCACGGAGAGCGAGCAATGCGGCTCGTCGGCCAACTGGTTCCGCGTCGAAACCAAGTTGTGCCCGACGGGCTCTAGCCCGGTCAGTGGGGGCGGCAGCGGAGGCTGGTCGGGTGGCGGTACCGGTGGCTGGGGTGGTTCCGGTAGTCCCTCGAATGTCGGCCTGCCTGGCTTGCCGCTGTGCGCCAAGGGCAGTGGTGATTGCGATAACCCCGGTAAGGAAGGCGATACCGGCAAGAAGGGTGGCCAGTGATGGATGCCGTGACCAGCAAAACAGGGAAGCGTATGGAAGTCCGGACAAAAGTCGCGGCGTTGACGGCGTGGAAGCTGCATTGGATCGCGCTGCTATGGGTGGCGCTCAGCCTCTGGCCTGCTATCGCGCAGACCAGTTACCCATTGGGCAGCAATGGCCGTATGGGTCTGGGTAACCGCAACGGCGATTTCTTCGTCGAGCAGGATGACCTGAGTGTCAAAGTCCCCGGCGGCTTTGTCCGCATCAATCGCGACTACGACGGACAGCGCTGGGTGTTCAACCGGCAATGGTCCGGCCTGGGCAGCCCTGACTATTACCGCCCGAGCTATCCGTCCATCGGTACGTTTCTCAGCTGCACCATCGTCGACAACATCAGCAGTTGCGATACGACGGCCAGCAGTGGCACGACGGTCATCGTCGATGCCCCTTCGGTGCCCGACACAAAGATTGATCAGGCGAGGATCCCCAGTGATCCCGGTTTTGGACGTGATGCCAACGGGCGTCCGTTGCCGGAGGGAAGTGCGCCCGAGTTTGTCGCTCGCAAGGGCGTCGGTTTCACCAAGAGCACCGATGGCACATCGTTCACCAGCGCCAAGCACCCGCGTTTCGTCGTGCGCGCACAACGCGTACTCACTCTGCCAGTCAGCGCGGGGCCCGATGCCCATCCCGTGGCGGGCCGACCGGGTAAGGGCGGCGTGGCCGTCACCGAGGTTGCCGGTTATCGCTGGACAGACCTTAGTGGGCAGTGGATCGAGTACGACAACTTTGGTCGTATCACCAGCTACGGCGACCGCAACGATGCGCGTGTGTGGTTGCAGTACGGCAATCACGGTCAGGTCGAGCGCGTGCTCGACGACAACGGCCGCACCGTTTTCACTTTGCTCTACAGCGGCAACGGGAGCTTTGTCACCGAAGTGCGGGACCATACGCCGACCACGGGTGGCCCGCGCAGAGTGCAATACCAGTACGACAGCGATGGCAGGCTCCGTCACGTGGTCGACGTGCGTGGCAACACCACATCGTTTGACTATGGCTCGGGCTCGGCAAGCACCGGTAGCAAACTGACACGCGTCACCGATGCCGAAGGGCGCGTCACCGAGATCGCCTACGGTTCCACCGCCCGCATCAGTCGCATTACCGCACCGGACAAGGGTGTCACGGAGTTCGATTACGCCTATGACAAGCTGAAAAAGGAATTCAGCGTCAACATCAGGTATCCGGCGGTCGCGGGTGGACAAAAGATCGAGACGTTCCGTTTCGATCAAGAAGGCCGCCCTATCAGCCAGGAAGTCAACGGCAAGACCCTGATGTCTACACAGGGCGATGGTCGGTCGATGACCTATATCGATGAGCGTAACGGCAGTACCCAGGTTGTACGCGATAACTTCGATGAGATCTCGCGCATCACGTACGCCGATGGCAGCGCGCGTACGTACAGCTACAAAGCCGGCTCGACCGATATCCAGGAATCCGTTGACGAGGTCGGCGTCTCGCGTCAGATCAGCTACGACGGCCACGGCAATATGTTGTCGTTCCGTCTGGCTGCAGGGCGGCCCGAGGAGCAGGTGACCGAGTTCAGCTACAACAGCCGCGGCGAGCCTGAAGTCATGCGTCGCAAGGGCGGCGTAAATCCCGACGGTTCGGCTGACGTCGACACGGAGACCCGTTTCACACGTGATGCCAACGGCAACGTACGCGAACTGCTCGACGGTGAGGGCAAGACGTGGACCTACGAGTACGACAGCCTCGGCGGCGTGACCAAGGCAACGGACCCGCTTGGTCATGTATGGGCATACACCTATGACGCCAACGGCAATCTGCTTTCCGAGACGGACCCCAACGGGAACGCCTTGCACTATGCGTATGACAAGACGGACCGGATCGTGTCCAGCACGGATGCGCGAGGTAAGACGACGCGTGCGGGTTACGACGAGGCAGGCAGGGCAACTACACTGACCGATCCTTACAACGCGAGTTTTGTCGACCGATACGACACCGCAGGACAATTGGTTTCGCGTCAGGACGCAGCGGGTTTGTCGGCATCGATGTCCTACGATGCACTGGGGCGCATGACCCGCGTGGTGGATGGCGAAGGCTACGAGACGCTGCTGGACTACGCCGGTCCGGATGGCGTCGACCAGGGGGCCCGCACCGTCGGCAAGATTTCCTATCCGACGTTCCAGCGTCAGTTCCGCTACGACAACCGCCGCCGTCCCACTCAGCAGACCGAA
>NZ_JAELTQ010000168.1 GCF_016428905.1 Dyella sp. ASV24 | reverse complement strand
CCCCCCCCCCCCCCCCCCCCCCCCCCCCCCCCCCCCCCCCCCCCCCCCCCCCCCCCCCCCCCCCCCCCCCCCCCCCCCCCCCCCCCCCCCCCCCCCCCCCCCCCCCCCCCCCCCTTTTTTTTTCCAGCTTCGTCGGCAGCGTCAGATGTGTATAAGAGACAGGTGTATGTCAATACACGACGGAGAGATGACGAAGGCTGGCGGGCAAACAGACCCGGCCCGAAGGGTTTGCCGCCCAAAGCCCTGCGTGAGCGCCCCGCGGCTTGACCTGACGGCCAGTCAGGCGCTGCGCCACGGAACACTCACGCAGGGCTTTGGGCGGCAAACGCGGGCCACAGGAAGGCACGAACCAGACTCCGGGAACGGGTAGAATACGCGGTCCTACCGCGCAGCACCCGAAGATGGGGGCGCGCGCCTGTAAAGCAAAGAGCGTCGCGGAGCCCAGCCATGGCACTGACAGCCGGCATCTACCGCCACTACAAAGGCCAGCGTTACCGCGTTCTGGGCACCGCCCGGCACAGCGAGACGATGGAAGAAGTCGTGGTCTACCAGGCGCTCTACGGCGAGTACGGCCTGTGGGTGCGCCCTGCCGTGATGTTCTGCGAAACCGTGGAACTGGATGGCGAGCCCATCCCCCGCTTCGCCCTGGAACAAGCCGAACCCGACCTGCTCGATGGCGTCGTCGAGACGCCCTGAACACCGCATCCACTGCTGGAAGACACCCGTGCCACGCACCTATACCCACGACCCCGACCACGACTACGGCCCCACCCGCACCCAGCAACGCCGTGACGCGCTGGCCGTGCTGGCGCTGGCGAACCAGCTGGTCGAGCTGCCGCCAAGCAAACTGGCCAAGCTGGAACTGCCGGAGGACGTGGAGCGCGAAATTGCCACAACCCGCCGCATCACCGCACACATTGCACGCAAGCGCCAACTCGCTTTTCTGGCCAAGGTCATGCGCCGCCACGACAACAGCGTGTTCGACGGCGTGCGCGCCGCGCTGGGTGAAAACCGTGATCGCCAGCGCCAGGAAACGGCCGCCATGCATCGCCTGGAAGCCCTGCGCGATCGCCTGTTGACCGACCCGGACAACGCGATGAGTGACGTGATTGCGCAGTATCCGAGCGTCGATCGCCAGCACCTGCGTTCATTGGTGCGCCAGGCGAAGATCGAAAAGGATGGCAACAAGCCTCCGCGTGCGTACCGCGAGATCTATCAGCTGCTCAAGGATCTGGCGAGTAGCAGCGATGCCGACGACACCATCGCTGACGAAGGTGACGTCGACGGCATGGAAGAGAACGAAGACTAAGGTTTCGCAGGTCGCGCACGGGTGCGCGACCCTGCTTCATTCCTGGTTCGGGCGAAACTGCGCACACGTATCCCGCGGCGACACGAAGCAATCGTGCCACTCGCACAACGCGCTCGACCCGATACTCGCTCCATAAGCCGACCCGAATGACGTCAGCCCTGGTAGGCGCTGTTCCGTCACCCGCGGATCATCACGACGGAAGCGGCAGCGCTCACAACGCGCATCCTGGATAACGGCGGCAGTCACCCGCCTAACCCGTTCCAATAGTCGGCAAACACGTGCACCGAGAGTACGTAGCCGATGATCACGTTCACCACTACACCTGCCGTGAATGCCAACAGTGGTCGCCAGCCCGTGGACGCCAAAGAGCGCAGGCGCGTGGTAAGCCCGATGCTCAGAAAGCAAAACGTGAAGGCCCAGGTACGTAATGTACTGATGGGTGCAACCAGATCCGGCGTCACCACCTTGCGGTAATCGGCCAGCGAGTAGTGGCTGGCAATCCATGTCACCAAGGCCGAAGCAAGCACGAAACCGAACACGAATTTCGGAAAGCGCGCCCAGATCTCACGCGCGTCGGCTTTCGCCTGCACACCGGTTTCAGAGGTATTCCATCGCGTGGTCGCCACCCAGGCCAACACGAACGCCCAGATGCCAATCCAGATATCACGCCCCACCACCTTCATCAGGGTGAACGCCTGCACGGCAGCATCGGGAGCGCCAGCAATAGCGCCACCCGCATTGCGCGCCGCATCGCCATAAGCCTGTGCCGCGGCAACACCCGCCGCATCCGCGAACTCGGAGGTGCCAATCCATGCACCAGCCACGGCGGTGGATAGGCCCAGTGCCCGCGACACAAACGGCAGCACGAAGATCATCACGATGGCCCACACCACCACCAGCGTGATCGCTACCGACGTGTCCTCACGTCGCGCGCGCACGGCACCGCCACTGGCGATCGCAGCGGAAACGCCGCACACCGCGCCACCAACGCCGAGTACGGCCGCAAAACGCTTATCGAGCCCTAATGCCTTGCCCGCGAAAAAGATGCTGAAGAACGTGGCGAGCGACACAATGGTTGCTTGCCCCACGGCCACCGGACCCGCCCAGAACAGCAAGGTCAGCGGCAAGGTCGCACCCAACAGCACGATGCCCACCTTGATGTAGAACTCCACGCGCAGACCCGACTGAAACCACTCTGGCAGCCGCACGGTATTCGACACCACCAGACCGAGCGCCAACGCCAGCAAAGGCGCTTCGAGGTTGTAGCGCGAGGCCTCGGTCCACGCTGACGCGTTAAAGATCAGCAGCGAGACTATAAACAGGATCAGGAACGACGGCAGGAAACGCGACAACGAATGCCCGAGCACGGCGAGGCCTGTGCCGAACAGCAGCGCGAACGCCGCGAACAACGCCAGGTAATTCGGCCAGTGCGATGCAACGCCCTGCCATGCGTCAGCGAGTGTCTTCCACTTCGCTGGCGCCACCGCCAGCCATTTAAGGCTGCCGCCGCTGGCGAACAAAGCCCAGGCCACCACGATCACCAGCAGGCCGATCCATACCGACCACCAGTCCTCGTTGGAGAACACGCCCCAGCGCGCGGAGCGCGGGCCAGCTGCCTGGGCCCTGGCCTTGCCCTGCAAAACCTGTGTCGCGTCACTCATCGCCTTGCCCCTCGCCCAGATGAATCCGGACGTCTGGACGTCCGAGCGGCCGATGGGAGGCCCGCAGCTGACAATGTCTGACGCGCCGCGGCAAAAGCGAAATGAGTTTTCGTTCTATGGTTATGGCGACTCTTTACCTGGCCGCCCATCCGCGGGTGGCATCGCCAGGAGCCGCGAGAATGACGCAAGCGCCTTGCTCCTGACCTCTTGCACTCCCTGATCCTTGGGATCAAACCGGAACGCCTCCGTGAGATAGACCACCGCTATCTCGTTGTGCCCATGGTCCAGCGCGTTCCTGCCAGCAAAAAAAAGCTCCCGATACGCCCCGACATCATCGAAGGCCTTGCGGTAAGCCGCTTGCTCCAAGACAGAGCGGCAATCGCAGGCGAAAAGATCCGATTGATCCACTAGGATCGAGGTGCGCACTGTATGCAACAACGGGTGCATGGGCATTTCCGTGTCGATAGCCTTGAGCAACTGGTCCTGTGCCTCGACTGACCCACCCCAGCGCGGCGCGACCGCCAGCGACATAGCGCTGTATAGCGGCAGGCTGCCGTTGCCGACGCGCAACCCATCATGCACGGCCTCGTTCATCAGCGCCTGATCGGTTACGAGCATGCCTGCCTTGATCATCACGGCGTAAGGGAGAACCAGCGCTGGGTCGAGCTTGGCCGCCATGCGCAGATCACCTTCTGCTCTCGGCAGTATCCGATTCATGTCTGCAAAATTCGAATCTTGGGTGTCCGAGGCGTACGCATTTCCACGTGCATTCCATGCGGCGATAAGAAAGCTATAGCCACTGGCCGCATGCGCGTATGCACTTTGCGGACACTGCTGCTTCCAGCTTTCAAGCAGGCGTCGCGAGACGTCGGTTTCCCGCCCAAACATCCCACTGAGGAAATGCCAGAACGATTCCGGGTGGTGCTTAGGGTCCGCAGCCCAGTCGCTCAAACGCTGATCGATTTCGGCGGCTTTTCCGGACTCGATCAGCGATTTGAACTCGTGGAAACTCAGCGTCGGCTGGAAGCGATACGTGCAATAGGCTTCGACGCTTTGCGCTTTCCAATGACTACGGGGCGGATTGGGAAATTGCAGGCAACGCTGCATCGGATCCACGATCGCATCCGCCTTCGCGGCCGCCTGCAGGAAGGCGACCACTTCTTCCGTAGTGAAGGGGTTGAGCGAATCTTGGTCCATTGGTGGCTGTTGCTCGGTGGCAACGGCAACACCCATTGACCAACTTAGGGCAATGCACGTGACGGCGACCAACCCACGAATACGCGAACGCATCCTTCCTCCTTCCATGAGATGACGTAACGGACCATTCCTGTGGTTCCATCAAGATCTTCACACAGAGCTGGCCGGCGACGAAAGTGCGCCGGCCGGGTTCAGGAAGCTGTGCCACCCACCGTCATCGCGTCCACCTTCAGCGTAGGCTGGCCCACGCCCACCGGCACGCTCTGGCCGTCCTTGCCGCACACGCCCACGCCTTCATCGAGGGCAAGGTCGTTGCCGATCATGGAGACGCGGGTGAGCACGTCGGGGCCGGAGCCGATCAGGGTCGCGCCCTTCACCGGGCGGGTGACCTTGCCGTCTTCGATCAGGTAAGCCTCGCTGGCGGAGAACACGAACTTGCCGTTGGTGATGTCCACCTGGCCGCCACCGAAGTTCACGGCGTACAGGCCCTTCTTCACCGAGCGGATGATCTCCTGCGGGTCATGCTGGCCGGCGAGCATGTAGGTGTTGGTCATGCGCGGCATGGGCAGCTGCGCGAAAGATTCGCGGCGACCATTACCGGTGGGCGCCATGCCCATCAGCCGGGCATTGAGCTTGTCCTGCATGTAGCCCTTGAGGATGCCGTCCTCGATGAGTGTGGTGCACTCAGTGGGCGTGCCTTCGTCGTCCACGCTGAGCGAGCCACGACGCCCCGGCAGGGTGCCGTCGTCCACCACGGTGACGCCCGGCGCGGCCACACGCTGGCCGATGCGGCCGGCGAAGGCTGAGCTGCCCTTGCGGTTGAAATCGCCTTCCAGCCCGTGGCCAATGGCCTCGTGCAGCAGCACGCCCGGCCAGCCAGGCCCAAGGACCACCGGCATGCTGCCGGCTGGCGCATCGACCGCCTCCAGGTTCACCAGGGCCTGACGCACCGCCTCATCAGCGAAAGCCATGGCGCGCCCGTTTTCGAGGAGCTCGCGGTAACCGTAGCGGCCGCCGCCGCCCACATGGCTCTGCTCACGCCGACCGTTGTGCTCCACGATCACGGCGACATTCAGTCGGACCAGCGGTCGCACGTCGGCAGCCAGCGTGCCGTCGGAGGCCGCCACCAGCACGGTATCCATGGTGGCCGCCAGGCTGATGATGACCTGCTTTACGCGCGGATCGCGGGAGCGCGCGTAGGCGTCCACTTCGCGCAACAGGGCAATCTTGTCGGGGTTAGGCAGGCTCTCGACCGGATCAATGGCCGGATACAGCTGGCGCGCACCGTTCAGCGCCAGCGGCCTGCCGGCGCCGTTGCCACCCTGGGCGATGGCGCGAGCGGCCTTGGAGGCCTCCAGCAGCTGGGGCAGCACAATCTCGTCCGAATAGGCGAAGCCCGTCTTCTCGCCGCTGATCGCGCGCACACCCACGCCCTGCTCGATGGAATGGCTGCCGTCCTTGACGATGCCCTCCTCCAGCACCCAGGACTCGCTGCGGGAATGCTGGAAATACAGGTCGGCGGCGTCGATGGAGGGGCCCATCAGCTGGTTGAAGACGCGGTCAAGGTCGGTGGCGGCCAAGCCGCCCGGCGACAGCAGGCGACGTTCTGCCTGCGCGATCAGGGAATCCATGAAGTCGGTGCCGTATGCGAAAAAGGGGACTTTACCAAGTTGGGGCCGCCAGACGGGGGTTTAAAGCCTGGGCCCGTTAACGCTACAGGCCCCGGTCTCATGGAGCTGCACCGCCCCAGCGGGTAGGATGCGGGCCGTGTCTATGACGAGCATGTGAAGGATCACGTATGAGCGATACCCCCCGGCAACCGCTGGCCAACAAGGTCATCGACCGCGCCATCAAGGCCCCCATTGAGGAAACCCGCGAACTGCTGCACAGGGACGGTGAACTCAAGCCGGGCATGGGCAAGATCAGCAGCGTGATCGCCCTGTCGCTGGGCTTCCTGTGTCTGCTGGGCGTGCTGGCGTTTCACTTTCCCCAGTACCTGACCACGCCGGACCTGCGGCACAAGTATTCGGTGGATTTGCTTCGCCAGCTGCTGCTGGCCGCTCTGCTCATCTCCGGTGGCATGTCACTGGCAAACATCATTCTTGGCCGTGCGCGACAATTGAGCATGGTGGCGTTCGCGCTGGTGATCGTGGCGACGGCGCTGGGTGGCTCACGCGTACCGGTGGGCAATTTCCCGGATCACACACCGTATATCGGGCTGGACTGGTTCATCCTGGATCTGCTCGGCTCGACGCTGATCTTCGTGGTCATCGAAAAGCTGTTTCCGCTCTACAAGGGCCAGACGCTGTTCCGCAAGGAATGGCAGACCGACCTCAAGCATTTCGCAGTGAATCATTTCATCGTCGGCCTGGCGCTGCTGGTGGTGAACTTCCTGCTGCACCATCTGTTTGGCTGGCTGGTCAGCAGCGATTTCCAGCAATACGTGAAGCATTTGCCGTTCGTGCCGCAGTTGCTGCTGTGCATCCTCGTCGCAGACCTTGCCCAGTACTGGACGCACCGCGCCTATCACGAGGTGCCGTTCCTGTGGCGTTTCCACGCTGTGCACCATTCGGTGAAAACGATGGACTGGCTAGCCGGTTCGCGCCAGCACATGCTTGAACTGATCTTCACGCGAGTGGCTGTGCTGGCGCCGCTCTACATCCTCGGTTTCAGCGAGGGCGTGATGAATGCCTACATTATCGTGGTGGGCTTCCAGGCGGTGTTCAACCACGCCAACGTGCACCTGCCGTGGGGGCCGCTGAAGTACCTCATCGTGACGCCGAACTTCCATCATTGGCATCACGCGTCTGACGACGAAGCCATCGACAAGAACTACGCCGCGCACTACGCCTTTCTTGATTACGTGTTTGGCACGGCCGTGAAGTCGACCAAGAAATTCCCCGAGCACTACGGCGTCGTGGGTGATTACATGCCGGATGGTTTCGTGCGCCAGCAGTTGTTCCCGTTCCGTGGCAGCACCAAGCCGCGCGATCCGGCGGCCTGAAACGAGCAGTCGTAGGAGCGCAGGTATGCGCTCCTACGACGCAACAAAATCACCGTGCGCTGCTACTTGCCGGGGCTGGCGCAGCTAACGGAGCCGCGTTCGGCAATACCGTCGGCGTGACGGGCTCGTCCTTCTTCTCGAGCGCGGTGATCACGGGTTTGTCCCAGCTTCCGCTGATCTTGTAGTGCGCGCTGGCGGCACGGTTGATGCCGTGTCCCAACAGCCCCTGCGCGACGAAGCCGGCCGCGATACCGATGGGACCACCCACGAACGCCCCCACTACCGGCAGGCTGTTGCCGGCGTGCGGAATGGCCTGCACCTGTAGGTCGTAATCCTTGGCGCGAACGCCGGTGCGGCCCTTGATCGAAATCTCTGCCGCCGGGCTGCGAATCTGCAGATTGTCGGTGTTGGCATTGCCGTCACCTAACTTGAAATCACCAACGATAGCGTCGAAGGCGAGCCCCTTGCCGAACACATCGCCGAAATCGAACGACAGACGACGCGGCAACTCAAGCACAGATACAAGGCCAAACAGGCGCGCCACACCCGGACCTACTTCAGGCATGCGGCCGTCCGTAATGTTGATGCTCAGCTTGCCATCCATGGTGCCCAGTTCCATGGCGGACGGTGCACCGGGCCAGGTTGCATCGAGTTGCGCACGCACCTTGCCGCCAGCAAGCAGCCCCTCGTAGCCGAACGCACCCAGCATGTCGCCCATATTGTCGGCAGCGAAATCGATGCGCATATGCGAGTGACTGTCGCCCGCCGTACCGTTCCAATCGCCGACGCCGTTGATCTGCACGCCTCGTGACAAGGTACGCAACTGATCGATATGCATGCCACGATCGGTCGGCCAAGTCTCCAAACGCGCGTCGCCTAGTTTGGAATCACCGAAACGCAGGTCGCTCACCCAGAGATGGAATGGCGGAAGCGCCGAGGGCGTGATGCCCGTCGCGGCAGGGTTAACGGCTGGCACAGCAGCATTCGCCGACGATGCCGTAGCCGTGCCTTGCCCTGGCGCCGTCTCTGCCGCAGCCGCATCGCCCTTCTTGGGAAGCGCTGTGTCCTTGGGCCAGTACAGCCGTTGCAGGCGTGCCGTGACACCACGCCGCCCAAGATCAGCGAGCGGCACGTTGAAGCGGCCGGCCAACCCGGCGCTGTCGACATCCACCACCAGCCCGTCAGGCTGCGAGGTGGCGAGCAAATGCATGCCCGCAAACGGATGGCCAAACACCATCGCCTGCTCGGCGTTCACGTCGATACTTTCCAGGCCAGGACCGTTGCTGCTGCCGCCCGCCGCGGCGTACTGGGTCCATCCCGTCACATCGAGCTTGGCAGGCCGCCCGCGGATACGAATGCCCTTGTCGGGCACGGAATCCGGCGCCTTGGTGCCAAAGGCGAAGGTCGCCGCGAGCGATTGGCTGTCGTTCTGCGGCAGACGCATGCGTGCCCGCACGACCTGCCCCATGCTCAGTTGCAAATCGCTGCCCTGCATGGGCAGGTTCATGTCCAGATGAAGCGGCAAGGCGTCGTCCGCGGACTTCTTCAGCGGTACGGGGAAATCCAAAGCCATGCCGTTGAGCATGGAATCCACACTGAGCTGCTGCGTGACGGCCGCCGAGCCCGGGGTGTTGAGGATATTGAAGCCAACGGTGAAATCGCTGCGCCCGGTCGCCACCTGGTTGAGCCAGTTGAGCTGTTTGTAGCCCTGTGTGAGCTCAGCCATGCTGAACCGGCCAGCCAGCTTGGCCGATAGCACCGTATTGGGCTGTCCGGTTGCACTGGCGATAGCGAGATCGAGCTTCGCAGGCTGCCCTCGAAAACTGGTATCGAGCGGGCCCGCATGAAAGCCCGCCTTGTCGAACGTCGCCGGGCCGGTCAGCTTGTCGAGGCTGAGGTTCCATTCCGGCGCGTTGAAATCCACGCCTTTCAGCTGCGCCCTGCCGTTGAGGATGAGATTGCTTGCGTCAGCCACCGGCAGGGACAGATGGAAGTCGAAAGCGCCCGTGCCACCCAGTTTCAGCTTGGACAGGATGTCGGTGTGATGCATGCCGATGGGGCTGCGCTGCACGAAGTCCATCATGCTTGCGCCCGTACCGCTGCCACTGACGTTGAGGTCGAGCACGGTATGGCCCAGTTCCGGGATCAGCGCGACGGCTCGATCAACCTTATTGCCTAGCGACTCCCCCTGACTCACCTCAACGAACATGCCACCGTTGATGAAGTTGGCGACGGCATTGACGTTCTCCGCGTGCGGCCAATCGCGTCCGTAGTCCAGCTCCAGCCCGTTGATCTCGGCACGAGCCTCGAAGCGGCCTTCGTTCTGGTGGAACGGCCAGTCTTTCAGGTCACCGCGCACGAGCACATCGCCGTGATCTATCTTGCCGGCGACCAGCGCCTGATCCAGCCACTGCACAGCAGCTGGCGACATCGAATCAACCGGCCAGAACAGCTTGGCGGCTACCACGTCGGTGTGGGAAAGCGTGGCGTAGAGATCCATGAAGGGACGGCCGCCCGCA
>NZ_JAELTQ010000167.1 GCF_016428905.1 Dyella sp. ASV24 | reverse complement strand
GGGTCATGCGGGTGCGCAAGGCGTGGTGCTCCAGGCGGGCAGCGCGTTGACGGCCACAGGTAACGGATCGGGTGCGACCAGCGTTCCGCTGATCTTCGGCGCGGTGGCTGGCACGGATGCCAAGGGCAATCCCATTGCGGCGGTCGACGGTGATGGTGCGTTGTTGCGCGTGTCGCAGAATGGCGCGGCGAGCATCGTTCGTAACAACACGTCGACCACAGGCGTGGGCCAGCTCTCCATTGGCGCGGGTGCGCGGGTGGCGGGCGGCAGCGCGCTCACACTGGATGCCACCGGCGCGACTACCGTCGACGAGACGGCCGCACTGTCGGCCCAGGCCATCGACAGCTATAGCAATCTGATTTCGTTCCTGGGTAGCAATGCGTCGCTGGCGCAGGGCACCGGCGGTTTCGTGATCGGCCCGCAGACGCTCAACCTGCTGCGTGGCGCACAGAGCGTGACGCTACGTAGTCGCGGAAGCATCAATTTCTATGGCGATGTCGATATCGACCTTGACCATGACTTGAGCTTGAGTGGCGGTACGTTTGCCAATCATGGCGGCGCGGTCAGTATCGAAGCCGATCATCTGCTGCTTTCCAATGATCTCGGTGCGGCCAATGCCAGTTTTACGCCGGGTAGCGGACAGCTCTCGATCCGTGCGAACGAACTCGACTTCGGTAACGGCACGACGGGCTTAAGCGGCTTCGGTGGGTTCTCCGCTACGGCGGCGCAGGGCATGAAGGGGCAGGGCAGCGGCTCCTTCAACTTTGGCCAGGCCAACGTCAACCTCAATACACCCTGGCTGCTCGCCGACAACGCGTCGAGCAGCGCGTTGATCACCACGGACACGTTCAATATCACCGGTACGCCGGGCACCTTGCCCAGTGGGGTGATGGGGGGCGCGCTGCAACTTACCGGTAGCGCCGTATCCATTGGCACCAACGTGGCCGCATCGGCCGGCAACCTCACCATCGAGGCTACCCAGGGCGACGTCAACGTGGGTAACGGTGGCAAGCTCTCCGTGGCGGGCATCAACAAGACTTTCTACGACACCACGACGTATGCACCCGGCGGTGCGCTGAGCATCACCTCCGACCATGGCGCGGTGAATCTCGCGTCCGGATCATCGCTCGACTTTTCTGGCGCCAGCGCAGGCGGTGACGCTGGCAGCCTGAACATCCAGGCCGGTACGCAGGCAACGTTTGGTGGTTCACTAACCGGCGGTGCAAACAGCAGCTATCGCGCGGGCTATTTCACCTTGGGAAGTGACAACGCTGTCAATCTCGATGCCGTTGTCGATACGGCTGCCGCTGCTGGGGCGACAGGCCTGTTCCAGGTCACCAGCGGCGCTGGCAACCTGATGCTTTCGGCGGGGCATACCTTAACCGCACAGCGGGTTTACCTAAGCGCCAACGGCGGTAGCGCCAGCGATGTGGGTGGTGGTCAGGTGCTGATCGATGGCACCGTTAACGCCGCAGGCCACTACGGCACCAGCATCACGTTGTACGGCAACAAGGGCGTGGACGTCGAAGGCAGCCTGATCGCCACCAGCGACGTGCCTGCGCAACGCGGCGGCACGGTGACCTTGGGCACCAGCGGTACTACGGATGGATCGACCAATACCACTTACGGTTACGAAAACGTCGTGCCGACGGCTTCCGGCTATGTCCACCTGGGCAGTGGTGCGGTCGTCGATGTATCGGGTGGCTCGTCCGATGATTTCTCCGGTGGCTCGGTAAGTCTGCGTGCGCCATTGCTGAGCAATGGCGATGTGCGCATTGCCGTCGACAATGCCAGCAGCATCAAGGGTGCGCGCGTCGTCACCATCGAGCCTTACGCCACCTGGAGCACGAAGGACACATCCACCGGTGCGCAGCACTTCGACGGCATCATCGATCCGGCGGGTTGGTATGCGGCCAATGGCGGCGGCGCGATGGTGTCGGGTAAGTGGGCCGACGCATCCGGCAACGTGCTGGCGGCGCCGACCGATGCAGCGACATTGGCAAAGTATCTGCAGAACGACTACTTCATCCCCGACAAGGTCGATAGCGCACACACGGGTTTCTTTGGCTATGTCGATGGGGATGCCAGCAAAGGCGCCGGCACGCTGATGAGCTATGTGCAGCAGCCTGGGTACAGTTTTGGCAATCGCTTTGCGGGTATCGCCAATGTGCAGGTGCGACCGGGCATCCAGCTCGTCAGCGCCCTCAACGACAGCCAGCAAGGCAAGATCTCGGTACTCACCAACTGGAACCTCGGCGCTGGTACTACGCAAAGCAATGGAAGCATCACGCTGGCGTATCGCTATCAGGGAATGGCGCCCATCCTGACAGTTAGTGCGGCGGGCGATCTTGATATCCAGGCCAGCATTACGGACGGCTTCTATCAGCAGAACAATGGCGCGACGCTGGCTAATCCGCCCACGCCGCCGGTGTCGGACAACGGGTACGCGACCGCGCTCGCGGCGTATCAGGTGTCGCAGGCTTACCTGGACCAGAAGGGGCTTTGGAACGGCACGATCATCCTGAAATCCGGCAGCTTACCGGGACAGACGCCAGGAGGCGGCACGGCAAACATCGCCAACGACCCGTACTACAAGCCCTTGCAGGCGCCACTGACGGCGCAGTCTGCCAATTACTACACGAACTACGAAGGCTATATCGCGGAGTTTGGCAACGGATCGTCGGCGACACCATCGTCGTGGCTGAATCTGTACAGCGTGTATCAGTTCATGACGTACAGCCCTACCACGTTGATTGCACCCAACCCGGCGAACTACACCTCCTACGCCACCTACGTGGGTGATTACCAGACGTGGTTGTCGAGCAATTTCGCAAGCAACCCGGCGAGCAAGCGTCTTACCACGCCGTCGCCGCTGCTGTTGCCGGTGGACACCAACTACACGCAGTACACCACTGACTACGCGACGTACCTGACGGGGCATAGCACCTACTTCAACTACGTCGCGAACAAGGTCGGCAATCGGTCGGCCGGATCGCAGTTGTTCTACGCTCCGTTTGCGCCGGCAGCCGACCCCACTGATCCCGCTTATAACGCTGCACTCACGGCGTATCGGACATCACAGGCCTACCTGGACCAGAAGGGGCTTTGGAACGGCACGATCATCCTGAAATCCGGCAGCTTGCCGGGACAGACGCCGGGCGGCGGCACGGCGAACATCGCTAACGACCCGTACTACCAGCCCTTGCAGGCACCCTTGGCGGGTCAGTCTGCCAATTACTACACGAACTACGAAGGCTATATCGCGGAGTTTGGCAACGGATCGTCGGCGACACCATCGTCGTGGCTGAATCTGTACAGCGTGTATCAATTCATGACGTACAGCCCTACCACGTTGATTGCACCCAACCCGGCGAACTACGCCTCCTACGCCACCTACGTGGGTGATTACCAGACGTGGTTGTCGAGCAATTTCGCAAGCAACCCGGCGAGCAAGCGTCTTACCACGCCGTCGCCGCTGCTGTTGCCGGTGGACACCAACTACACGCAGTACACCACTGACTACGCGACGTACCTGACGGGGCATAGCACCTACTTCAACTACGTCGCGAACAAGGTCGGCAATCGGTCGGCCGGATCGCAGTTGTTCTATGCCCCGTTTGCGCCTGCGTCCAATGCGGCTACCGGAGGAACAGGTCCAGCGACCATCTACGTGCCAGGCAGCGCGGCGAACAACAATCCGTCGAACATGCCATCGCTGGGTAGCCCGGCTTCGCTGGCGTCGGCCACGCTGTTGGGCGGATCCAGCACGTCCTATCGCCTGGTGGCGGGTGCGCAGTCAGGTACGGCTGATCCGCTGGCGACGAATGCGGATGTGGGTGACGTGCAGTTCGATGGGCACTTCGCCGTGGTTGATTCGCTGACCGCACCCGTACAAAGCAAGTACAACGGCAAGACGCTGCTGTTCCCGACCACCGTGCGCACGGGCAGTGGCTCTATCGATATTGCCTCCGGCGGCAACATCGACTGGCTGGACGACAGTGCGCCAGCGGTGGTCTATACCGCCGGCGTCCCGGCGGACGGGACCAGTGTGAATACCAGCGTCTCTGTGATCCGTCCCAATTGGCTCAACGCTCTTGATTCTACGATTCCGTACATGCTCAGTACGGGACAGGTGAATCCGGTGGGTGGTGGTGATCTGAGCCTGACCGCCAAGGGCAGCATCTATGGGATCCAGGAGGCGGTCGATAGTACGGGCAATGTGACCAAGGGGCCGGCCGGCTCGGATATCTCGCAGTACTGGTGGCCATGGATGCAGACAGCCAATACCGCCGATGGCTCGGCCTCGTCGATCAACTTCGCCAATTTTGGTCAGGGCGTGATGAGCCTGGGCGGTAATGTCTCGGTGACCGCGGGTGGTGACATCAGTCAGCTATCGGTGTCGCTGCCGACAACGTGGGTCGCCAATGCAGGCAAGACCAGCATCACCACACTGGGCGGTGGCAACCTCAGCGTCAACGCGGGTGGAGACATTCTTAGCGGTACGTACTTTGTCGCCAAGGGCCAGGCCGATATCCAGGCCGGCGGACTGATCGGCAGCAATCTCGGCTACACCACGCCTTCGACGAACTTCGCCTTTGGCGGCATCTCCAGCCCAGTGTCCACACTGCTGGCGCTGCAGGATGCCCAGTTCAACGTGCAGGCACGCCTGGGCGCTGATATCGGTGGTATCTACAACCCTTCCTATCTGGCGGGCTCCAACAATTCGCCGGGTAACACGATCACGATATTGGCCCCGTCCGGTCAGTTCGATTCCCAGAGCTACAGCGCGAATTCTGCAGTGAAGGTGAGCTCGAACCAGGGCGACGTCGTGCTCGATAGCCTTAGCGTCCCCGCCAACCTATTCGGCTATGGTGCCGAGCAAGGGGGAGGGACTCAGTTGGATCCTGGAATGATCCTGCCATCGACTCTGAACTTGCAGGCGCTGTCAGGCAGTGTGGATGTGCGGGGGCCGGGCGCGCTGTATCCCTCGGCGCAAGGTAATCTGACGCTGTTGGCCGCCGATAATGTCGAGCTTAGCCAACAGGTCTACACCCTGCAGTACAACGGTACCTCTGCGTACAACCTGGGCCTGATCGATGCGCCGGCTGATGAGCTTCCTTCGGCGCTTTCGCCCTACGGTATCAATGGTTCGTCTAACTTTCTTGGCTTGTGGCGTTATGGCTACCTGAGCGGTCAGACGCCTACGCTGCTGCACTCGGCTGATCCTTTGCATGCGGCTGATAGCCAGCCCGTGCGGATCTACGCCTTGCAGGGTGATGTGCTCGACGGCATCCAGGCAACCAATGGCTTTCAGTACCGCTCCTTGCAGGTACTTCCGAACAAGCCCGCACTCATCTACGCGGGCAGGGATATTGCCAACCTGTCCTTTGTGGGGCAGCAGTTGCATGATGCGGATGTCACACGTATCGCGGCGGGCCGGGATATCTATGACACCCCCATCACTGCTTACTTCAATTTCAACCCTAGCCGAAGCGATCCGGGGGCCTATCAACTCGTTCCCGCGTTGCTGCTCGGCGGTCCGGGTACTTTCCTGGTTGAAGCGGGGCGCAATATCGGGCCCTTGAGCAGTCAACAGGAGATCGCGACGACAGGTAGTTCACTGCTGACTGGGGACATTCGATACACGGGCATCGATACCATTGGCAATGCCATCAATCCGTACCTGCCGCATGAGAGTGCCGATGTCGATGTGTTGTTCGGCGTCGGCCCGGGTGTTGCGGTCAACAGCTTTATGGCGAGTTACGTGGACGGCACGACGAACGGTGTGAACCTGATGCCGGATCTGGTGACCTTCATGGAGCGCCGCGAAGCAGGCCAGGTGGTGGATACCGGTTATGCGCAGGACAAGATCACCGTCAGTCTGACGTCGGATCAAGCACGCCAGTTGTTCAATCAACAGCCTGATTACGTGCAGCGCCAGTTTGTAACGGAAGCGGTATTCAAGATCCTGGCCCAGGTGGGCGCCGACTACAACAATCCGGCCAGCCCGTACTACGGGCAATACGCGCGCGGCTATACCGCCATCGACACGTTATTCCCGGCGGCTTACGGCTACACCGCCAATGGTTCAGGACAGGGCGGCATCAACGGCGCGGCGAAGACCGTGGATACGGGTGACCTGGATATTCGCAGTTCCACCATCCAGACCCAGCAGGGCGGCAATATCGCCATCCTCGGTCCCGGCGGGCAGGCCTTGCTGGGCAGCGCGTCGGCACCGCCGGTGATCACCCAGAACGGTCAGATCGTGGCGGGCCCGAACACTATGGGTGTGCTGACGCTAGAAAAGGGTGACATCAACATGTTCACCGATCGCAGCGTGTTGCTGGCACAAAGCCGCATCTTTACGGAGCAGGGCGGCAACCTGGTGATGTGGAGCTCCAATGGCGACATCAACGCCGGCCAAGGTGCCAAGACCACGGCTGAAATTCCGCCGCCGACATACCTGTGCACGATCGACGCCTGGTGCCGCATCGATGCGCGTGGCCAAGTGAGCGGCGCGGGCATTGCGACGCTGCAGACTGTTCCGGGGGCCCCCACGGGCAACGTCTACTTGATCGCGCCGCGCGGTACGGTGGATGCGGGTGATGCGGGCATCCGCGTCTCCGGCAACCTGATTGTGGCAGCAGCACAAGTAGCTAACGCCGACAACATCCAGGTGCAGGGTGAGAAGATCGGTGTGCCGGTTGCGGCATCGGTCAATGTCGGTGCACTGAATGCAGCCAGCGCCGCCGCCAATGCCGTGACCAAGGCCGTGGACGATGCCAACCGGCAACAGCAGGACGATGCGCGGAACAAGATGCCTTCGGTGATCTCCGTGCAGGTGCTGGGCTTTGGTGATGGCACCGGTAGCGTTGACGACAAGGATCGCCGCCGTCGCTACGACCCCAACAGCCCCGTGCAGGTGCTTGGTGCCGGACAACTCAGTGCGCGCGCGCGTAACCAATTGACGCCGGAGGAACGCGCTCGACTCGCGGAGTGAGAGAAAACATGGACGTGAATGCGAAGCACGCGTGCCGCAGACAACCATTGGCAGCGCGCGTGCCGGAGCCGCTTCCATGCAATGACATCTGGTCGCTCGGGCATGGGAGGCCGGAGGGTGATCACCCGATGCACGACATGGCATCGGATAAGGTTCTGCGTGTCCATTGATGGATTTAGATAATGGACGTCTTGTAGGTTTATTCACACCAACCGATGATAGCCATGGATGCACCCTGTAACAGCGGGGATGGTGGGCGTTTGGCCGCATTTTCAATGGTATTAAGGCATCTGATTGATGCGCACCAGGAAAAAGCTGCCGAGAGGTTGATTAATCAGTGCAATAGGGCATTTTCAAAGCGGTTGCTCGACTATCCCGTCATTGCATGGCATGCGCGCTCCAGTTATGTGGTTCGCAATCGCCTCCGGCGGAAAATCGATCCTGTGCCGGATGATCCCTGCGCGGATGTGCTCATCTCGTTGATCCCTGTATTCAACGTATGGTGCCAGGAAGGGCGGCGTAGCGCCTTGCGTAGCGTTGTGCGCGAAATGAGCCGCGTGGACCTCAGTGATCTTGCCAAGCGTCCGGGACTCGATATGGAGGTCGCCACCATGATTCGCGAATTCATTGATTAGCGCAAAGTGTGATTTTCGTTGTGATTTTTATTTAAATAATAAATTCATGTCCTCATCACGTTGGTGACATGGTTTGTTTCATGGCTAATTTGTCTAAATTAAAAAATAGCAAGAGTCATGCTGTCGTCATTTGTGATTACTTTTAATTTTAATCGTGATGTCACTGCGCAAACGTAAAAAGTATTAGGCCTCCATTCCGGAGGTATTTCTGCCAAGGGGTAAGTCATGATTTTCGGGTCCAATGGAAATACCCGCATGAAGACGCTCGCGGGTGCACTGGTTCTCGGCTTTGCCGCCGTTGCTTCTGCGGCTCACGCTGGCACCACGCTGGTTGGCGGTGGCGCCACCCTGCCGGCGCTGGGTTACGGTGGTGATGCCACGCATCGCCAGATCACCCCGACCACCGGTTCGTTCCTGTACGTGTACTCCGCCCAGACCGGCAACCCGCAGACCTCCTACTGCCAGACGGGCAGCGGCGCTGGCAAGAACATCCTTGCTGGCGGCACCATCGGTGGCACCTCCTACAACGTCCAGAACGCCTGCCCGGATGGTTCGGCTACGCCGACCGGCTTCGGCGCTGCCGCTGTAGGCCGTAGCGATTTGACCCAGCCGAACTTCGCCGGTGCGGATTCGCCGCTCAGCGCCACCGATTACAGCAACTACCGCAGCAACCGTCCGTCCAGCTACCCGGTGGAATTCCCGGCCGTTGCCGGCGCGATTGCCATTGGCTTCAACAAGGCCGGCGTTTCCTCGCTGAACCTGACCGATGCGCAGGTCTGCCAGATCTTCTCCGGTCAGATCACCAACTGGAACCAGATCTCCAGCGTCACCGGCCCGATCAACGTCGTCTATCGCTCGGACGGCAGCGGCACCACGTTCGGCTTCAGCAACCACTTGTCCGCTGTTTGCGGCGGCACGGCCAGCTCGCACTTCGTGACGGACCAGGCATTCACCAACGTGGTCGCCAAGTATCAGCCGACCCTGCCCAGCAACTGGGTGGGTCAGAGCGGCAACCCGAACGTCGCCAACTACGTGGTTGCCAATGACGGCACCATCGCCTACGTGGAAGCCGACAACGCCGCCAACGTACTCGGCAGCTTTGCGACGGTCAACGGTCAGGATCCGATCGCCAACTTCGGCGCCTCGCCGCTGCCGATCAGCAGCTCCGCGATCAACTACAACTACGTGATCAACGGCGCGGATCCGACCACCGGTCGTCCGGTCATGTCCGCCATCTCGGGTGCGCCGAGCACCCAGTGCATCGCCCTGGTTGATCCGTCGTCCTACGCTGCTCCGACCAGCGGCTACCCGATCGTGGCCGTGTCCTACCTGCTGGCCAACAGCGCCAACAACGGCTCGGACAAGACCGCTGTGCAGAACCTGATCTGGGCGCCGTACAACTCGACCATCACGTCCAACACGACGCAGATCGGTTCGGGCACGGGCCTGTCGTTCCTGAGCACCAGCTTCACGCAGAGCGCCGTGCAGGGTTGCGTGGGTACCTGATCCATCTTGCTGTTGTTTTGCCGTGGAACGTGGGAGAGGGCGGGGGCTCTCTCTCACGTTCTTTTGCGTGAAAGACAATCTGTCATCCTGGCGTGGCAGCCTGTGATGAATCACTGCGTTCGGAAACGCTCATGTCCCCGCAGGTTGTAGCTCTTCATCGTAACGACTCGGCATCTGCTGACGAGACGCAGCTATTTCGACAGTTGCTGGCCAAGGGCCGGCTGAAAGATACAGACCTTGCACGCGCGCGGCGCCTGCATGAGGAATCCCCCGACGGTACGCTGACGGGCCTGATGGCGCGGCTGGGCCTAGTGTCCGAGCGCGACTTGGCCGAGGCGTGGTCGGAGTTGCTGGATACGCCGTTGTTGGCGGCTCGCGACGCCCCCGACATGCCGCCGGCGGAACTCGACGTTTCCGTGCGCTTCCTCAAGCAACAGCATGTGGTGCCGGTGCGTGTGGGCGAAGACGGCGTGGGACTGGTCGTCTCCGACCCGGCCGATCCCTATCCGCTACAAGCCCTGCAACTGGCGGCCGGTCGCCCGGTGGCGCTGCGCATTGGCCTGCGCTCGGAGATCGACGACCTGATCGAGC
>NZ_JAELTQ010000166.1 GCF_016428905.1 Dyella sp. ASV24 | reverse complement strand
GGCCAGGTCCGCGCGAATACCTGCCGCGTCCAGCGCACTGTGCAACGTGGACAGCGACTCGCGAATGAACTCCTCGCGATCAACGCGACGCTCATCGAGCAGACGTGCGATACGCTTGTACGTATCCGGCTGCAGATAGCGGAAGCTGAGATCCTCCAGCTCCCACTTGAGCTGCCAGATACCCAGACGGTTGGCCAACGGCGCGTGGATGTCCCGCGTAAGCCGCGCGAGCGGCTGCCGCTCGACATCCGGCAGAGTGCTGGCCGCACGCATGCGCGCCAGTTGCCGGGCCAGCAGGATGAACACCACGCGCAGGTCGCGGATGATCGCCAGCAACAGGCGGCGCAAACCCTCTGCCCCGTGATCGGCGCCATGCTGTGCGTGCAATGCCCACACGCGCTCCGCCGCCACCTGGCCGCCGACGAGTCGCTGCAGTTCCGGTGGAAGCTGCGGCTCACGCAGTGCCCACAGCGCAGGATCGATGCGCGATACCTCGAACCACAGTGCGGCCGCCTGGGTCTGGCTGTCGCAGCCAAGCATGGCCAGCAGTTCCAGCACGTCGACGCACTCGGCCTGGCTCACCGGCAGCGGTGCACAGGTGTCCAGCGCCTCGCCCAACAAGGGCGGCACGCTGCCGGCGCGTTCGCGCCACTCGGCGAGACCCGAGCTTGCGTTGAGGGCGGCTTGAACCATGGATCTATTCTAGGGCTTGCCCGCAGCCTTCGCCTGCCCCGCGTATGAACCGGCGGTTCATGCCGTGTATGCTGCGCCGGCGATGTTCTATTCCCTAGGTCCCCGAGAGGATTGCCCCATGCGTCTGGCCCGCCTGCTGCCGTTGCTGATGAGTGTCGCCCTAGCCGTTCCCACCGTGTCTTTTGCCGCCGACCAGTACGTGCCGCTGCAGCAGCGCATGACACCGGATGAGTTCAAGGCAGCTGGCCTGGACAAGCTCTCGCCGGACGAGCTCAAGAATCTCGACGCGTGGCTGAGCGGTCACGGCAAGGTCGTCACCAAGGTGGTCGACGAAAGCGGCAAGCCCGTGTTCTACCCCACCAGCGAAAAGGCCGGACCGGTAACCGCCCATATACAGGGCCACTTCTCGGGCTTCGGTGGCCGCGGCCAGTTCACCCTCGACAATGGTCAGGTGTGGCAGCAAGCCGACTCGACCAAGATCTATTGCTCGGACGCCGACAATCCGAAGGTGACCATCCGCCGCTCGCTGATGGGTAACTGGATGATGGCCGTGGACGGCTGCAGCGACAACGCCACCGTTCGCCGCGTGAAGTAACCCGCAAGCTGCCTTCTGCAGGATCGCAACCATGCGATCCTGCAGAAAGCGTGTGAACGTCAGGCAAGGTTTTCCAGCGCGCGAGTCAGGCGCTTGGCAGATACCGGCTCCGGCGTCTTCAGTTCCTGCGCGAACAACGACACGCGCCACTCCTCGATCAACCAGCGCAGCTCGTCCAGGCCACCGGTTCCCGCCGCGCGGTGCTTGAGATAATCCCGCCAGAACGGCAGCACCTGCAACATGCGCTGTTGATCCTTGGCAGGATCCTGCTGCAGGCGTTCGGCGCGCAGACGCATCGCCTTCAAGTAACGCGGATAGTGCGCCAGCCGCGATGTCGGCAGCTCGCGAAGGAAGCCTGACGTAAGCAGTGCGTCCAGTTGTTCGCGCAGATCGTCGTAGCTGGCGCGCGCAAATCCCATCAACGGTGGCTGCAGCCACGGCTTGAGCTCAGCCTGCGCCTCGATGATGGGCTCGGCCAGCTTCAGTCGATCCACCGCCGCCCCGAACAATTCGCGCGCGGCTTGCGTATGCAATGCCTCGAAGGCCCCTGCGGTGCGCACGTCCAGCGAATGGCGCAGAAGCAGATCCTGGAAGCCGCCTTCCACGAGATCCTCGCGAAGACCGTCCACGCCGCCCAGCGGGGCATATTTGAGCGCCAACGGATTGCCCACCGGCAAACGTCGACGCGCCTGTTTCATGTCGCTGGCGAGCGCGTTGCGCAGCAGACGGATCACGCCAAGCACGTGTGCCTCACGTGCCTCGTCGCTGCGCTCGAATACGCGCAGCGCCACAGCGTCACCCAGATCGACCAGCGCAGGAAACGCCAGCAGGCCACCCGCAGAGCGTACTTGTGCCGGAATCGCTTCGAAATCCCAGCTGGCGATGTCTTCTCGGGTCAGCTCGATGTCCGTCTTGCGCGAGAAAGCCTCGCGTGCCTGCCCTTCCCATTGCGCGCGTGTCGCAGCCAGATCACGGCCCGTGGCCAGCGTCTTGCCGTTCTCGTCGTGCAGTCGATAACGCATGCGGAAGTGGGCAGGCAGCTCCACCGCATCGAATTCCGCGGCGGCGATATCCACGCCCGTCGCGCGCTTGAGGAAAACAGCGAGCGCCCGGGTCAGCGACTCATCCCGCGGCGCCTCGGCTTCCACGAAGGCACGCGCAAAATCCGGTGCGGGCACGAAGTTGCGTCGCAACGCCTTGGGCAAGCCACGGATCAATTCGGCGACCTTTTCCGCCAGCAAGCCCGGCACCAACCATTCGCAGCGTGCCGAGGGCAATGCATTCAACATGGCGAGCGGCAAGTGCAAGGTGACACCATCCGCATCGTCGCCGGGCACGAAACGGTATTCGAGCCGGTACTTCTGCGGCCGCTCCTGCGCATCCTGCGCTCGCGGCACTCGACCATCCATGATCATCGGTGACACATCCAGCGAAGCCGGAAACGCCTTGGGATCCAGCCCCGCGCCGCCGCTCATGACATCGTCCAGCGACCAGCGCAATGCCGCCTGCTCTGCCGGACGCGCCTTGCGATACCACGCATCGAGTGCACGGCTATCAGCGATGTCCTGTGGCAGCTTGCCTTCGAAGAAACGAACCAGCTCGTCCTCGCTGCGCAGCAGGCCTTCGCGGCGCTGCTTGGCTTCGATACCGCGCGCATCCTCCAGCACGCGCTGATTAGCGCGGATGAAGTCGGCGCGCGCGTCGATATCGCCACGCGTAAGGGCTTCGCGCAGGAAGATCTCATGCGCGAGCGCGGGATCCTGCTTCTGGAACGTCACCGGACGACGCTCGACCAGGGTGAGGCCGAACAGGCTGACCTGTTCGTACGCAACGACATGCCCACGCTTGCGCGACCAATGCGGATCCCGACAGGAGGAACGCAGCAGATGCGCCGCCTGCTGTTCGATCCACAGCGGTTCTACACGGGCACACATCATGCCCCACACACGGCCGCCGACATCGAGGATCTGCGCGGCGAAGATCCAGTTGGGTGGCACCTTGGACAACGCCGAACCAGGGAATACCTGGAAGCGGCGTTCGCGCGTGCTGCGATAGACACCCTTCTCGTCCTTATGACCCACCTGGGTCGGCAAGCCGGCGAGCAGGCTGCGGTGGATGGCTTCGTACTGGCGAGCGGCTTCATCCTCACTCCCTCGGCCCTCTTGGGAGAGGGCTGGGGTGAGCGGCGGGTGCTCGCGTGAGACCTTCCTACCACCCATCTTCTCCACTATGCCTGCCGATGGCTTCGCAGTGCTTCGCGAGGTTGACCCCTCACCCCGACCCTCTCCCCGCAGGGGAGAGGGAGTATCCAAAGACCACCCCAATTCCTGCACCACCAACAGCAACTGTCGATGCAGCTCGCGCCATTCACGCATGCGCATGAAGCTGAGGAAATGGCGCGAACACCAGTCGCGTAGTTTCGACTGGGTCAGATCCTCATGCGCTTTGCCGTATTCACGCCAAAGATTGAGCACACCGACGAAATCGGATTTTGGATCGGCAAACGCGGCGTGCGCGGTGTCGGCCTGCTGGCGCGCGTCCGCCGGGCGCTCGCGCGGATCCTGGATGCTGAGGAAGGACACGATGGCGAGCAGCTCGCGCAGGCTGTGCCGCTCCTGCGCCTCCACCAACATGCGCGCGAGCTGCACATCGATGGGCAATTTGGCCACGGTGCGGCCAAGCGGCGTGAGCTTTCGCGCATCGTCGATCGCGGAGATTTCCGCGAGGCGCCGATAGCCATCGGCGACAACGCGCGGATCGGGAGCATCGAGGAAGGGGAATTCATCCACCTCGCCCAACTGCAACGACAGCATGCGCAGGATGACGTTGGCCAGCGACGAACGCAGCAGCTCGGGGTCGGTGTAGGCGGCGCGGCTTTCGTAGTCCGCTTCGTCGTACAGGCGATAGCAGATACCGGGGCCGACGCGACCGCACCGTCCCTTACGCTGGTCTGCCGCCGCTTTCGACACAGGCTCAATGTGCAGGCGTTCGAGCTGGCTGCGCTGGCTGTAGCGCTTGACGCGGGCCTGCCCGGAATCGACGACGTAGCGGATGCGTGGCACCGTCAGCGAGGTTTCCGCCACGTTGGTAGCCAGCACGATCCGCCGCTTGGGGCCGGGCTTGAACACGCGATCCTGGTCGCCTGCCGAAAGCCGCGCATACAGCGGCAGCACTTCGGTCTCGCGATACTGGCGTCGCGACAGCAGCAGATGCGCGTCGCGGATCTCACGCTCGCCGGGCATGAAGATCAACACGTCGCCACGCGGATCGTCGTGCGTGATCTCGTCCAGCACCGCCGCCACGTGATCCGCGCCACCCTGTTGCAGGTCACCCGCCCGTTGCCCGCGTCGCGCCGCAACGTCGTCGACAGAGCGCCAACGCACCTCCACGGGATACGTGCGCCCCTCCACCGAGACAATCGGTGCGCCGCTGAAATGCTCGGCGAAACGCGCGGTATCGATGGTGGCGGACGTGACGATGATCTTGAGCGACGGGCGCTTTACGATCAGTCGCTTCAGGTAACCCAGCAGGAAATCGATGTTGAGGCTGCGCTCGTGCGCCTCGTCGATGATGATGGTGTCGTATGCGCTCAACCACGGGTCGCCCTGGGTTTCGGCAAGCAGGATGCCATCGGTCATGAACTTGACCAGGGTGCGATCGGACACCTGATCGTTGAAGCGCACCTGGAAACCCACCTGATCACCCAACGGCGTCGCCAGCTCCTCGGCGACGCGGCGTGCTACGGAGCGGGCCGCCAATCGTCTTGGCTGAGTACAGCCGATCATGCCCGCCTCGCCACGCCCAGCCGCCAGACATAGCTTGGGCAACTGAGTGGTCTTGCCCGAGCCGGTCTCGCCAGCGATCACCACCACCTGATGTTTGCGGATCAGCTCGACGATCTCGTCGGCGCGCGCGGTGATGGGCAGCGACTCGTCGAGGCGGATCGCCGGCTTGGCGTCGGCGCGTACCTTGCGCCGGGCCGTGGAGGCAGCGATGTCCGCGGTCAGCGCGGTCAGCTTCTTCTCGTCGAAGCGGCGCGAGAGCTCACGCCACCGGCCGAGCAAACGGCCGTAGTCGCGGCTGGAAACGTCGTCGAGCGCCTGGCGCAGCGAACGCAGACGCGCGTCGGTGGGGGCGGCGTGGGATGCAGTCGGTGTCATCGGACCGGACATGATAGCCGGTGACGGCTTCGCAGGCGCTGTTTCCTTATTCCCGACCGAGCCGGCCGGCGGCAGGTTGTCGCGCAAAGGTCGATGCCTCGCCCAGTCATCCCCAACTTCATGAGTACTCCAGCCCGCGGTGCCGATAGCCGCCAGCTATCGCCGGCATCGGAAGGATTCATTTCACCGTATGGCGCCTGATCACTAGTCTGAGTGCAGGTTCCATCCCCACCCTCCCAAGGAGCACGTCATGAGCATTTCCATCGGCATCGCCAAACAAGACCGGGAGCAGATCGGCGAACACCTGTCCAAACTGCTGGCGGATACCTATTCGCTTTACCTGAAGACCCACAGCTTCCACTGGAACATCACCGGGCCGCACTTCAATAGCCTGCATTCGATGTTCGAGACCCAATACAACGAGTTGTGGCTGGCCGCTGATGAAGTCGCCGAGCGCATCCGTACGTTGGACGTGTTCGCGCCCGGCTCCTACAGCCAGTTCGGCAAGCTCACCTCGATCAAGGAAGAAGCCGGCGTTCCCGACTGGAAGGACATGGTGAGTCAATTGGTCGAAGGCCACGAGTTGGCTGCCCACACGGCCCGCCAGACCATCAAGGTGGCCGATGGCGTCGGCGACGAAGGCACCGCCGACATGGTGACCGGTCGCCTGAAGGAGCATGAGAAGACCGCCTGGATGCTGCGCTCGCTGCTCAAATAAGCGTCTGCGGCGATCTGCAGGGCCGCGGGCCCAGCAGCAATTGGACCGTTTGCCGGGCGAGCGACCGTTCGCCCGGCGTCATCACGACATTTGAACAACCCCCACATTTTTAGGTGCAGACCGGGTGTGGCCTGACCTCGGGCTGACCATCTACCGCCTTCTTTATTGAGCGAAAAGCGCTCCGTGGTTAAGCTCAGCGGGCTTTTCGGCCTCGTGTGAGGCAGCCACGGGGATCGTTTTGAGCGCCACATCGACCAACCACGACAGCCGGCACCCGCTGCTCGCAGCTCTATTGCTCGCCCTGATCGTGGCGGCCATGAACATCGGCCTCTGGTGGTGGAGCAATCTGCCCAATGGCCCGGAGGACTGGAAAGGCCCCATTGGCGGCTTTGCCCTGTCTGCATTCCAGCGCTACCAGAGCCCGCTCAAGAACGATTTCCCCTCCGACGACGAGATCGACGGTGACCTGAAGTTGCTGAAGCGCTATACCTCGCGCATCCGCACTTACTCCACGCTGGAGAATCCTCAGGTCTATCGCCTGGCCGAGAAAGAAGGCCTGCAGGTGATGGCCGGTGCATGGATCGACCGCCGCCTGGACAACAACGAGAAGGAAATCGACACGCTGATCGCCCAGGCGCGTCGTTATCCCAACTCGATCAACCGCGTGGTCGTGGGCAACGAGGTGCTGTTCCGCAACGACGTCCCGCCGGAACAGCTGATGGCCTACGCCGATCGCGTACGCGCCGCCATCCATCAGCCGGTGACCATCGCCGAGCCGATTGGCGTCTGGCAGAAATATCCCGAACTCGCCGAGCACGTGGATTTCATCACCGTGCATCTGTTCCCCTACTGGAACGGCATCCCGGTCACGGGACAGGGCAAGGGTCTGGAAGGTTTCCCGGCGGTAGCCGATGTACTGGGCAGCTACCACGCGCTGCAGAAAATGTATCCCGGCAAGCCCATCGTCATTGGCGAGGTGGGCTGGCCGTCCAATGGCGATCGTTACAAGTACGCGGATCCATCCGTCTCCAACGAAGCGATCTTCCTGCGCACGTGGTTCAACGTGGCCAAGCGCGAGAACATCGATTACTACGTGATGGAGGCGTTCGACCAGCCCTGGAAGGAAGCGCTGTCGGGCCGCACCGAAGCGTACTGGGGCATGTTCAACGCGGACCGCCAGACGAAGTTCCCGTTCACCGGCCCGGTGACCGAGGACGTAATGTGGCCGTGGAAGGCGCTGGCCGCGAGCTTGCTCGCGCTGCTGCCGATGGTCTGGTTCGCCAGCCGCTATAGCCGCTTCAAGCTGATGGGTCGCCTCTTCTTCTGTGCGCTGATCCAGCTGGCCTGCGGCCTGATCGTGTGGTCGGCCACGCTGCCGTTCAATTTCTACCTGAGCTGGATCGACTGGACGATGCTGGTGCTGCTGTTCCCGGCCCAGATCGCCATTCTCGCCATCCTGCTGATCAATGGCTTCGAGTTCACCGAGGTACTGTGGCGCCGCAAGTGGGTGCGCGAAGGCGGACTGCTGCCGCCGGACCCGGTAGAGAAGCAACCCTTCGTGTCGATCCATCTGGCTTGCTACAACGAGCCGCCGGAAATGGTGTTCGTCACACTCGACTCGCTGGCCGAGCTCAAGTACGAGAACTTCGAAGTCCTGGTGATCGACAACAACACCAAGGACCCGGCGATCTGGAAGCCGGTGCAGGAGTACTGCGAGAAGCTGGGCAGCAAGTTCCGCTTCTTCCATCTGGAACCATGGCCGGGCTTCAAGGCGGGCGCGCTCAACTTCGGCCTGAAGGAAACCGACCCGCGCGCCGACGTGGTGGCGGTGATCGACGCCGACTACGTGGTGCGCGAAGACTGGCTGGCCTCGCTGACTGGTTACTTCCACGACCCGAAGGTGGCCGTGGTGCAGTGCCCGCAGGCGCATCGCGACTTCGAGCACAACCGCTTCCGCCGCATGACCGCGTGGGAATACGACGGCTTCTTCCGCATCGGCATGCACCATCGCAACGAGCGCAACGCCATCATCCAGCACGGCACCATGACCATGGTGCGCCGCTCCGCGCTGGAAGGTACCGGCGGCTGGTCGGAGTGGACCATCTGCGAAGACGCTGAGCTCGGCCTGCGCCTGATGCACGCCGGCTACGAACTGGTCTACGTCGACGAGCTGATGGGCAAGGGCCTCACCCCTGCGGACTTCAAGGCGTACAAGAGCCAGCGTTACCGCTGGGCCTTCGGCGCCATGCAGATCCTCAAGGGCCGTTGGGACTGGATGACCAAGAAGGGCCCGCTTTCCGGCGGCCAGCGCTTCCACTTCCTCACCGGCTGGTTCAGCTGGTTCGCCGACGCGCTGCACCTGATCTTCACCATGATGGCGATCTTCTGGACGGCCGGCATGGTGGCCTTCCCCACCGTATTCGCCCTGCCGATGCAGTTGTTCCTGATCCCGGTGATCGGCTTCTTCTTCGCCAAGGCCATCTTCGGCATCGTGCTGTACCGCGCCCGCGTCCCATGCAGCTGGTACGACACGCTGATGGCGTCGCTGGCGAGCATGAGTCTGTCGCACGCCATCGCACGCGGCATCCTGCACGGCCTGACGCGCGAGAAGACCTCGTTCGTGGTCACGGCCAAGAGCCGACGCCTGGGTGGCAGCAATTTTGCCGCGTTCGCGCCGGTGCGCGAAGAACTCCTCATGGCCATCGCGCTGGTCTGCTGCATCATCGGCATGGGCGAGCGCTTCGGCACGCACTACGTGGAAGGCACGCTGTGGATGTTCATCCTCGGTGCTCAGTCCATTCCGTACGTGTCGGCCGTTATCGGTGCATGGATCGCGCATAAGGCCGGCGACAAGGCCGGCTGAGGAAAAAAATCTGAACCACGCGTCGATCCGTTCGGCGCAATCGATGGATGAACGGAAAGCCCCGCAAGCCCGGGGCTTTTTGCTGCGCAACTGGGCACAGTCAGATAGGACGATGGTTGTGCTGAAAGGATCAGATCATCCTCAAGTCGACATGACGTTCATGAGTCCACTGCGATCAATGGGCTAAGCTTGGCCTGCACGTGTCATCGGCACGTGCACGCCGACTTTCCAGGATGGAACCTAAGGACCGCATGCGCCGACTCCGACGCCTGATACTGCTGCCCTTGCTGCTGGCCCCGTGGCTGGCTCACGCAGGCGTGCAGGTGGTGGTGGATGGCGTGGACGACCCACTCAAACTCGCCGTGAGCTCGGGCGTCGATATCTCGCAGTACGCCAATCGCGACGTGACCGAGGCGCAGGTGCGCCGCCTGTACGAGCAATCGCTCGACCAGGCCAAGGCGGCACTGCAACCCTACGGTTATTACGAGGCCACGGTGCAGGGCCAGTTGGACCCGGTGGGCGAGAACTGGCGCGTTACTCTGCATGTCTCACCCGGAACGCCGGTGACGGTGAAAGCGGTGAACATCAAGCTCGACCCGGTCGCAGCGAAGATCCCGGCCATCCGCCGCGCCCAGCGCGCCATCGAAAACCTCAAGGGTCAGACGCTTAACGACGGCGAGTACGACTCCTCGCGCGATGCGCTCAGCGGGGCGCTCACCGCCAACGGCTTCCTCGACGCCAAACTCGTGACCCATCGTGTGGAAGTGAATCGCGGCGAGCGCAGTGCC
>NZ_JAELTQ010000165.1 GCF_016428905.1 Dyella sp. ASV24 | reverse complement strand
CAAGCGCTCACTTATTTTCCATCAGCTTGCCCACTGCCGGATCGGCCTGCTGATCACGCCCCAGCGCATGCGCGATGCCAGACAAGCGTTCAACCAATCGCGCTGCATCGGGCGCACAGACCGTGGCATGCCCCACTTTGCGACCAGCACGCGGCTGTTTACCGTAGTCGTGCCAATGCGCGTCCACGGCTTCCAGTACAGGTGCAGCATCCGGCAACTCGCCGATCCAATTGAACATCGCGGACAGGCCACGCGCAGAGGTGTCGCCCAGCGGCAGACCGAGCACGGCACGCACGTGATTCTCAAACTGGCTGGTCAGTGCACCTTCAATGGTCCAGTGACCGGAGTTGTGTACACGCGGAGCCATTTCGTTGCCGAGCAACTCGCCATTCTTCACGAACAGCTCCAGCGCGAATACGCCGACGTACTCCAACTTCTCCGCCAGCGTGCGCGCCAAGTCGGTCGCCCGCCCTTGTAGCGCAGCAATGTCGGAGGCCGGTGCCAGGCTCAGCGAAAGCACGCCGTCCGTATGCCAGTTCTGCGTGAGCGGCCAGGTACGGAAATCACCGTCACGGCTGCGCACGGCAATCACCGACAGCTCGCGATCGAACGGCACAAAGGCCTCCAGAATCAGGCCATGGGCCTGGGCCTGTGCACCTAGCGCTGCCCAGGCAGCGTCGGCATCGGCAAGTGTCTTGATGCGGAACTGGCCCTTGCCGTCGTAACCAAGGCGGCGGGTCTTGAGGATGGCCGGCGCACCGACCGTCGCCAAGGCTTGTTCCAGACCCTCGCGCGTGTCCACCGGCTGAAAGGCCGGCGTCATCAGGCCGCATTCGCGGAACAGGGTTTTCTCGGCCAGGCGATCCTGCGCCACGGCAAGTGCACGCGGTGCCGGGAACACGGCGACGCGCTTGGCGAGCCAGTGCGCTGTCTCCGCCGGGACGTTCTCGAAATCGAAGGTAACGACGTCAACTTCGCGGGCGAAATGATCCAGCGCGTCGTAATCGGTCCAATCTGCCACCACCAGTGGCGCCACCTGCCCTGCACAGGCATCGGATGCGCTATCCACTACGAGTGTTTTCACACCCAGCGGCGCGGCGGCAAGGGCGAGCATGCGGGCGAGCTGGCCGCCACCCAGAATACCGAGGACCGGTTGGCGACGGGCCGTCACGAGCGCGGGTCCGGATTATCCAGCACGGTCTGCGTCTGGCGGGTGCGATAGGCATCCAGCGCCGCGGCAATGGCTGGGTCATGCAGCGCCAGTACCGAGGCGGCAAGAATGCCCGCGTTCACGGCGCCGGCACGACCAATGGCCAGCGTGCCAACCGGTATGCCGGCCGGCATCTGAGCGATGGAAAGCAACGAATCCATGCCGTTCAGCGCCTTGGACTGCACCGGCACGCCAAACACCGGCAGCCGTGTCTTGGCGGCCAGCATGCCCGGCAGATGGGCAGCGCCACCCGCGCCGGCAATGATGACCTGGATACCCCGGCCGACCGCTTCGTCCGCATACTGGAACAACAGGTCAGGTGTCCGGTGCGCCGAGACCACGCGCACCTCATGCGCCACGCCCAGTTCGGTCAGCACGCTGGACGCATGCTCCATGGTTTCCCAGTCAGAACGGGAGCCCATCACAACGCCCACGCGCGGCGGGAGGGAAGTCGAGGTCATGACCCAAGTCATCCAAAAGGGTTATTGTACGGACTTTCCGCGTCTCGGCACGATCCCACTCCCCATGGACAAACGCCTGCTCGACATCCTTTGCTGCCCGGTCAGCAAGGTTCCCGTCCGCCCTCTCCAGCGCCAGGAGCTCGATGCCCTGAACAAGGCCATCGCCGCCGGCCAGGTACAGACCGTGGCTGGCGTAGCTGTAGCGGCCTCCTTGGCCGAAGGTCTGGTGACCACTGACCGCAAGGTCATCTACCGGGTCGAGGACGGCATCCCCGTGATGCTCCCCGAGGAAGGCATCGGAACCTTGCAGCTCACTGACTTCCCGGCAGCCGCCTGACCCCGCCCAGGGGCCTTGGCACCGCAAAAACCCGCATCTTGTGAACGTGTCGACATATATCGATACGGCCAATGACAGCCGCCGCCGCCATCCCTTATTGTAGGGTGGTGTATTGTCGTACGCGGCTAGGATGCACGTCGGCATCACTTTCAGGGGGTGGGGCGATGAAAGACGCCAGTGAATCATCCAATATCGTCAGCCTGACCCAGCGCCTGGATCCCTCCAGCGAGCGCGGAGGCGCCCTTTTGAACACCATCAGGGACATCGCCGGCCGCCGCCTGCAGATTTTGGTCAACGGCATGTTCGAGCATGTCGATGACGCACTTTTCGACCTGGCCGAGAAGGCGGAGAACAACGCCGCGCAGATGCACTATTTCGACGGCATGCGCGAAGTGCGCAAGCGCCGGCCGATGGTGGAGCGCAGCTTCCTCGGGCAGATCTCCCGCGACCTTAGCGACTTCGCCTCCAGCTACCGCAACAACACCGGCGGCAATGGCTCCGTGTCGCCACCGCTGGGCTCGGTGGAACTTTCGCTCGTGGCAGACAACGAGTTGGAGGAGTCGCTGGCCATCACCAGCATGATCGGCAAGAACGAAACGCGCCTGACGCGTGACCTGTTTGCCGTGAATCAGCGCCTTTCGGTCATCTATGGTGGCGTCAAGATCGACGACGCCACCAACCCGGTGGGACCTGCCGCGCTATCGCAGGCCTTCCGCCAGGCGATGCGCGAGCTCAACGCGGAAATGCGCGTCAAGCTCATCATCTACAAGTTGTTCGACCGCTACGTGTTGGCGTCGCTCGACGAGCTCTACCAGGAGATCAACGCCGAGCTGGTGCAAGCGGGAGTACTGCCGCAGCTCCGCCACGAGATCCCTCGTTCCGGTGGCGCGCCACGCACCGCGGGCGCTGCTACCCAGGCAGCCGAAGCCGCCGGGGCGGGAGCATCCGAGGCCACCTTCCTCGCCGACGACGAGGCCGGCGCATCGAGCGAGCTCATCCAGACCCTGCGCACCTTGTTCAGTGCTCGCCGCACGACGCCGGTTTCCGGTGGCGCCCAGCGCCTGCCCGCGGGCGCCGTGCAGCTGCCCAGCGCCAATGAGCTGATCGGCGCACTCAGCGTGCTGCAAAGCCAGGCGGCTATCAGCCAGCAGATGCCGCTCAACACCGGCAACTCAAGCGAGCTTGCCGGCGAAGTGCAGCGCCTGAAGGAGCACCTGCTCGCCCAGATCGGCTCCTTGCGCGGCGAAAAGCCAAGCCAGGTGTCGACCATCGACGAAGACACCATCGATCTCGTCGGCATGCTGTTCGAGTTCATCCTCGAAGACCGCAACCTGCCGACCGATATGCAGGTGCTGCTGGCACGCCTGCAGATCCCGTACCTCAAGGCCGCGATTCTCGACCGCAAGCTGTTCGCGCACCGCCAGCATCCGGCGCGCCGCTTGCTCGATGCGCTTGCCGACGCCGCCAAGGGTTGGTCGGCGGAATCCGATCGTGACCATCGCCTGCACGACAAGATCAAGTCCATCGTCGACCGCCTGCTGCAGGACTTCGACGATGACATGACCATCTTCGAACGACTGTGCGCCGAGCTGCAGGAGTTTCAGGACATCAGCCGCCGCCGCGCGGAATTGGCTGAGCAGCGCGTCGCTGAGTCCACCCGCGGACGCGAGAAACTCGAGCAGGCGCGTCGCCGCGCCGCGCGCGAAATCCTCAGCCGTATAGAAGGCCAACACCTGCCGCCGCTGATCCACGGCATCCTGTCGCGTGCATGGGCCAACTACCTGGTGCTGACCATCCTGCGCCAGGGCGAAGAATCGAGCGAATTCCGCGATGCCTTGCGCTTCGCCAACGACTTCATCGAGAGCACCAAGCCAGCCCGCACGCTCGACGAGCGTCGCGCACTGCGCCAGATGCTGCCGGGCATCGAGCGCGCGTTGCGTCGTGGCCTCGCCAACGTGGCCTTCCAGGAAAGCGACATCGATCGCCTGCTGGCCCAGTTGCATACGTATTACCGCCACCAGCTCGGCGAAGCCGTGCCGGAGGCCGAAGTGCAGGCAGTGGAAGAGTCCACCACCCTGCCCATTCCGGAAAGCATCCAGCCGATCGCCGAGTCGGAAGCCGAGCTGTCACGCTCGGAGCCCGAACCCGAGCCGGCCATGGACACACCGGAAATGCAGCTCGTAGCCGAACTCAAGCCCGGTACGTGGCTGGAGTTTGTGACGGGCCCGGAAACCATTGAGCGCGCCAAGCTCTCGTGGATCAGCCCCATGAGCGGGCGCTATCTGTTCGTGAACCGTCGTGGCCTGAAGGTGGCGGACTACGCACCGCATGAATTGGCTCAGGCACTCGCCAGCGCTACGGCGCGCGTGCTTGAATCCACCGCACTGTTCGACCGTGCGCTGGACGCCATCGTCGGTCGCCTCAGTCAACCGGCCCCCTCTCAAGCCCCGAACGAATGACTTCATCACAACTTGCTGCACCGTCGTCCGACCTGATTGAGGCGGATGTCACGCGCGTCTTTGCCGAAGATATCGGCTCCGGCGACGCCACCGCCGACCTGCTGCCCGCCCATGCCTCGGCCAGCGCCACGCTGACCTGCCGCGAAGACGCGGTCATGGCCGGCATCGACTGGTTCAACACCTGCTTCCGCCGACTCGACCCCCAGGTAGAGATTGAATGGGCCGTTCGTGATGGTGATCGCGTCACCGCCGGGTCCGTGATCTGCCGGCTACGCGGCAAGGCCCGCG
This sequence comes from Dyella sp. ASV24, assembly GCF_016428905.1. Taxonomy (GTDB): domain Bacteria; phylum Pseudomonadota; class Gammaproteobacteria; order Xanthomonadales; family Rhodanobacteraceae; genus Dyella. The sequence goes on along the minus strand of NZ_JAELTQ010000165.1, from coordinate 5,148 downwards.
CACTGGTCAGCGCCGAGCGCTCAGCGCTCAACTTCCTGCAATTGCTCTCCGGTACGGCCACGGCCACGGCCGCGCATGTAGCTGCGGTCGCCGGCACCGGAGTACGCGTGCTCGACACCCGCAAGACCGTGCCCGGCCTACGACTCGCTCAAAAATACGCTGTACGTTGCGGCGGTGGTCACAACCACCGTGTGGGTCTTTACGACGCCATTCTGGTGAAGGAGAACCACATCATCGCCGCGGGCAGCATCAAGGCGGCAGCCGAAGCTGCCCGCCACCTGCACCCTGCACTGCTCCTGGAGATCGAGGTGGAGAACCTCGACGAACTGCAGCAGGCACTGGACGCCGGCGCCGACCGCATCATGCTCGATAATTTCACCCTGCCCCTGATGCGCGAAGCCGTAGCCATCGCCAAAGGGAAAGCGGAGCTTGAGATCTCCGGCAACGTGGATCTGACCACCATCGGCGGGTACGCCAGCACAGGCGTGGATTACATCTCGGTGGGCGCACTCACCAAGCACGTGCGTGCCGTGGACCTGTCGCTCCGCCTGCAGCTGGACTGATCACAAGGCGTTCCCGGCGAGGCGCCGTTTCGCAAGGGGTTGCGTTCACATCGCGCCCCTTGCAAGCGGCCCTCAACGCCTACACTCTCGCGGCATGAGCGAGCTATCCGACCTGCTTATCCTGCTTGTGCTGCTGGCCGTCATCGGTCTATGGCTCAAGCTCGCCCGTGGCCGCGAACAGGCTGCACAGGAAGCGCGCACGCAGTGCCGTCAGCATGGCCTGCAACTGCTCGATGAGAGCGTCGGCCTACGCGGTGTTCGGCTGCTCCGACAGGGCGGCCAGCTGCTGCTGGAACGCTGCTATACCTTCGAAGTGAGCATCGACGGCAACGATCGCGAGCCAGGAAAACTGTGGCTGATCGGGCGTACGCTGAGTGGCCTGAGCTTGCCGACCATCCAGACCCACCTGCCGGGCCTGTTGTCCGAACATGAGCCGCCGTCGGCGATCGACAACAACGTTATCCCGCTGCGCCCCCGCCTGCACAAAAACAATCAGCTGCACTAGAGCTTTGGGCACCGGTTTGGCCGGCGCCCGCCCAGAGGTGGCTTTACTTCACCACGCGCAGGAATGGCGCGCTGCGCTTGGGCTTCTCGCTCGTCTGGTCGCCATCAGTGGGCGGCGGCGGCGTGTCGTCGGGATCAGGCGAAGACGGTGGCGGCTGGTCGCCCCCCTCCTCTGCCGGGAACATCATGCCCTGCCCGTTCTCCTGCGCGTACAGCGCCAGTACGGCCTGAACCGGGATATGAATGTTATGGCTCACGCCGGAAAAACGCGCCTGGAAACTGATCCAGTCGTTGCCCAGGTCCAGATTGGCGACGGCACGCATCGCCAGGTTCAACACGACCTGCCCGTTCTTGATGACTTGAGGCGGCACTCGCACCCCTTCCCGCGTGGCATCCACGAGGACGTAGGGGGTCAGATTGTTGTCGCTGATCCAGTCGTAAATCGCCCTTAGCAGATAGGGGCGATTGGAGGACATCGGCGGGAACTTGTCGTCGGTCATTCAAAAACCTATGGAGGGCGCCGCCTCACAGGACAGGGTCCGGGGCGCGCCAATGGGACGGTGCCAGTGTAATGCCAAGGCAAGGCGAGTTGTCGCACTGGCCCCATAAAAGGCCCCAGCCGGCCCGCAGGGAGCCGGAACGGCTTACCTGGAGGCCCATAGCCCCGTGTGCGTCAGGGCCGCATGGCCTTTTCTTCCGGCGTCATGCTCCGGACGTAGCCTTGGCTGGCGAACAGGCGCTCACCATAGTCCAGGATGGGTTTACCCTCCCTTCCCAAGTCCACGCCCAGCCACGGCAGCCGCCACACCACGGGCGCCACCAGGCAATCGGTAAGGCTCATTTCCGGATTCAGGAAGAAACGGGAGGCCTTGAATAGCGGCAGAGTGGACAGTAAGTGCTCGCGCAGCCGCTTACGAGCCGCATCCGCCGGTCTCCCGCCCGCCTTAATCGCGTCGACCTCAGGCAACCAGTCCAGCTCGATGCGTACATTCGCCAGGCGAAGACGCGCCCTCGACAGAGGGTCAATCGGCATCAGTGGGGGGTGGGGGTAGCGTTCGTCGAGGTATTCGCAGACGACCGCGGTGTTGTAGAGAGTCAGGTCGCGATCGACCAGGGTCGGCATGGTGCCGTAGGGGTTAAGGTCAAGCAAATCTTCCGGCGGCTTGACGGGGTCAACGACCACCCGGTCATAGCTCACGCCTTTGGCGGCGAGCACGAGGCGCGTCCGGTGGCACTGGATGCCATCTGCAGTGGTGTACAGGGTGAGTGCGGTACGCGAACGAGCGCTTTGGACCATGCGCGATCTCCCCATCGGCGTCAGCATGTACGGCGACCCTGAGTCCATGTCGGACTCGCAGGCCGCCGTACCGTAGGCTCTGGAAGGTGACGTCTTAGTGGACGTCCTTCCAGTACTCCTTCTTTAGCAGATATGCCAGGAAAGTGAAGCCCGCCAGGAAGAGCAGCACCCAGATGCCGTAGCGCTGGCGCTGCAGGGCCGCGGGCTCAGCGGCGTATTCCAGGAAGTTGGTCAGGTCTCGGGCGGCCTGCTGGTACTGGGCCGGCGAGAGCTTGCCTGGCTGGGAGAGCTCGAGCTTCTCCACGTCGTCACTGCCTTCCTTCTTCACGGCGGTCTGGATGCCCTGCAACTCCCACAGCGGGAACGGCATGGAGGCATTCGGGAACACCGTGTTGTTCCAACCCACCGGACGGGTGGGATCAACATAGAAGGAGTTGAGGTAGCCGTAGACCCAGTCAGCTGTCTTGGCGCGCACTTCCAGCGAAAGATCCGGCGGTGCCTTGCCAAAGAACTGCTGGGCCGAATCCTCTGGCATGTGCGAGATCACGACGTCGCCGAACTTGGCGCCAGTGAAGTTGAGGTTCTTCATTACCTCGTCTTCGGACAGGCCCAGATCCTCGGCCATGCGCGAATAGCGCACGTACTTCAGCGAATGGCAACCCACGCAGTAGTTGAAGAACAACTTGGCGCCACGCTGTAGCGAAGCCTGGTCCCGAATGTTAGTGCCAGCGGAGGGCAGGCCGCCCTCCTCCTGCGCCATGACGCTCTGGGTACCGACCAGCAGGCTAACGGTAAGCGCGATCGTGGAAATGATTTTCTTCATCGAGGGCTGCCGCTTAGTCATGGTCGAACACCACCCGCTCCGGAACCGGCTTGGTCTTTTCCCAGCCGAGTCGCGTGTAGAACCACAGGAAAACGAAGTACCCGAAGTAGACAACGCTCATCACACGACCGAACAGGTTTTCCCAGAACGTCGCATCCGTGGGCGCCCATTCCGTGGTCAGCTCACCGACAACGCCAGCACCCACCAGCGCCAGGCCAATGAACGACGCCGCGAAAAGCATCAGTGCGACCTTGAACCCCGTGCCGCGATAGCGGATGGAACGCACCTTGCCGGCATCGATCCATGGCAGCACGAACAGTAACGCGATGGCGCCGAACATGCCCAACACACCCCAGAAGGCTGTGCCGAAGAACGACGGGATCATGCGCAGAATCGCGTAGAACGGAGTGAAGTACCACGACGGCTTGATGTGCGTCGGCGTGACCAGGTTGTTGGCCGGGATGAAGTTGTCATGCTCCAGGAACCAGCCACCAAAGGTCGGCGCGAAGAAGATGATGAACGCCGCAATGACCAGGAAGAAGCCGACACCGAACAGATCCTTGACCGTGTAGTACGGATGGAACGGGATGCCGTCCATTGGTGCCTTCGGATCCCAGCGGTTGCCCTTCGGGCCATGCTTGGTGTCCACACCGTCCGGATTATTCGAACCCACTTCGTGCAGCGCGGCCAAGTGCAGCACCACCAACAGCAGCAGCACGATCGGCAGCGCGATCACGTGCAGCGCAAAGAAGCGGTTGAGCGTGGCATCAGCCGGCAGGTAATCGCCCATGATCCATTCGACCAGGGAACCACCGATCACCGGGATGGTGCCGAACAGTGAGATGATCACCTTCGCGCCCCAGAACGACATGTTGCCCCACGGCAGCACGTAGCCCATGAAGGCCTCGGCCATCAGCACGAGGAAGATCAACATGCCCAGCAGCCACACCAGTTCGCGCGGCTTCTGGTACGAGCCGTACATCAAGCCGCGGAACATGTGCAGGAACACCACCACGAAGAACAGCGAAGCACCCGTGGAGTGCATGTAGCGGATCAGCCAGCCCCACTCCACGTCACGCATGATGTACTCGACCGAGTTGAAGGCTTCCGCCGCACTCGTCTTGTAGTTCATGGTGAGGAAGATACCGGTGACGATCTGATTGATCAGCACCACCAGCGCGAGCGAACCGAAGTAGTACCAAAGATTGAAGTTCTTCGGTGCGTAGTACTCGGTCATGTGCTTGCGGTACATGGGCATGAGGCCCGGCGCCCGCTCGTTGACCCAATCGCCGACACGCGTGATTACGTTGGCCATCAGCCTGCCTCCTTCGGATCCACGCCAACCTGGATGTGCGTGTCGTCAACGAAATGGTAAGGAGGCACCAGCAGGTTCTTTGGTGCAGGCACGCCCTGGTAGACACGCCCGGACATGTCGTAGCGCGACTTGTGGCAGGGGCAATAGAAGCCACCCTTCCAGTCGGGATCGAACGGCTCGGGCTTCATCACCGGCACGAAATCAGGGACGCAACCCAGGTGGGTACACAGCCCCACCAGCACCAGCCACTCGGGCTTGATGGAACGGGTTTCGTTCTGCGCGTACTTCGGCTGCTGCTCGGCCGAACCGGAGTCTGACTTGGCATCGACCAAGCGAGAGTCCTGGCTGGGCAACGCATCAAGCTGTGCTTTCGTGCGGTTGACCACGAACACCGGCAGACCGCGCCACGGGTAGGTTACCCGCTGGCCCTCTTCGATCTTGCTGATGTCGACAGTGACCGGGGCACCTGCGGACTTGGCCCTCGCACTGGGTTCCCACGACTTGATGAAGGGCACGACTGCCGTGACGACTCCCACACCACCGACCACGGCCGTGGTCGCTGTGAGGAAGCGGCGGCGGCCGTGATCGACGACTTCGTTCGCCATCAGGCTCTCCGGTACTTATGCCATTGAGACGCGGAACTTAA
>NZ_JAELTQ010000164.1 GCF_016428905.1 Dyella sp. ASV24 | reverse complement strand
GCCTCTACACAGCGGGTACGCCGGAGCGCTTCGCAACGCGCCATGGCGGAGAGGACTTAAAGCAGGCTTCGCTACGCTTTCCCATCGCTGAGGCTAGGGAGAGAGGACGCTACGCTTTCCTACCGCCGAGGCGAGGTAAAAGGAACGCTACGCTTCCCAACCACGGGGCAAGGGGAAGCTAACGCTACGCTTCCCGATTGCTGGGAGAACTCGCCACCTAACGTCATCGCCTTTCTCTTCTGCCTTGGCTTTGCGCCCTAGAGCAGGAGCAACGCGACCTGCCGCGATGCGATGTGCAGCACAGCTGCACGAGCCGTCTGCTCTCGCTGGTGACCTTCGGGCCCCCTTGAGCGGCGGTGAGGGGCGGACGATCAGGCCCCGAAGGGGTGCCGGGCACGACGCCCGGCACTTTTCGTCAGGGCAGGATGCCCTGTCGAAAAGCCCGGCCGACCCTCACGGACCGGCCGGTTTTATCGGCCGGCGACGCGACGGGGGTGCCCTTTCTTTGGGTTACTTTTCTTTGGGCAAGCAAAGAAAAGTGACTCGGCCTTCGGCAGAAGGTCGAAACGCCCGCTGCGTAGGCGGCCAGATCGCGACCACGCGACAATCAAACACCGAGGCTCTGGATCCCGGCCTTCGCCGGGATGACGGCGAAGAAGAAACACTGTGGCGAGCACCCGCCCCTCACCCCAACCCTCTCCCCGAAGGGGAGAGGGAGTAGAACGGAGGCCCACCGCGAGCCAAGCGCCAACAAACCTCACGCCGCAGCGCGCAGCACCCACCGCCCAATCACATCGTGCTGATGCTTCCCCACATGACTGCGAATAAGCACGAACTCATCCACCTGCCAATCCACAGGCTCGCCCGAGCTATCAGGCACCTCCAGCTCGTTCGCGTAATACAGCGTCACATGAGGCGCCAAAGCAGCCTTGTCCCACCCAAACCCATGCTTGAAAAGCGCCTCGCCGATGGCGTCCTTCAACACCTGCACATGCGCACTCGTCGCCGCATCGCTACGAAGCACAAGGCACGCTTGGCCAAAGCCTCCGCTGAACTTTTCAAACCCATCCAGGCGCAGGCCAAACGCCGAAGCGACGACATCATCACCCGCGCGTTTGAGGGATTCCTCAAACGGCGCGCGCAGCCGCTTCAATGTCTTTGGGGTGCACAACGAGAGATGCAGACGCTGATCCTCCACCTGCGAAGGACGCCCCACCTGCACGGCGCGAACGGCATCAGCACGCCGTTCACTGATCTTCTCCAAGGCATGTGCAGCTGGCATCAACGCGAAGAAATACGCGCACCCAGGCTCCACGCCTTCATCACCCGACCATCCAAACAGATCCCCACCGGCCATAACTCACCTCACTTACATGTTGCGGCGATACTCGCCGCCCACGTCGTAAAGCGCGTGACTGATCTGCCCCAGCGAGTTGTACTTCACCGCCTCCATCAACTGCTCAAACACGTTCTGACGATCACGTGCCGTGTTCTGCAGCGTCTTCAGGCTATCCGGCGCCAGCTCATTGCGTGCCTTACCAAAGGCCAGCACATTCTCGATCTGCTGACCCTTCTCGCCTTCCGTCGAACGGATGAGCTCGATCTCCGTCGCGATCTCGCCGCCATGGTCCTTCGGCAGGAAGGTATTCACGCCGATCAGCGGGAGGCTGCCGTCGTGCTTCTTCTGCTCGTAGTACATCGACTCTTCCTGGATCTTGCCGCGCTGGTACATAGTGTCCATCGCGCCGAGCACGCCGCCGCGCTCGCTGATCGCCTCAAACTCCTTGTACACGGCTTCTTCGACGATGTCGGTAAGCGCATCGACGATGTAGCTGCCCTGCCAGGGGTTTTCGTTGAAGTTAAGGCCCAGTTCCTTGTTGATGATCATCTGGATCGCCACCGCGCGACGCACGCTTTCTTCCGTCGGCGTGGTGATGGCTTCGTCGTAGGCGTTGGTGTGCAGGCTGTTGCAGTTGTCGAACAGCGCGTACAGCGCCTGCAGCGTGGTGCGGATGTCGTTGAACTGGATTTCCTGCGCGTGCAGCGAACGGCCGGACGTCTGGATGTGATACTTCATCATCTGGCTACGCGCGCTAGCGCCGTAGCGCTCGCGCATGGCGCGTGCCCAGATGCGGCGGGCCACTCGGCCGATCACGGTGTACTCCGGGTCCATGCCGTTGGAGAAGAAGAACGACAGGTTCGGCGCGAAATCATCGATCTGCATGCCGCGCGCGAGGTAGTACTCCACGATGGTGAAGCCGTTGCTCAGCGTAAAGGCCAGCTGGCTGATCGGGTTCGCGCCGGCCTCAGCGATGTGATACCCGGAGATGGACACCGAGTAGAAATTGCGCACCTTGTGATCGACGAAGTACTGCTGGATGTCACCCATCATGCGCAGCGCAAACTCGGTGGAGAAGATGCAGGTGTTCTGCGCCTGATCTTCCTTCAGGATGTCCGCCTGCACCGTGCCGCGCACGCTCTGCAGGGTTTCTTCCTTGATGCGCGCGTAGGTTTCGGCGTCCACAAGCTGATCACCGGTGACGCCGAGCAAGCCCAGGCCCAGACCTTCGTTGCCCTTCGGCAGATCACCCGAATACTGCGGGCGTCCCTTCGGCAACAGCGAGGCGATCTTCTTTTCGGCCACTGCCCAGCGCGCCGGGTCTTCCTTCAGGTGCTTCTCGATGTTCTGATCGATCGCGGTGTTCATGAACATCGCGAGGATGATCGGTGCGGGACCATTGATGGTCATCGACACGGAACTGCTCGGCGCACTGAGGTCGAAGCCGGAATACAGCTTCTTCATATCGTCCAGCGTGGCGATATTGACGCCGGAGTTGCCGATCTTGCCGTAGATGTCCGGACGCGGCGCCGGGTCTTCGCCATACAGCGTCACCGAGTCGAACGCGGTGGACAGGCGCGTGGCCGCACCGCCCTGGCTCAGGTAGTGGAAGCGGCGGTTGGTACGCTCCGGCGTGCCCTCGCCCGCGAACATGCGGGTGGGATCCTCACCGGTGCGGCGGTACGGATACACGCCACCAGTGTACGGATAGTGGCCTGGCAGATTCTCACGCTGCAGGAAGCGCAACAGGTCGCCCCAGTCCTTGGTCTTGGGCGGCGCTACCTTCGGGATCTTCTGGTGGCTGAGCGATTCGCGGTAGTTCTCCACGCGGATCACCTTGTCGCGCACCTTGTACTCGTTGACCTCGTCGGTCACCGACTTGTAGCGCGCAGGCCACTCGTGCAGCAGGTGGATGGCGTGGTGGCTGAGTTCCTTGATCGCCGCGTTGTAGCGCTGACGCAGCGTCAACAGCGTGCGGTCCGCACCTTCTTCGTGTAGCGCCTCGGACTCGTAGCGAGCCAGTGGACGCGGCAGGTGCGCGTCGCCCAGTTCCTTCAGCGATTCGTAGTAGTGCTGCGCCTTGCTGGCGAATTCGGCTTCGCGTTCGATTTCCTTGTTGATGCCACGACCCTGCTCGGCAATCTCCGCAAGGTAACGCACACGCGCACCGGGAATGAGCACGGTGGCGCGCGGCTCCTTCAGGGTGGTGTCGAGGTTCGGCGTCCACTTTTCCGCCGGCAGGCCGAGCTTCTCTCGCAACAGGCGGCAAAGGTTGCTGAACATCCAGGTCACACCCGGATCGTTGAACTGGCTGGCGATGCTGGGATACACCGGCACCTGTTCGTCGGTGAGCGTGAAGGCGGTGCGGTTGCGCTTCCACTGCTTGCGCACATCACGCAATGCGTCTTCCGCGCCGCGCTTGTCGAACTTGTTGAGCACGATCAGTTCGGCGAAGTCCAGCATGTCGATCTTTTCGAGCTGGCTGGCCGCACCGTAGTCGCTGGTCATGACGTAGGTGGGGAAATCCACCAGGTCAACAATTTCCGAGTCACTCTGGCCGATACCTGCCGTCTCGACGATGACCAGGTCATACGGCTGCGCCTTGAGGAAATCGATGCAGTCGCGCAGCACGGCGCTGGTCGCAGCGTGCTGGCGGCGCGTAGCCATGGAACGCATGTAGACGCGATGGCTGCGCAGAGAGTTCATGCGAATGCGGTCGCCCAACAACGCGCCACCGCTGCGACGACGCGTGGGGTCCACCGCCAGCACGGCGATGCGCATATGTGGGAACGCATGCAGGAAGCGCAGCAGCAATTCATCCACCACCGACGACTTACCTGCACCGCCGGTACCGGTGACGCCGAGCACTGGCGTCTGCTTGCCAGCCATTTTCCACTGCTTGCGCAGATGGTCCAGTTCGGCTTCCGGCAGCTCGCCTTCCTCGATCGCCGACAGCACGTGGCCCACAGCGATCTCGTTGCCGATATCGACCATGGGCGTGATGGCCGAGGACTGTTCTTCCTTCGCGCGCTTCACCGCCGCCGCACGCGTGCGGTGCATGACGTCTTCGATCATCTCGATGAGGCCGAGCCTCATGCCGTCATTGGGGTGATAGATACGTTCGACGCCGTACGCCTGCAGCTCGCGGATTTCTTCCGGCGTAATGGTGCCGCCGCCACCGCCGAACACGCGGATATGCGCTGCGTTGTGCTGCTTGAGCATGTCCACCATGTACTTGAAGTACTCGACGTGACCGCCCTGGTAGGACGATAGCGCAATGGCGTCGGCGTCTTCCTGCAATGCGGCGCGCACCACGTCTTCCACCGAGCGGTTGTGGCCGAGGTGGATCACCTCCGCGCCCTGCGACTGGATGATGCGACGCATGATGTTGATGGCCGCGTCGTGACCATCGAACAGACTGGCGGCGGTCACGAAGCGCAATGGGCGGTTTTCCGCCTGGGCGGCGCTGGCGGAAACGTGCTGGGCGGGGGAACTCATGGGGACTCCGGGACTGCGGTGCGTCGGATTCCCGATTTTAGAGGATGGTTACGTTTGGAACATGTTGCGGCGCGGTGGTGACGTGGTTTTTCGCCAGAAACGTGCGCGACGGTATCGTTTGGCACCGTCGCGCCTGGAGCATGTCGGCTGTCGCTCAGCTGTCACCAAACGGCAGATTCGGCGAGGACACCACACGTTCGCCGACGTTCTCGCCACGCAGAAACGCCAGGGAGACGTCAATCACTTCCGGTGCGTCAAGCACATGGTGATGCCCCAGCCCCTGCGTGGTGTGCAGGCGCGCTCCACGCCAGTGGCGGGCATAGCGCTCCCCTTCCGCCCAGGGTACGTCGTGATCGTCCATGTCGTGCACGATCAGCGCCGGCTGTCCCAGCGAGGGCAAATGGCGGTGTACCTGCAGGTCGTGAATGTTGATCCCCGTCATCGCCTGCAGACTGTCATGCAGACGCCCCCGCAAGTGCTCGCCCAGGCGCACGAAGCGCGTGAAGCGCTGGGTGGCGGCCACCGGATCAGCCGCCGGCGCAATGAGGATAAGCTTGTGCGAATGCCACGCTTCATCCTGCGCCAGGGCGGCAGCGGCGCCACCCAGCGAATGCGCGATGGTCACGGCGGCGTCACCGTAATGACGCCCGACTTCGCGCACGGTCTCGATGAAATCGGGCAGCGTGCAGTGCCGTCCGTCGCTCAGGCCATGGCCAGGCTGGTCGAACGCCACCAGGGCATAACCCATCTCGCGCAGGGGCTTCACCCAAGGCAGGTAGCGCAGGCCAAAGCTGGACCAGCCGTGCACCAGCAAGACATAGGGCTGCCGCGATGGATCGCCCCATGTATAGGTGGCGATGCGCTGGCCACGAACCTGCAACTCGCCGCGCTGCATCTCCGAGCCCGGCTTGGCCGCCTGTGCACGCGCCCGGCTGCTGGCGAACGGGGTGATGAAAAGGCGCAGCGCCCGCTGTACCGCGCGTTTCGGCGCAATACGGCTACCCAGTGCGAAACCGGCGCGCACCGCGCCCAAGGTGATGGGACCGGGGCCGCGTCGGCGGGGTTTGACGACAGTGGTGATTTCGCGGGTCATGGCGCAGTCCTCCGCTCCGATGGCGGGTTGTAGCTGGCGAGCAGGCGCTCGAAGGCCACCATCGCGTGGCGGCGGGCTTCGTCGAATCCAAATAGGCCCGCATCGTGGTGCAGGCCCAGCATGAGGGCGTAGATTTCAAAGGCGAGCTGCGACGGATCGGTATCCGCGCCCAGCTCCTCGTTCTCGATCGCATGGCCGATGGCGCGACACATCTCCTGCCGCCATCCCGCCTGGCTCTTCACCACGCTGTCGCGTAACGGCCCTTCACGACCGTCGTACTCGCTGGCAGCGGTGAGCAGCACGCAACCGCTCTGGTACTCGTGCCCCCACTCCACCCAGTTGGCAACGATGGCGCGGATGCGAGGCAACCCGCGGGGCAGCTTCAGCGCGGGCCACTTCACCCGCTGCAGGAAACGTTGCTGGCCCAAATCCAGCACAGCCAGTTGCAGATCTTCGCGAGAACCGAAATGCGCGAAGACACCACTCTTGGACATGCCCACGTCTTGCGCCAACGCGCCGATGGACAGCCCTTCCAGGCCGTCCCGACGCGCCATGTCGTAGGCGTGATCAAGGATGAGTTCGCGCGTGGTAGCGCGCTTGCTGATGGCGACAGAGTTCATGCGCCATAAAATAGCACGACCGTTCGTTCTTTTATCGTCAAGAAAACTGAACGAAATATCGCTGCAAGCCCGCACAAACCTGAACAAGCCCGGCGCAAGCCGTCAACACGGCAGGGAAATGCGCCGTTCCCCGCCCTGAAGCCGCACGTTGCGGCCGACATCAAGGGAGACAACATCATGCTGAGCATCACCCGCAAACTTGCCCTGCTCGCGGCCCTAGGCGTTGCGGGCGCCGGCGCCGTGGCCTATGCACCGGACGCTTCCGCACAGGTATCGGTGTCGGTCGGCATTGGCGTCGCCCCGCCGCCGCCGCGCTATGAAGTGGTGCCGCCGCCGCGCGTTGGTTACGTGTGGGCGCCGGGTTACTGGCGCTGGGATGGCCATCGCCACGTCTGGATGGGCGGCTACTGGGTCCGTGCCCGCCCTGGCTACAACTATCACCAGGCGCGCTGGGAACACGCCCGCGATGGCTGGCGCTGGCATGGCGGCTACTGGGGCCGCTGATGCCGTAGATCTTTGCGGCCAGGGACTCACGTGACGCGCACGCCCTGAGCAGGAGCCAAGTCACGTCAGCAACATAGAACGAAACGGTCGGGCGCGGCCTGCGCCTGACCCATGAAATTCATCGTAAATACTTGCAGCAAAAGAAAAAAACGATCATCCGCAAGAAAGGTAAGCCTCAGCCAGACCCGTCATTGTCCGACCACCACACTCACTTACTCTTCACACAGGCAACGTCACCTATGCAGATTCGTCTCCTCGCACTTACCGCCGTCACCCTGCTGGCCAGCGGTTGCGTCGTGGAACAACCAGTGCACCATCCCCGCCCCGTCGTGGTCGAGGAACAACCGGTGCAGCGCGAATACGTGGAAGTGATCGCTCCGCAGCCGCCGCCGACCGTGCTGGTCGAGGAAGAACCCCCGCACCGCCCGGGCTATGTCTGGGCCCGCGGCTACTGGCACTGGAACGGTCATCAGTACATCGCCGTCCACGGTCATTGGGAAGGCGAGCGCCCGGGCTACCACTACGTGCATCCGCACTATGTGCAGCGCAACGATGGCTGGCACCTCAATGTCGGCGTGTGGGTCCAGGGCTGATCCCCTGCTCACTGTTTCGACTCTGAAAAGCCCCGCTTCGTGCGGGGCTTTTCTTTGGCGTCATGCCACCAGGTCAGGTTCCGGCAGGCGCCGAGCCCCACCAGCCGCGGTTACCACGGCGCGGTAATCGCGCGGTGTCATGCCCACCGTGGATTTGAACTGACGAGCGAACGCGCTTTGATCAGCAAAGCCGCAAGCGAGCCCGATGGCGGCCACACTCTCGCTGCCGTGCAAACGACGCATGGCTTCCTCGATGCGCAATTTGGTCTGCAGCTGTTGCGGCGTCAGCTGAAACACTTTGCGAAAGTGCCGCTCCAGCTGCGCGACGGACAGATCCGCTAATTCGGCGAGATGTGCGACGCGCACACCCTCGGCGTAGTGCTCTTGCAGATACGCCAGGACACGGCGCAAGCGCGCATACGTGGGATGCCGCCCATCCGGCCGGCCAAGGTCACGGGAAATGCCGACGATCCCGCGCACCTCACCGCGCTGTCGCAAGGGGCGCTTGCAAGTCAGGCACCAACCCGTGACGCGATTGGCGAACATGTGCACTTCGAGCTGGTTCTCGATCACCTCGCCATCGAGCACGCGCTGATCCTGCGTGGCGTAAGAACCACCCAGCGCGGTGGGAAACAATTCGGTCACGTTGCGACCAATCACATCGCTGCGATGCTTGAGCCCCAGGCGCCTTACCAGGGTGAGGTTGGCATGCGTGTAGCGCCCTTCGCCGTCCTTCACGAAGAACACGACATCGGGCACGGCGTCGAATAACGCTTCCAGTTCGTCGGCGGAAATCTTCATCTCGGTGAAAGCCCTCTACCCCGCGCCGAGCCTTGCTGCGACTGCAGCATAGGTCAAACACGCGATTGTGCATTGTGCCGATTTCCGCATCGCAGGGTGCCAAGCTTTTCTAGACCGTCCGGCCGATGCGGGGCGAGCATAAGCACCATGCATACCATAGACGTGATCGACTCACATACCGGCGGCGAACCGACCCGCGTCGTGATCGCTGGCTTCCCCGACCTGGGCAGCGGCACGCTGATGGAGCAGCGCGAGCGCTTCCGTCGCGACTTCGACAAGTGGCGTAGCGCCATTGCCTGCGAACCACGCGGCTCCAGCACCGTTGTCGGCGCGCTGCTGTTGCCGCCGCAGACGGAAGGCGCATGCGCCAGCGTCATCTACTTCAACAACGTGTCGTATCTGGGCATGTGCGGCCACGGCACCATTGGCTTGGTGCGCACGCTGCAGCACATGGGCCGCATCGGCCCAGGCAAGCATCGCATCGATACGCCGGTGGGCACCGTAGGCGCCGAGTTGCACGAAGACGGCCGCGTCACCATCGACAATGTCGAGAGCTATCGCCACGCCGCCGACGTCAGCGTCGACGTGCCGGGTTATGGCACCGTCACCGGCGATATCGCCTGGGGCGGCAACTGGTTTTTTATTACTCACGACACACCGCTGTCCGTAGAGATCCAGCACCAGCGCGCACTCACCACGTATACCGAAGCGGTGCGCCACGCATTGGAAGCCAACGGCATCACGGGCGCCGAAGGCGGCGATATCGATCACATCGAGGTCAACACGAAGTCTCCGGTCGCTGGACTGGACGGCCGGAACTTCGTGTTGTGCCCCGGTCTTGCCTACGATCGTTCACCCTGTGGCACCGGCACCAGCGCCAAGCTGGCCTGCCTTGCCGCAGACGGCAAACTCGCGCCCGGTGAACCCTGGATGCAGGAGAGCATCCTCGGCAGCGTCTTTGAAGGCCGCTACACACACGGCGAGCGCGGCGTGCGCCCGCAGATCACCGGCACTGCCTTTGTCGTCGCACAGAGCACTCTGTTGTTCGATGAAGCCGATGCCTTTACCTGGGGTAGCGGCGCGGAATGAACGGCACTGCCGCTACGTTCGACCTGATCGTGATCGGTGCGGGCATCGTCGGTGCAGCATGCGCTGACGCGGCGAGCGCGGAAGGCATGCGCGTGGCCATCATCGAACCGGGCCCGATCGGCGGCGGCGCGACGGCAGCAGCGATGGGTCATCTGGTGGCGATGGACGACGACCCGGCTGAGCTCGCCTTGGCGCGCTATTCGCTGCGTCTGTGGGAAGCATTTGCCGATCTGAAGGACGCTGAATTCAGCCGCTGCGGCACGCTGTGGGTAGCGCGCAACGACAACGAACTGGCCGCCGCCGGCCAACGCATCGCGCGCCTGGGCGCTGCCGGCATCGACGCCCGCTTGCTTGATGCCGCGACGCTGTACGCGCTGGAACCCGCGCTGGTGCCAGGCCTTGCCGGTGGCATGTTGGTCCCGCGCGAAGCCGTGGTGTATCCGCCGCGCGTCGCCAGCCATCTGGTGCAACGCGCACAGTCGCGAGGCACTCGTCTCTACGCCGGCCGTCGCGCGCACGCACTGCAACGCGGCGGCGTGCTACTGGATGACGATACACGCCTGTCTGGCCCTGTAC
>NZ_JAELTQ010000163.1 GCF_016428905.1 Dyella sp. ASV24 | reverse complement strand
GCTTTGGGCGACTTCCGCGCTCATGGCAGACTCTCCACTGCTGCTTATCCTCCGCAGCGACATCGGGCACTCACCCGGACGCAAACCCGCGTCGCCAACGGACAACGATAGGTAGGTCGGTCCAAGTGGAACAGAACGAAACCCACATCCTCGTACGAAACGTCCAGCGACTGATGCGATGCCACGACCTGACCTTGGTGCAGCTGTCCGAGAAGTCGGGCGTATCCAAGAGCCTGCTGGGATACCTGGTGAACTACCGTGGCCGAGAGGATCGGCATCCTTCGACGAAGACGGTGGGCGCGATCGCTAGCGCCTTCGCCCTGACCCCGTGGGAGCTAATGCACCCCGACCTCCACATCCCGGGGGATTCGGACGAGAAGTAGCAGAGGGCGGAGAGCGTCACACTCGCGCGGCAACTGGCCGGCTCCGTCCCGGCAATCCTTCAACCGTCCGCACCGGACCTCCATTTCTTACGACTCTTGCCGATATCGGTGGGCAGGTTGGTGCGCGCCGGAACGATCATCGTTCTGGCCAGCGCCGCGGCCTCATAGCAACTGGAGGCCGAGGAGACGGATGACCATGGATAAACCGAAGAGGCGCGGGTTTGGGCGGTCTTGTAACGACTCTATCGTCTCTCTCGTCTGCCTGGCTGGCTCGATGCTCATGGCCGGTCTTCACGGGATCGGCGCTGCATGGGTTCCGTCATTCCCCTGGGTCGTGTTGGCAATGGTGGCAGCGGTATCGGGATCGGTGATCTACCTGGTAACCCTCTTCGCGCCGATTCACTGAACGTCAGGACGCCGCTGGATTAGGACCGGCCCGTGAGCGGCCGTACGGTGGTGCGGACCGCCAAGGAGATTTGAGGTATGTGGACAAGGAACCCGAGCGAGATCGCGTCGCTACCGGACGAGCAATTCTTCAACGGTGCCAGCGCCGCCCAGATTCAGGCGCAACGCTCTCGCGTGGAAACCGCTCTGCAGATGGTGAACGCCAACCCGTCAGCTGAGGCCATCAGTGCGGTGTGCCACTTCATCGATCTGGCTGGTGGACCGAACCTCACGCCCCAGCAGATGCTGGCGATCTACTCGCTCTATCCCTCCGAGCGTGGCCGCCTGGCCCTGCGCGGCTGGGGAGACCCTGAAGTTCGCGAGGACGCCCTTAACGTCGTGACCAACTTCTTTCTTGGCTCCCGATGGCCGGCGCGGGGGGAGCTGAGTTGCATGGAGGAGCACACGTCCTTCATGGCCAAGCTCCGGCGGGTCGCGGCGTGCTTCGGTTACTGAGCAACCGTCGCCGAGCGGCATGACCTCCGAGGAGATGGAAGTGGAACAACAGGAACAGCCGCCCGTACTGAGTTATAAGCCGGAGCGTCCACGCTCACGCCATTTGACGACCGCTACCCAGTCGCTTGCGGACTTCGAGCAGGCCGCGCCGCGCGAGTCCATGGGTTTCATAGAGGAACGTCTGCGCCGAAACCTCAAGCGATATCGCTTCCGTGGTGAAGCGCTGGAGCAGGAGCTGCAGCGCATCGTGCGCGGGCCCGAGATTAAACGCCTGGAGGACGTGGTTACCGGCGATATCGAGCTCTATCCGTTCGGCTGGCCCAAGACCAAGATGAAGCGCCTGATGAAGCGCATCTTTCACGGGCGCGGTCGCCGCATGCTGCTGGTCTATGACAAGGCGTGGCACTTGCTACCGCCGATGGCGCTCTCGCATGAGGGTACGTAGCCGGCGAAATGGAACAATCGGAACATCGCGCCGCCGAATTAACGTCAACTGTCCCATCACTTTTATGAAATTAAGAATTCCTCCCCACGCTTCCCTTCTCGCGATCGGGATGCCCCTGTTGGCAGCTCTGTTGGTGATGTGCGTCGACGCCGATCTGGCTCGGCAGGCTTTTCTCAAGGCGACTACCGCAGACGTTCGGAAGCTCGTCATCGGCCTCGCCACCTTTGGTGTCGCGATCGCCTACATCTTCGATCCTGGGGAGCGGGTACGCGAAGCATTCAAGGACGAGGTTCCCACGGCGAGCGGACTCAGCGGAACGGACGGCGCGCGGCACGATAGGGCACGGGACTGGTGGCTGAGTTTGCCGTCTGACGGGCAGGAAGGCGCTATCAGAGAGATGCAGCTGCTGATTCGTGCTCCCAACGTGCCTGAGCGCTGGGCCATCAAGGAACTGGCGGGCGAACTCGCGGAGTCGCTGCATTCGGAAGGCTCGGACTTCCTGGACCGGCGCTTGGCCCAGGTGCTTCGATGCGAGCTCAATGGACTGAAGCCCAGCCAGTCGACAGAGGACGCTATGCAGTTGCTCCGGCAGCGGTTTGGCGGGACACCTTCCACATGCGAATGGGACGTCCGCTTCGGCCCACTCGAGGGAGGCGGGCATCGCGCTTGGATAGCCATTCGCTTGCCGGCCAAAGGCAATAGAGAGCCGCGGTGGCGCAAAAGTCATGTCGGCTGGGGGCCAACTGAGGCAATTGCCATCGTCCGCGCCGTGCTGGAGCGAGAGTCTTGGACTTGGACGCCATGAGAAACGTTCTCCCCCGTCTTGTCGGGGCATTCATGCAGTGGGTTGATCGCGCCGTTCCCACGAGTGCGACCCTTCCGTGGGTGCACGACTTTCTCCTCAAGCTGGTGGTTGTGACTCCTGTCGTCTGGGTGGTGCTATGCATCGTCGACCGAGCGGCGACCACCCGAAGTAAGGAAGTCGTGCAGCGTTGGATTTTGAGAGCTGCGCGGCGAGATGAGCGAACGTATCAAGTGCGTCTGGGGCTAGCGGTCGTCGGGCTCGTGTCCCTGTTCACCGTGGCAGCCCGCTTTGCCAACTCGGCTCACGACGGCGGCAATCTTCAAATCGCGGTCGGTGCCGGCGCCACGGCCATTCTGGCCGTGATCCTCACCATGTTCATTCGCCAATACCCGGCTCTCACGGTGGGGAGACGCGTCGTTTCGCTACGCCATGACGGAAAGGGGACCTGGAGCCTGCACGTCCGGCGTGCTGGCGCGTGGGGATTCGTGGTGCGGCGTTTGCCGAAGCGGGCGAACAGCATTCGGACGGTGTCTGCGGCCCTGCAGATAATGGAGCCGGCACTATGGGCCGCGGGTATTGCCCGCATCCGAGCTACCACACCGGATGCGTCGCACATGCGCGCACCAGTCCGGAAGAGTGCCCTCGTGGCACGCCGGGCAAAGGCGATCGCATGGTGGGCAGAGCGAATGCCTCGCTGGCATGTGCGGACACCACCGCCGAAGCGATGGGGAGCGTGGGCATCCTTCTGGTTCGCGGTAGCGCGACTGGAATGTCCACACCGGACGGTGGAGCGGGGAGTCATCTTCGACATCAAGTCGGACGTGGCCTTGACCAGCGTGACGTCAGGGTCGCGGACGTCGCCCTAGCCTCTGAACCAGCGCCACAGCGAAAAAGTGATCCACAGCGAGACTAGGAAGCTGTGCCGTGCGCGAAGACTGATCAATGAGTGTTCTCACAGCCATACCAGGAAGACGGAAATCATGAGCAGCAAGCGAAACGAAGTTGACCTGCACGAGGTTCTGAAGCGTCGGGCCGGGACAGTTGAACCCGTCTACATCGACGGTCAAATCAATCCCGCCGTAGAGGCGGTGATCGATGCGGTCGCGGAGGAGCTGGGCACGCCGGTGCGCATCATTCAGCTGGTCGATCTCGATACCACCTCCATTCAAAATGCGAGTCAAGATCGCACACAGGCAGCTCTCGCCAACTCGAACGTTCAGCTGACCTTGAAGGGCTAGACGTGATACCGCTGCCGGCGGCAGAATCCGCTGCCTGACGGATTGTCGGTCCCGTGTGAGCTGGCCCGGGTTGTTCGTCGCCTGTGGACGGGCAACCTGCCACTGCCTGAGCCCGTACGGTTTACGCCGCGCGGGCTTTTTAGTGTCTTACTGTGCTCCGTCGTGAAGAAGCTGGACTAAGTTTGCCGGGAGCGAAGGTGAAAGAAAGTCGAAGTCTCTCCAGCTGGACGACGACCATGACCGACAAAGCCCCGATCATCACCTTCAAGAACCTATCCGAGCATCGCCGCATGTCGGAAGAGACGATGTGCTTCGATGGCACCATGTATATCGACGGCGTGCGCGTGGCGTTCATCGAGAACACCGGCAAAGGTGGCATGACCGACATCACGCCTGTTGAGGCTTCGGACGAGGTTATGGCACTGCTGGCCCGCGCGAAGGCCTTCGCACTGACGCAGACGTGGGAGTACGAGGGCAAGCCGGAGCCATACGGCGATCTGGAGTCCTATATCGACCAGCTTGTCGCGGACGAGGTCACGCGTAAGGACCTGACGCGAAGCTTCAATCGTGACGTCAAGGCCAAGGTCGTGGTCGTGATCGACGGTGACGTGTACAGCTTCAAATGCGCCTTCAACGAGGCTAACTGTGCGGCGATCCGTAAGAAGCACGGCGAGCGTGTGCAGATCCTCAATGCAGTGCCGCGCGACGAAGCGCTAAAGCTGTACATCGCCACAGTGATCGAGTCGTCCAAGCGAGCCAATCGGGGCAGCTGACCGAGAGCCGCGGCCCCGAGCCGCCCGGCGATGAGTCCAGGCCGGCTTCGCTGCAACCGTGAAGGGTAACCGGTTAGCGCAGTTTCGAGCCGCGCTTAGGTACGAGAGCGACCATGAAGTACTTTCCTTTTGGGAACCTCACGCGATATCCGGCGCGTCGCGGCTTGTTGCCCATGTTGTGCCATGGATCCATCCAGCCAGAGGGCGTCTTCAGCATGTAATGGTGCGAGTCACGCCGACCGTCTGCAGCACCTACACAAACGATGGTTCCGTTCCGGTAGTTCGCTTGGGCCGGCTCCTGCCAGTCGGCAACCATGTAGATCCGGTGCTCCTGCAAAGCGAGCGCAATCTCATGAAGCTCCAGACCTTTCGGAGTGGCGCCGATGCGAGCGCCTTTGACCTTCTCAAGTAGCTCTTTCGCCTGCTCGTAGGGCGTGGCAGTCAGCGACGCGACGCACGCAACCCCGCATCCCCATTCGTCTAGGTCTTGCGAGACGAGGTCGTAGCGCGTGGTGGTTGGAGCCTTGCCGCTTCGCATAATGAATCTCTTTTCAGTACCCAGTCGGAGTATAGACAGGCAGGCGCAGCGGTAGCGGGCCGTTGCGAAGTGGCCGCATCTTTGGTCGTGTGCTCGGCGGCGCACTATGTTGGTACCCACAGAGATGGAGTCAACCATGTCGGCCGAGCAGAAATACATCGTGTGCGAAATCACCCTTCAGGTGCAGAACGAGCAGGCCCTGCGCGCCGAGGCCTGCGACATCGCGCGTTTCCGCGGTTTGCCCCTGGAACAGGCACGCGAATATCTCGACCCGGACAAGCAAACCATTGAGCAGTGCGCGAACCTGCTGCTTGCACCGCCTCACACGCCGGCGGGGACCGATGTGTTGGGTGTGATCTGCGAGGCAGCGGACGAGCTGTACGGGTAAAGTCACTTGTCGGGTGTAGTCAGGGACGCCGGCTTGACCGGCTTCTCTCTTTGGCGCGCGTCGCCTTCCATCGCCTAACGGCCGCCCGGATGGTGCGCGCGCGTTCCAGCTGGTCGGCGGCGAGCCTGCGTGCGACCCGTCGGCAGAAGACTGGCGCCGTCTCGAATCCGTTCTTGTCCAGATTGCAGGTGCGGCACGCGAGCACGATGTTGTCGACATCATGCGTCCCGCCCTTCACGAGCGGTGTCATGTGGTCGCGGTGAACCAGGGCGCTGATCCCGGGCGTGGCCAACGGATCGCCGCAGTAGTAGCAGAGGCCGCCTTGCGCCTCGAGCAACGGTCTGACGTGCGCGGCGGTGAAAGGGTCCGATGCCGCCCGCTCCGCGATCGCTCGCTTCTTCTGGCGGATCCTCACGTTCTCTTTCCACATGCGCCGCGACATAGCCAGGTGCACAGACCACGGCATCTGCAGCGCGTGGACACCTTCCTGGCTCAGGCACTGTGCGTGTCCATCCAGTGACGACGCGGTCCGGCCGCAGGTGCGGCACGATGTGAGCCTCAGAAGATCGTCGAGTAGGGAAACGCTCAGCGCCTCCGGGTCTCCCGGCGCTACGATGTAGAGCTGGAACTGCCACATGCCCGCCGAGCCCATCGACTTGGGCTCCATGGCGTAACGTGTCACCGGAACGCGCTTGACCATCGGTCCCCCTCTCATTCTGGGTCGGCGGCCCGGGCCAAGTGTAGAACCAGTTCCATGTTTGCCGCGCCGGCCACGGCCGCATCGTCTGCGCACGATCTGCGAACTAAGGGCGGCGGCATGAATTTCGAAAGGCTGATGGATGTCGCGGTGCGCCAGGCCCGCAAGCACGCCAAGACGGTGCTGAGCGTTCAGGAAAACCGCATGGCGCCGGACTGGGGCATCACTTCACCGCTGCGCCGAGTCCAGGCGCTGGCGCGCGTCCTTCAGGGTCGGATTGAGTCCGCAACAGACAAGGGCGTTGAGAGCGCCATCTTCTGGCACGGCAAATGGCTGTGTCACGCGGCCGCGCGGACGTGCCTGGAGGTGTTGCAGGCCCGCGCAGATGAGCTGGACCCTGCAGGAGCCGCGGCATGAATGCGAAGCTTCGGACTTCTCCGGTCCGCCGCGGTGACGTATTCGTTTTTGACGAAACGCGATACGCCACGGTCATCGAGACCTACCCCGGTGGCCGCTCACTAGTCCGAATCTCGGGGACGCTCAATGGTAAGCCTTCGCTGCGCGTGGGCGACATGCAGGTCTGCGTCCTCAAAACACTGCCGAGGGTGGGCAGGGCGCAGTGCCTGGACGGCTACTACGCACCTCTGGACCACGATGCGTTGGACAAGAGTATGCGGGCATGAGCTCATCGGAACTACCAAGGAGGATTACCGTGGGGACATTTGCGATCTCGGTGTGCATCGGCTGTGGCTGCAACGACGTGCGCGCGTGCTGCAACGAAGTGACAGCACAGCCGTGCGCATGGATCCGCATTGACCGGGACGCTCGCCGCGGGGTCTGCACAGAGTGTGAGCACATGGCGGCGCAGTGGGATGCCTGGGAGTACGCGATGCAGTTGCCGATGTGAGCGTCCAGAGGTGGCCAGCAGGTTCGTGGGTGCGTGGGAGCTTGGCGTATTCGTAACCGGAAACCGGCCTTTGCAACGCTTCCCTTTTCCAGAATGGCGAGCCTCGTCACCTGGGACGATGTCATCCAGTTCGGGCCAGGCCTGAGACCCAAGAAAGGGAGAGCAGATGAAACGAATGCTGAAATGGCTGCCCGTCGTGGCCATCGTCGCCAGTGGCTTCGCCCATGCACAGTCATGGGACGGGTACGTAGAAGTGCCGGCGAAAGCGGCTGAGCCGCACCGCTGGTACACGTGCAGAAAGGGAGCCGAGTTCCCATCGATGCCGCCGCCGGGAGCCCCAAAGTGCGTCCGCGCCGGCCTGGCCCACACGTACGACGGGGACGCGATCCCCATGAGCCTGCAGGAACTGCTCGACGAGCACTTCCGCGCACCGGCTGGCTACAGGGCCGTCGCCGTGGGCCCGCTTCCCGCGATCTCCGGAAGCGCGGCAAGGGTGAAGGACGCTTCGCTCTACGTTGCCTATCGACTTGAGCGGCAGGGCTTCTGAGCCTCGAATCGGGAGAGACCAGGCCGGGCAACTCAAGAACTTACGCGGCGGGCCGAGACAGTGTCCGCCGCTCTAGCGTTTGGCGGCCGCGATCACGGAGTACCAGGTGAAAGGAAGATCGAAGCAGCAGAGTCCCGCGCACGGCGATTCACAGGTTTCCGATGCGGAACTGGCGCGTTGCACGGGCGAGGAGTTGGCCGAGGTGATCCGCGACGCGCGGAAGCTGAAGCGCAAAGTGCTGGCCGAGAAGCGGTCCCAGTTGCGCCAAATGATATTCGTGCTGATTCAGCAGCAGGGCCTCCATCCCGAGGATGTACTGCCGGAACTCGTCCACACAGGACGGCGCCCTCCAAAGTACCGTCATCCGACGCTTCCGCTTCTCACCTGGTCGGGCGATGGCGAGCCGCCGCCCTGGTACCTGGATTTCCTCGCTTATGGGAACAGCAAAGAGCGGCTACTCGTGGAGCGGTCCCGACCGCTCGAAGTAGCCACCGGAAAAATTCGCACCGTGGCCAGGCCCGAGACCCGGCGCACCTTGTTCCCCAACGTGCAGCACCTAGCGCGCAAGCTCGCGACCGTCGCGTCCAGCTGACTCGCGCCGACTGAAAGTGGCTGAACTTTGGGTCATCACCGCTGATGCCAGCATCGAGAGTGACTTGAAACCGCACTGAGGTTCACGGCATGGTCGACACGGCGCTTCCCACGACGCTGGAGCAGCTCTTTCAGTTCGCCAAAGCGAAAGTTGACGGGGCGGGCATATCCGGCTGCGAACGATTCATCTACGGCCTGATTGTCAGTTGCACCGGTGAGCATTTCGACGCCTGGGCGCAAGCTCCGTGGCGCTGCTTTCACTGCGATGAGGTCTTCGCCGACCGTGCCGCTGCCGCGACCCACTTCGGGACGCATGAGCGGCATCACCCGGGTTGCCAGATCGACGTGGCCGAATATCGCCGCATGGAGGCGGAGCGCAAGGCTCACCGCGATGAGGACGCGCAGATCCATCGCGAGATGCGCCGGCAGGACATCGATCACGCCCAGGCATTGCGGCGTGCTGAGGAACAGGGATATGCGCGAGGTCTGCAGGTCGCCTATGCCGGGCAGGCTGGCCGAGCCATCGGCGAGTTGACCAACGCGCTGCGCGAGCTGCTGAACCCGGGGATGACCAACAAGCGGGACCAATGGCCCGAAGTTCTGCGTGCGCGGCAGGTACTAGCGGCTTGCGATGCCGACTTCTTCGGTGCGGCAGTGCCATCTGGCTGGCGCTGGGAGATTGTGCCCAGCTCTCTGGCGGACATGGCCCATGCCCTTCGGGTGAAGAGCTTCGACCACATCGGCGCCGACACCGACGACGGTGAGCTGGCCCTCACGGTGCGCTCGACCGAGTGGTGGACCGCGTCACGATGGGTCAGTGACCCCACGATGTTCCACCTCAGCGGCCCGGACAACACCGAGTGCGACGTGCGTGAGGATGATCGGTCGGAGGAGGGCAGGTTCCTCAGCGTGCTCGCGCAGTTCCTTAGCGTGGGCATCCGCCCGGCGTTGCGGACTTACCAGACGCGCGTTGCGGACTGGCTGGCCAAGTGCTTCCACCCTTCGCAGTACCGGAACATGGTCGAGCGTGGCGACCGGTTGCTGGAAGAGGTGCTTGAGCTCCTGCAGGCACACGGCTACGACAAGCAGCGCGTGGCGACTCTGGTGCAGTACGTCTACGGCCGCCCGGTCGGAGAGCCTGTCCAGGAGTTGGGTGGCGTCATGGTGACGCTGGCCGCATTCGCTACGGTAGCGGGTCTCGACATGGACGCGGCGGGCGAGACCGAGCTGGCGCGCATCTCACAGCCGGAGGTGATGGAGAATGTCCGCATCAAGCAAGAATCGAAGAAGGCGTTGCACGTCGAAGAGTGGGACTGAACCAGAGGGAGTTGGAGAGACGTATGGACGTACTGATCGCAGACGGCGCGGCATCGAAGGGCCTCATTCACACGTTGGTAAAGGCGGTATTTGCCTACGAGGCCGCCCACGAAGGCCTATTTATGCATTGCGTATCCAATGGATTGTTCAATGCGTGGCAGCAGCCGATGGACGTCACTGCGCTGAACGATGCGCACGAGGGCGCGTCACGCGCGCTCGCGCAACTGGCTGGCGGGGAGGCGGACGTGCTTGTGGAGATGCGCCCCCGCATCTTCGACGCGTTGCGGCGCCAGGACGCCGAGTCCGCTGACGACGCGGATCGCCTGATCGACGAGCTGCTGCAGCGCCTGGCTGAATCCGCGAGCGCCGGTGTGGCGGAAGTGCCCTGAGGGCAACGTCATTTGCAGAAGCGGTGGGATCTTCTCCCGGCCCGTCGTCCCTGCAATGTGGCCACGTAGCCACGCGCACATCGCAACATGACGAGGGAACCATGACCGAAGCGAGCAGCACAGTCCAGCAGACCCTTCCCGACCCGCATGGCTGCCGTTCGTGCGCCCACCCTGACTGCGGTCGCTTCGATGGGCCGCGTCAAGTCGAGTGCCGCGCGGTGGCAGCCAACGCCTGCGCCCGAGACCAGTATC
>NZ_JAELTQ010000162.1 GCF_016428905.1 Dyella sp. ASV24 | reverse complement strand
CGTTGAAACCATCCAGGCTCTGGTGCTGGTACAGCGCGCCCACGGCTGGCGTGATCTGCCACTGCGCCGCCGAGATCGGCCATGCCACCTGCAACGCGGCGGCCGTGGTGCTGCCATCCGGGCTGGAAGACGCACGACCGGCACCGCTCTGGCGATACAGCTGATAGCTGCCATGCGACTGGTCAAGCATGCCCGACACCACCACCGGGCCGGCGTTGGCGAACGCGTAGACGCCGCCATGCACGTTGTCGATGTGGCCATAGCCGCCGTTGCCATCATTGCCGTTGATGCGATCGACGCCCGCCTCCAGGCCGACGTGCACCCACTCGCCCACAGCCATGTCGCCACCACCCTGAAGACCGAAGGTGGTGCTGTTGAGGCCATTGCTGCCGGTCAACTCGTTGCTGCTACCGCTGTACTGCACCCACACGCCGTTGTTGCACGCGGAGGTCACCGTGTTTGCGTGCGCCGCGCCACCGTTTGCGCAACCCGCCTCACCCGGACGCAAGGTAGCGTCGAGCACGGTCGTCATCGACTGCTGGCCGATCAGGTTGGCCGTGCGCATGAAGTTGGCGTAGAGCCCACTGTCATGCGGCGCCACTACAACCGGCGTCGTGGGTGCGGTTGGCGTCGTCGACGTCGGCGAACCCAGCACCAGGTTCGCTTGCGTCGCGGTGTACGTCACAGTCGGCGACAACGCTGTCGGCACGGAACCGCTGGAGGTGGTGCTGGCGAACGTGCCGGTCAGCGCATTGGCCTGCACCAGCGTATATGTCGCGCTGTTGTAGGTACCCGGCGCGTAGATCAGGCTCAACGCACCGCCCAGCGTCGCGCTGCCCTTTACCAGCAGCTGCGAGGCTTCGGTTGGCGTCACATCGATCTGCAGCGTGGCGTCCGCGTTCTGTGTGTAGTTGCCGTTGATGGTGAGCACACCCACCGAACCGCCCGGCCACACGGTGCCATCGCTGACCACGTTGCCATTGATGGTGCCGTGGCCGCGCAGCGTGCCGCCATCGTTCACGCCCACATCGCCTTGCACCGATGCCGACGCATGCGATGCATCACCAATTTCCAGCGTACCGGCCTTCACCGAAGTACCACCGGTGTAGGTATTGGCGCCGTTCAATATCAGCGTGCCAGTACCGATCTGCGAGACGCTGCCGGTGCCACTGATCACCGCGTTGTAGTTCACCGTGTCAGCACGATTGAACGCCATCGCGCCGCCGTTCACCACATTGCCGGCAACCATGCCCGTGGTGCCATCGCTGCTCACCTGCAACATGCCGCCGTTGATCGTCGTGGTGCCGGTGTAGGTGTTGTTGCCGGTCAGTGTCAGCGTGCCGCTGCCCGTCTTGGTCAACGAACCGTTGCCGCTGATCACGCCGTTGTACACACCGTTGGCCGACTGGTCGAAAGTGAGATTGGCGCTGGTGCCGGTCACCGGCGCAAACGTCGCGTTGCCGACGATGCTGGTGCTGTTGCCCACCAGCGTACCGCCCGTGATCGTCCACGACTGGCTCGCATTGCCGTTACCCGCCAGCGTCCATGTGCTGGTGCCGGCCTTGGCGAAATGATTGAAGCCCTGGAAAGCGGCACTGCTGCTCACCGCACCCGTCGTAGCCAGGTTGAAGCTCGCGTTGGTGCTGCCACCCAGCGTGAGCGTATCGCCGCCGTTGGTGCTGCCGCTGGTGCTTACTACGTTGCCCTTGAAGACTGCGCTGGCTTCGACGATGAGGTTGTTGCCGCCGCCGCTGAAATTGACCGCATCCGCCTGCACGCCATCGGCACCCACACCACCAGCGATGGTGCCTGCGTTGTCCACGGTCGAACCGCCCGTCGACACCACGCCAACGCCACCCGCGCCACCCGTGACCGACGGCCCTGACCCGAAGGTGCTGCCGTTCTTGCCACCGTTACCGCCCGTGATCGTGCCAGTGCTCGCATTGACCAGAGTGAAACTGGAACCGCTGACACCCGCGCCACCGGCGGCGCCCGCACCCGGCTTGACGGAGGATCCAGCCACATACTTGGTCGCACCGCCGACGCCGCCGTTACCGCCAGTGATGGAACCGGTATTGGTCGCCGTGAAGCCGGTGCCACTCACACCGACACCGCCTGTGCCGCCCGCGCCACCACTTCCCCAGGCACCAGTGGGGCTGTACTTGCTCGCGGCGCCGCCACCGTAGCCACCTCTACCGGCAGTGATCGAACCACTGTTGATCAGGTTGAAGCCGGTGCCGCTGACACCCGCGCCACCTACGCCACCCACACCACCGTTGCCCTGGATACCAGGCAAGCCGGGGGCGACACCGCCATTACCTCCGGCCTGCGGACCGGCTGCCTGGCCGCCGTTACCTCCCGCGCCGGCGATACCGCCAGTGATGGTGCCCACGTTGTTCAACCAGAAGCCGCTGCCCGTGACACCGGCGCCACCGCTGCCGCCCGCGCCACCGATACCGCCGTTGCCGCTGGTGGCATTGGTGCCGTGGTACGAGGTGCCGCCGAGACCACCATTGCCGCCCGCGCCACCGTTGCCACCGCTGCCGGCCACGATGTGGCCGTTGTTGACCGCGTGGAAGCCGGCGCCGCTGATGCCGGCCCCACCCTGTCCACCGGTTCCACCCGCGCCACCGTTACCACCAGCGCCCGCCGTGTTGTAGCCACTGCCACCCACGGAGCTATTGCCACCATTGCCGCCACCGCCGCCGTTACCACCGAAGATGTAGCCGCTGTTGCCCACGGAGAAATTACTGCCGCTGATACCCGCGCCGCCCACACCGCCGCTACCGCCCGCACCACCCGAGCCACCTGTTCCCGGCGTGCCGTTGTAGGTGCTGCCCCCCATGAGCGACTGGTCGCCACCTCGACCACCCACACCGCCGCTACCGCCCTCGATGTGGCCGGTGTTGGTGTTGTTGACGGTGAACTGGTAGCCGGTCACGGCGGCGCCACCGGCGCCACCCGTTCCGCCCATACCACCGTTGCCGGCATGGCCCGCAGCGCCGTAGGACGACGAGCCACCGGAGCCGCCCCGAGCCCCCTGTCCGCCGACGCCACCGGTGCCGCCCTGTACGAAGCTGCTGTTGGTCAGCAGGACGTTGCTGCCGGTCATCGCGGCGCCACCGGCGCCACCCGTACCGCCCATGCCACCCGCGCCACCGATACCGGCGACACCTCCTGAGGTGGCATGGCTGACGATGGTGTCACCGCCATAGCCGCCGAAACCGCCGACGCCACCCTGCCCGCCATTGCCGCCCATCAGATTGCCGGTATTGGTCACACCCATGTTGCTGCCGCTGACGCCGGCTCCACCGGCACCGCCCGCACCGCCCTGGCCACCTGCGCCACCCAGACCGCCGTTGAAGGCGTCACCCAGAAAGGAATGGAAGAACCCGCCACCGGCGTAGCTGCCTGATGCCCCCGCGCCGCCCTGACCGCCGTTCCCGCCCTGGCCGCCGTCGATCGACCCGGCATTGGTCACGGTGCCGTGGTCGCCAATGACGCCAGCGCCACCCATGCCGCCCGCACCACCCACGCCACCATTGCCCGCACCGGCGACCGTGGCGTAACCCGTGACGCCGGTGTTGCCGGCGGCCATCACGCTGCCGATACCACCGGTGCCACCGGCGCCGCCTGCGCCACCGTTGCCGGCAAGGCCACCCCAGACAGTGCCATTGTTGGTCAGGGTGAAGCTCGACCCGGAAAGGCCATTGCCGCCATTACCGCCCACGCCGCCGGCACCACCTGCGCCGCCTGCACCACCGTTGCTGCCCAGCGAGAGGCCGCCGCTGCCGCCGTTGGCGCCATAGCCGCCCTGGCCGCCCTGCCCGCCCGTGAGGTAGGCGCCCGGGTTATTCGTGACCGTAAAACCTATGCCGATGCTGCTACCGGCAATGGCATCGCCGCCGACGCCACCGGCGCCGCCCGTGCCACCCGCACCACCGACGCCGCCAATGCCCGGAGTAGCGACGTTGTAATTGCTGCCGCCAAATCCGCCAAACCCGCCGTTGCCACCAAAGCCGCCCATGCCGCCGTTGATGCTTAGGCTGTTGGTCAACGTGAAGCCGTTGCCTGTCACCGCCGCACCGCCGTTACCGCCGTTACCGCCTGCGCCGCCTGCGTAGCCATTCGCTGCCGGCGCACTGCTAGCCGAGCCAGTCCCCGGCGCACCGTTGCCGCCGTAACCGCCGAAGCCACCGGTACCGCCGGTGATCTGGGCATTGTTGGTCAACATGAATCCGTAACCGGTTATCGCCGCGCCGCCGCCCATGCCCATAGAACCATTGCCGGCTGCTGTCGTGCCGTAACCGGACGCGCCACCCGTGCCGTTGCCGCCCTGCGCACCCGTCAGGTGCAGATAGGCGCCGCCAGCGCCCACCACCAGGGCGGTGTGGTTATCCAGCGTGAACTCGCCGGTGAACACACTGGTGTTGCCCGCCAGATCAAGCTCGCCGCCACTGACCAGCCAGTTGCCGGAGACGATGGACGCGCTCGCCAGCGTCCAGGTGCTGGCACCGGACTTCACGAAGTTGTTGAAGCCCTGATACTGGCCATGGAAAAACGGATTGTTGAGATCGCTCAGTGAACCTGTGAGCGTGGCATTGGTAGCGCCGCCGAGTTCGAGTGTGTCGCCGCCGTTGAGTGTGCCGCTTGTGCTGACCACATTGCCCACGATGAGCGAGTTAGCGGTGAGCACGAGACGGTTGTTGCCGCCCGAGAAATCGATGGCGTCAGCCTGCGTGAGGCCATCGCCGCTCACGCCGCCTTCGATGATGCCGTTGTTGGTGATGGTGGAGTTACCCGTCGACACCACCGCGACGCCACCCGCGCCCACGGTAGAGCCCACAGCACCTGCACCACCCTCGACGGTGCCGTTATTGGTGAGCTGGAAGCCCGAGCCGCTAAGGCCCACGCCGCCCTGGCCACCCGCACCCATCGCACCTGACACGCCAGAGGAGCCGACCTGGCCGTATTCCGTGCCGCCACCGGTACCACCGTTGCCACCCGAGCCGCCCACGCCACCATGGCCGCCGACAATCTGGCCATTGTTGGTGGCGATGAAGCCGATACCGGACACGCCCGTACCGCCCGCGCCACCGGCGCCGCCGTTACCGCCATTGCTGCCCGCACCGCCAGTGCGGGTAAAGGAATAGCCACCATTGCCGCTGTTGCCGCCCGCGCCGCCGTTGCCGCCCGTGCCTCCGGCCAGCATCTGATTGTTGGTCAGCGTAAAACCGGCTCCCGTGACACCGGAGCCGCCTGTTCCGCCCGCACCACCGTTGGCGCCATTGAGCGTGTCACCACCATTACCCAGGTTGTCCATGCCGCCGTTACCGCTGGCACCGCCTGCACCGCCCGTGCCGCCCAGTCCGCCGAACATGCCGCCGTTGTTGGTGACGGTGAAGCCGCTGCCACTGACGGCAGCGCCACCAGCGCCGCCTATACCCGCTGCACCCGGGGTGCCGCCCGGGAAGTTGGTGCTGCTGGCAAGACCAGCGCTGCCCGAACCACCGTTGCCGCCGTTACCGCCATTGCCGCCGGCCACCACGCCGCTACTGATGAGGGTGAAGCCCGTACCCGTGACCGCCGCGGCGCCACCCATACCTGTGCTGCCGTCCAGGCCAGGGGCGCCACCACCGCCGTTGATGAAACCAACGCCATTCGCGCCGTTGTTGCCGTTCGCACCATTCGCACCGTAGACCGAGCTCGCAAGGCTCGCGCCGCTGACCGTTAGCGTGGTGCCCTGGCTCATGGTGAAGCCGCCCACGAAGTTGGCGGCATTTCCGGTCAGGTCGAGTTCGCCGCCGGTCACGGCCCAAGCCCCATTGACCAGGGCGTTGTTGCCCGTCACGGTCCACGTGCTGTTGCCTGACTTGGCGAACTGGTTGAAGCCGAGGATCGAGTTGCCCAGCGTGGTCGCATCGAAACCGGCATTGGCGTCGCCACCCAGGGTCAGCAGATCTCCGCCCTGGCTCACGACCTTGCCGATGAACTGATAACCGGCTTCGAGCACGAGATCGTTGTTGCCGCCAGAAAGATCGACGGCGTCGGCCCGCGTGCCATCACCGTTGAGGCCGCCACTGATGGTGCCGCTGTTAGTGATGGTGGAGCTGCCGGTGGAGACCACACCTACGCCGCCCGCACCCGCCACACCATGCGTGCCGGCGCTGTAGTACTTGCCACTGGCGCCAGCGCCGCCTGATTTGCCCGCAGCACCGCCTAGGCCACCGACACCGCCCGCGCCACCGCTGCCGCCCGTGATGGTGCCGCTGTTGACCAGCGTGAAGTTGCTGCCGGTGACACCGGAGCCACCGGCACCGCCGTTACCACCGGAACCCGCCGGACCACCATTACCGCCGGTATTGAATCTTGCAAAGCCACCCGCGCCACCGGTTCCGCCGACCCCGCCCGCGCCGCCATTACCGCCGGTGATCGAGCCACTGTTGGTCAACTGAAAGCTGGTGCCGCTCACACCAGCGCCACCCGCGCCACCGAAGGTGGCTGCGCCAGCGGTGCCGCCATTACCTGCGTTAGCAGCGTATTGCGTAACACTGCCTTCACCGCCCTGGCCACCGTTGCCACCGGCGCCACCGTTACCTGCGGTGATGGAGCCGCTGTTGGTCAGCTGGAAATGGTTGCCGATGACGCCGTAGCCGCCCTGGCCACCAATACCACCGTTGCCGCCGGCCCCACCATTGCCACCGGGCTCGTTCCAACCCGTGCCGCCATAACCACCCGCACCACCATTGCCACCGGCACCGCCGTTGCCAGCAGTGATCGAACCCGTGTTGACGATACTGGCGTTGGCTCCAGCCCAGACGGCCGTGCCGCCGGCGCCACCGATGCCGCCGGCACCGCCCGCAGCACCGTTGCCCCCAACAAAGTTGAAGCCACCGGTGTTGCCCGCACCGCCGGCACCGCCATCACCACCCGCACCGCCTTTGCCGGCCTGGAGCCTGCCCCCATTAGTCAGGGTAAAACCCGATCCCTGCACACCGGCACCGCCGTTGCCGCCATTGCCTGCCGCGCCCCCCGCGTAACCCGCCGCTCCGTAACCTGGCCCAGTGCCGCCAGCACCACCCTTGCCACCCGTGCCGCCATCGCCACCCGTCACCGCACCGCAGCTGGTCAACGTGAAGCCTGCACCACTCACTGCAACGCCGCCGTCGGTGCCCCCGGCACCTTGACCACCCGCTGCGCCGCTACCGACGGAGCCGTTCTGACCACTCTGCCCCAACGCGCCCATGGTCACGGAAGCCGCATCACCCGTGTCCACCGTCGCGCCATTGAGCGCCAGCCCCTGCTCGAAATGATTGGCCGGACCAGCAAGGTTGAGCGCACCCGTACCCGTGACGGTGAGCGGTGCGTTGGTGATCAACGTGCCGTTGCTGATCTGCGTGCCGTTCAACGTCACGCTGCCATCCACTTCGATCGTGGTCGGCTGGGTGATCACGGGAACACCGTTTGCGGTGATCGTATTGCCCGAGGTCAGCGCAATGACGATGGTGCTGCCGTACTGCGCATTGGCCTGCACGATGGCCCAGCTCAGGGTGCCCGGCGTGGTGCCGGTGCCGTCATCGGTGGATTGCGTGACGGTGAAGTTGCCCGGGGGCGGATACGCAAACGCGGCCGGCGACGAAAGCATCAGCCCCGCGCCAAGCAGCACCGCCAGCGCACCGGCCAGCGGACGCATCGACAAGCCGGGAGCGCGATCTTCAGCACTCGCCACCGCGCCACCGCTGGGGCTGCGCGCGAACTCGGAGGCCACCTGCATGACGCCCAGAGCCCGGTTCCATACAAGACGATAGATTCGATTCATGACTTAGGCCCCCTGTTGGCCTGGATGCATTCGTTGTTGTTGGTTGCTGCCGCCGTGCACGACCGTGTGCCCTCGGCGGGAAGCGTTTTTTCGGGAAAAGAACAGCGACGCAGCGCGCCGTTACACGACGCGCACGTTGCGTGGATTCAGTGAGGGATCGAGCCAGAAGGTGTCGTTCTCGAAGCGGCGGAACACGTCCGGCGGCAACACGCTCATGCGTTCGCGCACCGAGATTTTCTTGCGTACTTCGTGCAGACCCGGCGTGCCCGCACGCTGGTCGAACTCGTCCGCCTGGTAGCTGATGTTTTCGAAGTCGTGCGCGTACGGCGCTTCGCCGATGAAGTCGTAGACGGCCGCGATCGCCTTGACCGGATCGCTCACCAGCGTCTCGTACTGCAGCAGCATGAGGTTGGCGGTTTCATCGCCGTAAAACGCTTCTTTCAATGCGTTGTACGGCGCGCCTACCATGCCCTCGCCATTGGCCAGGCCTTCGGCGCGCGAATACACCGTGCCACCTGCCTGATAGTTGAAGATGGACGATGGCTGGAAGGCGTTCTTGCGAATCAACTGCTCGATGCTGTCGATGATCCACGACATGTTGCGCACGCAGGCGATGACCTTGCCCTGCGGAAACAGCAACTGCAGATGCCGCATCTTGCTGCACCAGACGCGGTTGGTATCGAACACGATCTCGGCGGTGTATTCGGGTCCGTAGTACCCGTCGAACAAGCCCTTGAGCATGCGCTGGCGTTGCGCATCGGTAACGAACACCGAGTACTCGTTGCGCCCGCTCAGCTCACCCAGTAGCGTGTTGAAGGTGCCGCCGATGGGGCCGCTCATGCCCGCATAAAAGCGGGGGTTCTGGCTCAAAATGGCCGAAAGCAAGGTAGACCCGGACCTTGGCAGGCCCGAGATGAAGTGAAACCGGCGATTCATCGTTTCCCCTGTCCGGGCTTACGCCCCATCCACGCAATCAACGATCGGATTGCGCTCGTTTTGCGAACCACTTATCACTACAAAGATATAAAGAGATGCTAGGCCTAACCCCTGGCAAGAGACATGTCTGTGCGTTCCATTCTTGGAACGCTCGTGCATGAGCG
Organism: Dyella sp. ASV24; assembly: GCF_016428905.1. Lineage (GTDB taxonomy): Bacteria > Pseudomonadota > Gammaproteobacteria > Xanthomonadales > Rhodanobacteraceae > Dyella. The sequence continues at coordinate 1,269 of NZ_JAELTQ010000162.1, read as the reverse complement.
TGGGTGCCGGGATTCAGCGCAACTCGTACAGGCAACTGTCCCAGCGGCGGGACATGGCCTCGACCGACGACGACTGGGAGCCACGGATGCTGGCCGCCCGGTACGCGCCCGGCGACACGCTGAAGAACTGCTTGAATAGCCGGCCCGCATGACTCTCCCCCGAGAAGCCAGACAAGGGGGCCAGCTCGGCGAGCGAGCGACCGTCCTGCGCGCGATCATCCAGCTGAGCGCGCAAATGCTGCAGGCGGCATAGCTGTATGAAGCGCGCCACGCCACCCTGCGGCTCCAGCAGCCGATATAGACCGGCGCGCGATATGCCGGTGAGGCCGACAATGTGCTGCACCGAGAAATCAGCATCGGCGATGTGCGCCTCGACCACGCATCGTACGGCCTCGCGGCGTATGCGCTCCTGTCGATAGAAATCGGATCGCCCGGAGACACCGGCAGGATGGATGGCCAGCGACAGCAGATCCACCAGCGTGCGTGTGATCACGGCATGCGAGCCAGGCGACAGATGGGGAGCCTGCTCCACCAATTCACGCAGTAGCGAGGCGAGCAAGGCGCCCTCACGGCGACCGATACGGTAGCCATGCAGATCGTCCGTGGTGCCGATCGCCGCCAACATGGCTTCCCGCGCCAGACTCACCGTAACCAATCGCACCGACGTGGCGCTGCTTTCCATCGGCTCGCGCGTATCGAGCACCAACGTCTCGCCAGGCTGCACCGGTATCGATCGCCCTGCCGGGCCACCCAGCAGCTCGCCATCCAGAACATGATGCAGCACGAAATGATCGAAGCCGTCGCGCTCCACCCGATCACGCCGGTGATGGCGGATACCGCCGTACTCGCGTGAGAACAACAGCGTGCGGTCCAGTCGCCAACTGCGCACCCGCGCGAAGAATGGTGCAGGCAGACGCTCCACATCCGCGCCGGATGCGTAAAGGTCCCGGTACTGGGCAAAGGCTTTATCCGGATCAACGCCGTCGCTGTCGAACGAGAAGATCTCGCTCACCGGGCCACCTCGGCGACCGCGCGACGCCAACCCGACGACGCCAATATCGCCGCTGACACGCCAGCAGCAGCCGCCACCGAACACACCTTGTACAAGGCCAGCGACAAACCATGGCCACCCATGCCCAGGCTGTCGCTGACCACGCCGGCCATGTACGGCCCAAGCGCCACGCCGACCAGGGTGATGAACGCAAGGAATAGCCGCAGCCCGATGTCGCGCACCTGCACGTGCAGCATCAGCGGCAGGCCCGCCAACGC
>NZ_JAELTQ010000161.1 GCF_016428905.1 Dyella sp. ASV24 | reverse complement strand
CATCGACCAACCGATGACCTTGCGCGAATGCAGATCGATGACGACCGCCAGATAAAGCCACCCCTGCCAGGTGCGCAGATAGGTGATGTCGGTGACCCAGGCCTGGTCGGGCTGATCGACGGTGAACTGCCGCTGCAGGCGATTGGGAGCGATGAGTGACGGACGTCCGACGATACGACGAGGCGCCTTGTAGCCGCGAATTGCCTTGATCTTCTGGGCATGCATGATCTTCTCCACGCGATGCTTGCCACATATCTCGCCAGCCTCGCGCAAATCGCCAAGCACGCGCCGCGCACCGTAGACACCACCACTGGCATCGTACGAATCGCGAATCAGTCCCAGCAGGCGCCGATCCTCAATGGCGCGATCGGACTCCGGCTTGTCCAGCCACTGATAGAAGCCACCGCGTGTCACCTCCAGCATTCGACACATCGGAGCCACGCGAAACACATGGCGGTGGTCGTTGATGAAGCGGTACTTCACTCGGGTTCTTTGGCGAAGTACCGTGCGGCCTTTTTTAAAATGTCGCGCTCCTCTTCCACGCGACGCAGCTGGGCGCGCAGGCGAAGAATTTCGCTCTTCGCCTCTGTCAGTTCAGTGGCCTGCTGTTCGGTCTTGTCGGGTTTTACCGCTTTGACCCATTGATACAGGCTGTGGGTCGAAACGCCGAGACGGGCGGCCACTTCGGCGACCGAGTGGCCGCGGCCGACCACTTGTCGGACCGCTTCTTCTTTGAATTCCGGGGTAAACCGCTGACTGCTCATGGGGCTTCCTCCTACCGTACCTAGTGGGTAGCTTCGACGATGCCTTCTAAGGGGTAAAATTGGTGACCCCAAATGGTGCGGCGGCCGACTCAAAAGTGTCGGCCCCGCTGATTCGAGAGGCGGGACGCGCTGCGTAGCGAGGGAGGGGCTGGCAGCGCGCTGGATGCACTGCAAAAATTAAGCGCTGCGCTCGAGGCGCGGTGGCATCTCAAGACCCCTGCGCCAGGGGACCCGGCGGAGCTGGAAGTCAGCCGTGCGGGGATGCGCCCCACGCTTTCGCACTTGCTCCATACACCTCGCCGCGCGCCCGATTGATATTTCCCAATGGCCGGAAGAGGGGCGGGGCATTCCAAGGATTGAAAGCGAGCTCGTTCACGTGCGCCATGGCACGTAGTCCGTCTTCACTCAGGATATTCTGCGATGGGATCACGAGGGTGCCCACCTCGACCGGAGGTGCCACGCTTTCGAGCCATTCGACCGCGGCGTCTTCGATCGGCGTGCGTTCTTCGTCGAGGTAAGACTGGATGGCCAGTCGAAACGCTACGGGCCGCGTGTTCAACACGTTCGCAAAGCCTTCGCGCAACCCATCCGCCGTCGCAGGCACGGCTTCGCTTTGATCAACATTGGAGTCGATGCAGGGACGAAGCAGCAGGCGTACCGGAAACGTGCCCCAAAGCAAGGCGCCGCGGCTCCAAAAAGCCTCCGTTTGCAGTCCGGCGCTGGGGCGCATGCCGTTCATCACGGCGGTGATCATTCGCATGGCGTCGTCTGCACCGAAGTGCGCAACCAGACGCTCTTTGAATGTCGCCGAATCACCCATGGCTATCGTCGCAAACTGGACGAACTGATTGGCGTTCCGCGCGTGTGATACGGGATAGTTCGTCATCAATAAATCGTGCGACTGGCCATGCGGTAGAGCAAGCTTGATCGCGATGCCACGCATATCCGCCGCATCATCGCGTTTCGGTACGCCGCTCGCGTTGGAAAACCGGATGGCTGCGCCAAGGACTTCGCCCGGCGTGAAGTGACAGACGCTAAATGAATGCGGGAGATCCAGGTCCATGCGCAGCTCAGCATTGGTCACACCAACCAGAATCTTTGAATGAAGCGTCCGCATCGCTTGTGAGGCACCTGCGAACTCCCGGTTCTTTTCCTGAATATCCAGCATTGCTCGTGCGAGCTGATGAAATCCCTCGCGTTCGACTTCTGGACCGCCTCCGTCATACACCTCGGTCCACGGTTTTTTTTCTATGTTCGCCACGATCGGTGTCCTCATGTGAGAGGGATTGATGCCGTAGAGGCTCGAAGTACACCACTGTCAAAGCCTTTCCATCCCTTACGAGTGTCGCGCGCTTTAGGAGCCACGAATCCCCCCTTTTTGGGGGTGGTCGGTAGTCTCACTGAGTGCCGTCTCTTTGGGTTCGACACGAGCGGACGCCCCCAATAGGGGGCTATTTCCGATTGGACAGGCATGGCGCAATGTTAGGAAGGATCGGTCTAAGGTCTTTGGAAGACCTCAGGGGCAGCCCTGCTGCTCGGCGAGGCCTCATATTCGACTTCGCCGCCGAATATACATAGCGATGGAGATGGGCGTTTTTTAGAAGAGCGCTTTTATGGAGGTTACACGCAAGGGGAAGTCAATGAAGGCGGACGCCAACCTGTCCGGGTACGCGCTTTCCATTGCCGACCACGAGCATGCCAAATCGATTGACGTCAGTCGCGTTCTGATCGCGGTCATCCGTGAAGCGGCCCGAATTGAACCCGATGCTATCAGTCTCCTCCGCTGGTACGTCGAAGACCCTATCGATAGCCTCGGCGGGCGAACTGCGGAACAGCTGGTGACGTCGGGTCATGGTGAGCTCGTTGTGCGCTTTCTTCGTCACATAGGCGGCGCGGCATGCTTTGTTCCACCTCCAGCTAGCTCAACGCATAGCTAGAGGCTTCTCGAAGCGTTCCCGCATCTCCGAGTCACTTGGAAACAGCGGTGGCAGATGATGCCAAGGCGTAACGGATGGCCGAGGGACCGCCACCAAGTGGTCGGTGTGGACGATCGTGGTTGTAGTGGTGTTGCCAGTCTTCAGTCAGAAGGTGCGAAAGCACCGGCCTGACGACAGGGTATCGGTCGTGAAATCGGCGGACCGGGTCTGATTGACTCGCACGGGTATCGCCAATGCTTGGCGGATACGGTCGGCAGGCGCCGCTTGCTCTGCCGAAGCAAGTTCAGCTCTAGGGACATAGAGACCCGCCAGCTTCGGGGCTTGCCGAACCTGGCGGGTCGAAGCGCCTGATCGCGCAGGGGGCCAAGACGATGGCCCAGTTTGTCCTTCGGTCGCGCCTCGATGTTAACGATCTGCGTGCCACGCAGTGCGACGCGGTTGATTAGCTGAGGAACCCCTGTCGCACTAGTTGCGAAACTTGACGGCGGGGCTCCCTCTGGGCGTCCCTGGGTAGAAAATCATGGCACCGGTGTCTTTCGGCGGGGAAAAACGCACCATGACTAACGGCGAAGGTGCATTGACCAATACCTGCTTCGGGGTTGATTTCATCCGGCTTGAAGTAACGGCACTGTTCGCAAACGATCATCTGAATGCTATGGGTTGACGAAAGGCCTCTGCCTCTCACTTTCGGTCAGTTCTAAGCCATGGACCAAGGTGCGTTGAACGGACTGTCGGCTAATACATGCCCATCTGCGTCCTCCTTCGCCATCCAGATCTGACGAGATGCGTTGCTCGAGTGCTTGCGGACGATGATGTATAGGATGCCGTCGCGAGCCGTGACCGTGATGCCACGGGGATCGGCACTGGCCGGCAAAGTAAACCGCCGGTGGAAGGTTCCATGCCGTCGTTCGACACGCGTGAACGATCCGCGGCAATCCTGGGATTCGGTCTTTCGCTTCCCCTTGATCGTCAGCAGGCCCTTCGTCATGCGCACGTCGACCGAATCGGGCGCGACGCCGGGCGCATCGACGTAGATGATGAAACGTTGCGCCTCCTCCTTGATGTCCACGCTAGGGATCCATGAGTTCGCAAGAACCGTAGGGTCGTCCGCGGAGACACCGCGGCGCGGGTGCCTGTCAAATACGCGGTCAAAGAGCTGTTTGACCGGGTCCGTCGCCGGCAAGCGATCTGGCCAGTCAGACCGCTGCATCATGTTGTTCGCCATGGCAGGATCTCCCGTGATGAGTGGATTAAGGTCTCGGGTGTGATGGGCGCGATCCCTGCGCCTATCACGTCAAAGTGACTTGGCAGATCGTCAACGCATCAGCGTTCGGCTGCCCCCGTCTTGGCTACTCGGATACGCCGAGGGGTGGTTTCGGGCCGCTTTGGAATGATGACCTGCAGCACGCCATTGCGGCCGGTGGCTGTGATGCCATCCGGATCGGCGCTGTCGGGCAGCGCGAAGCGCCGATGAAAGGCTCCATAGCGGCGTTCGACGCGGGTGAATTGTTCCGCGTTTTGTTCAACATCACCCTTGCGTTCGCCCTTGATGGTCAGCATGCCTTTGTCCATTTGTACTTCAATCGCTTCCGGCTCCACGCCAGGAATGTCTGCGAAGATCACGAAGCGATTCGCCTCCTCCTTGATATCGACGCGTGGGATCCATTGGCTGGTGACGACTGAGGAGTCGTCGGCCGAAGAGCTTTGGAAAAGGCCGCCTTCGAAGACCCTGTCGAACATTTGCTTGACGTGATCTGGTGTCAATGACTGCCCAGGCCATTCGGGCAAGCGAATCATTTTGCTGTTCATGTAAGACCTCCATGATGGGTAGCCGTCATATGAGATCGGCATTCGCACCTCCACGCCCAAGGAAAAAAGGGGCCCGCGCGAAACGACGGCGCGCAGGCAACAAGGGCGTTCCAGAGCGCGCCATATCATGCCTGGCGCAGGGGAATTTAAGCGACGGCGGCCTGCTGCTCGATCTGCCGGACCTTTGCCTTCACCGCGTCATCAGTGTGGATTTCGATCCGGCGCGGCTTCATCGCCTCGGGCAATTCGCGTTTGAGGCTAATGCTGAGGACTCCATCGGCAAGGTACGCATCCGTGACTCGGACGTGTTCGGCCAGCTCGAATCGACGGAGGAATGGACGATAGGCGATGCCCCGATGCAGGTATTCGCCTTCAATGTCGTTTTGTCGCTCGCCTTTGATGACGAGCAGATTCTCCTGCACCGAGATATCGACGTCCTCGCGGCGAAACCCGGCCACAGCCATGGTGATCTGATAACGGTCGTCGGCGAGCTTTAGGGTATCGAACGGCGGCCAATGGTCAGGCTGTTGCGTCTGAGCTGCCTCGAGCAGCCCGAAAATGCGCTCAAAACCAATGCTTGAACGGTGGAGTGGTGAAAAATCAAGAACAGTGCGCATGGCCATATCCTCGTGTGAGCAACATGGAAAAGTGACTATTCAAGGGCCGCTGATGGTCGCGGCGAGCCGGATCCGAAGCATCCAGCGGGCAGAATTTTATGCATCAAAGATCGCTTTTCAAGCCCTCGTTTTTAGGATTCGTTTAGCTATCCAAAAGCAATACATTGTCGCGTCAGGTATTCGTCCCTTGGGGTCGTCATTCGTCGATGAGGTAGTGAAGATAGATGCGCGTCACGGGCCGCCTGAAGTACCGGCACAGGCGCCATGGGCGCCCCGGTCAAAACCAATGTTGGGGCGATGGAACAGTGAAAAAAATTGAGCACGGCGCGTATCGCCATATCCTCGTTAGGCGACATGGAAAACTGGGTTGCCGCCGCGCTGGATGGCGCGACCTGAGCCGACCCCGTGGTGATCGGCGGAGCGAAAAGATCATCATCGGCGTGCGGCTGGTTAGATCTTTCGCCAACGCCATGTAGCCAACGTTTCGGGACATATAGATCCAGGCGCCCGTAGCCCCTCGAAACACGAGATGACAGGCCAACGCTCTTCGATAAAAGTACCTTCTCATGGAGGGCATGCGTTTGGCGCGAGCACGTTGGAATATCGTGCGTTCCCTATCCAGCATCGGCAAATGCGCACCTATCTGCACCTGCCAACGCGACGATCTATCACCGCGGATATTGTCGCTATCTGCCACACTCACCGCGGCGTCCGCATTGTGTTGCAAGCCGACGTGATCCGGGCCTGTCTTGCGCATGGAGCCACTCAGATATGGCACCCATGGCTAGCCTTTGCCGCCGAGCGGCATCTGGTAGACGCTACGGAGCATGCGCTTGGCGCCGAAATTCACCGCGAAGTACGGCGCATTCACGACGTGATCGGCATGAATTGCGGGTGCTGGAGGGGATTGAGCATCGTTCCGGTTGTGGCTAAGCATCCGCGCCGGTTAGTCGAGGACGGCAGCAGCCAGCATGAGGGGATCCTCCGGAAGCAGATGCATCGGTCGATGGGCTGTACCTCCCCTGCGATGGCGTGCCCGTTGCGCCATCTGGCGGGTAGGTCATCGCTAGCCTCCAAGGGGTGGTCAATGTCTGACTCCTCCTAGGGTCGCTATGCGTTTCTAGGCTCGGATTGACCAGCAATGATCTTTGTCAGTGAGCTCTCAGTCTACAGCGATTACGCGTGTTTGGATGCACTCGTAACGCTGCGCGCGTCAGTCCACCTTGAGGGTAGAGGGGGGCGCAAGGGAGCTCGGTGGCTGGCGCGGATCCAATTGATCGGAATTGACGTAAGCATAGGATCCGAAGCGATGAGACAGCTTGATGCGCCCCGTGACTCGATGGTTGGCTGGGTTTTTCCCCTTAGCGTGGCTAAGGCCCGTTGACGCAGTCGATACGGCGACCTCTGCCGGTTTCTCATCCGTTATGTCGCCCAAGGCAACAAACATCCCTTCAAGCGGACACACAGGACGAAAGGCTGCCGGCATTCGGTTAGGGCGCCCCTTGTCCGCGCGACTAAAGACGGTGGCGGGGACGACCTGTATCACCATTCTCGCGGGTGCGGTGGTCTTTGGTGTGTCCGCGAGGACGTTGCTCGCGATCTCCGGCTCATCGATCAACGCGCTGCACTATACCGGCGTGGCTTATGCCGCTGATGATGGTCAGCTCCGCTACCGCGAGGAGCATTGGCTGTTCGACGACCGGGGCACGCCGAGCCGGTTGGTATTGTATCGGTGCCCGGGCGGTGCCCCCTTTGCGCGGAAGTGGGTCCGTTATACCAGCCAGCCATGGGCGCCCGAGTTCGCCCTGGACGATGCGCGAGATGGCTATCAGGAAGGGGCGAGACGCACGCGGGATGGCTGGCAGGTGTATGTCCGACAGAGTGCGGGCGCGCCCACCAGAACAGCGCAGCTGGCCTTACCTCCGGATGCCGTGATCGATGCCGGCTTCGATGCGTTCGTGCAGGCCCGTTGGGATGCCCTGTCCCATCCTGGCGGCGTGTCCGCGGCGTTTGTGGTGCCGAGTCGCCTGGGCTCCCTCGATCTGCGACTCAAGCCGATCGGCGGGGCACCTTCGGGTTCCCGACGGTTCCGCTTGAGCCTGGACAGTTGGCTGGGATCCCTGGCGCCGTCGCTTGAGCTTACATATGCCGACGGGAGCCGTCGACTGGAACGGTTCGTTGGCATCAGCAACATTCGCGATGACCGAGGCCATCGACAGCGCGTTCGCATCGAATTTCCAGAGAACGCTGTTGGCCCCGCCGCCAGTGCCGCGGAGATCGCGGCGGCCGCTCAGGTGCCCCTCTCTGCTCACTGCTCCCAATGAAGGCCTGCTGCATCCATTTGGCGACGTGGCACGTATAGGCTTCATATCGTCAAGGACACTCGTATGAACCAGCCATCCTCCATGCAAGTCCTGCCAGTGAGGCGTGGTAGTGTTCTGAAGCGAATGCGCCTTTGGTTCGATGCGAGCGAGAGCGTTCCTTCGCAAGCCTGCGATCCGCAGCGGATCGACTGGTTGCGTGCGCTACCCTTTATCGCCATGCATTTGGCCTGCCTTGGCGTGTTCTGGGTGGGTGTATCACCGATCGCGGTTGCTACGGCGATCAGCTTGTACGCCATTCGCATGTTTGCCCTGACCGGGTTTTATCACCGCTATTTTTCGCACCGCGCGTTTCGCACGTCGCGGATGGTGCAGTTTGCGTTTGCGCTGATCGGGGCCGCGTGCGTACAGCGTGGTCCACTCTGGTGGGCGGCACACCACCGCAACCATCATCGTCATGCCGATACATCTCTGGATCCGCACTCTCCAACCGTGTACGGATTCCTATGGAGTCACGCCGGTTGGTTTCTCACGCCAGCCGCGTTCCATACCGACCTGGACCGCGTCAAAGACTTCCGAGGCTACGCCGAACTGCGCTGGCTCGATCGTTACGACATTGCCGTGCCGGTGCTTCTGGCAGTGCTGCTGTATGGGCTGGGTGCGCTGCTGCAAGCCTTCGCTCCCTCCTGGGGAACCACTGGCGCACAAATGCTGGTGTGGGGGTTCTTCATCTCCACGGTCGTTCTGTTCCACGCCACCGTCACCATCAATTCGCTGGCCCACCGGTTCGGGCGGCAACGGTTCGCCACCAACGACAATAGTCGCAACAATCTATGGCTCGCCGTTCTGACGTTTGGCGAGGGATGGCACAACAATCATCATTTCTATCCCGGCTCTGCTCGCCAGGGCTTTCGCTGGTGGGAGTTGGATCTGACGTGGTATGGCTTGCGCCTACTGGCGGCCCTGGGGTTGGTATGGGACCTCAAGCCCGTGCCGGCGTGGGTTGAGCGCAGGGCGATGCGATGAGCCTGCGTATTGCTGTGGTGGGGTCAGGCATTGCCGGCCTGGCGAGCGCGTGGCTTCTGTCTAATGACCACTCCGTCACATTGTACGAGGCTAACGATTACTTCGGAGGGCATACGCATACGCACCAGATTTTGCTGGACGGCCGGAAGTACGTCGTTGATACCGGATTTATCGTTCACAATCCGGTGCACTACCCGTTGTTGACCGCATTGTTTGACGAGCTGGGCATCACCTCCCAACCAACCACGATGAGCTTCTCGGTCCACAACGAACGGACAGGTCTCGAATACAACGCAACGACCTTGGATAGCCTGTTCTGCCAGCGGCGCAACCTCTATTCGCCACGCTTCCTTGGCATGGTGCGCGACCTGTTCCGTTTCTATCGGCAGGCGCCGGCACTGCTTGATGAACCCGGCCCCGGTCCCACGCTCGGTGACTATCTGATGAGGGAGGGTTACGGTGCCGCCTTTCGTGACGAACACCTGGTGCCCATGGCCAGTGCGCTCTGGTCCTCTTCGGCCAATCAGATTCTGCAATTTCCGGCTCGCTACCTGGTGCAGTTCATGGCCAATCACCAGATGCTTCAGGTGAGTGGTAGGCCCCAGTGGCAGGTCGTGCAGGGAGGTTCGTCCCGCTACGTCGAAGCGATGCGCGCACAGTGGGATGTCGACGAGCGCCTCTGCTCGCCCGTGCGCTCCGTGCGTCGCACGGAACAGGGCGTACTCATTGATTCGAATCGTGGCGAGGAGCTGTTCGACCACGTTGTGATGGCCTGCCACAGCGATCAGTCCCTTGCGCTACTGGCCAATCCCAGTGATGCCGAGAGGGACATTCTGGGCGCCATGCGGTACCAAACCAATGACACCGTGCTGCATAACGACGCACGAGTACTGCCGCGACTGCGCAAGGCCTGGGCGGCCTGGAATGCCTGGATACCTGCCAAGCCCGGAGAGGACTGCACGGTGAGCTACTGCATGAATCTGCTGCAGGGCTTCAGTTCGCCTGAGCCCTTCATCGTCAGCCTCAATCAGTCGCGCGCCATCGACCCCATGAAGGTCATTCAGCGCATGGTGTATCACCATCCCCTTTATTCCACGGCATCCGTGGCGGCACAGGCGCGCAAAGACGAGATTCAGGGCAAGCGCGGCACTTGGTATGCGGGTGCTTACTGGGGCTGGGGGTTCCACGAGGACGGCATACGCAGCGCCGTCGACGTGGCGCATGCACTGGGTGCCAGCACGCGCCTTGGCGGCAGGGCGTCGAGGGCATTCGCATGACCACGCTCGCCAGTGCTGTGTATGAGGGTCATGTAGTGCATCGTCGGCACGCACCGAACCCCCACGCTTTCCGCTATGGCATGGCGCAGCTCTATCTCGATCTGGACGAGATTGACGCGGTGTTTCGCCAGCACGGATTGTGGTCGGCCAGTCGACGCAACCTGGCTGAATGGCGCCGCAGCGATTACCTGGGGCCGACCGATATGCCGTTAGCCGATGCGGTACGCGAGCGCGTTCACACGACGAGCGGACAAGTCCTTCGCGGCCCCATCCGCCTTCTCACGCATCCACGTTACGCCGGCTACGTCTTCAATCCCGTCAGCTTCTATTACTGCTACGAGACGGACGGTCGTACGCTCTCGTGCATCGTCGCAGAGATTACCAATACGCCTTGGGGCGAGCGGCACGCCTACGTGTTGCCTGTCGATAGTGCCCACCCACAGGGGCGCGCGCTGGCCTGGGATTTCGACAAGCGGTTTCATGTC
>NZ_JAELTQ010000160.1 GCF_016428905.1 Dyella sp. ASV24 | reverse complement strand
ACCCCTGCTGTGCCTTGGCCTGCTCTCACTGGCCGCCTGTGGCAAAGGCAAGGAACAAGGTCCGCCGCAGATGCCCCCGCCGGAAGTCGGCGTGGTAAAGGCCCAGGCTCAGAGCACGGCACTGACCAAGGACCTGGTGGGCCGCGTGTCGGCCTATCGCAGTGCCGACGTGCGCGCGCGCGTCTCCGGCGTACTGCTCAAGCGGGTCTATCAGGAAGGTACCGACGTCAAGCAGGGCCAGGTCCTGTTTGAAATCGACCCTGAGGTCTACCAGGCGGCCCTCGCCTCCTCGCAGGCCAACCTCGCTTCGGCGCAGGCCACCTACGTGAACTACCACAAGACCGCCGACCGTCTGCGCCAGTTGCGGCCGCAGAACTACGTCTCGCAGTCTGACCTGGACGCCGCCGAGGCCAACGAGCGCAGCAGCGCAGCCGCGGTGAAGCAATCCGAGGCCGCCGTGCAGAGCGCGCGCATCAACCTGGGGTACACCCGCGTGGTGTCGCCGATCGACGGTCGCGCCGGCCAGCAGCAGGTCACCGAAGGCGCCATCGTGGGCGCCAGCAACGCGGACACGGGCTCCAGCTCGACCCTGCTGACCACGGTCGACCAGCTCGATCCGCTGTATGTGAACTTCACCGTGAGCTCCGCCGACCTGGATCGCCTGCGCGCGGCCCAGACCGCTGGCAACGTCTCGCTGTCGGACCAGGCCAAGACCACGGTAAAGGTCACCCTGCCCGACGGCAGCACGTATGACCAGGCCGGCACGCTCGATTTCTCGGGCGCCACGGTCGACCCCACCACCGGCGCAGTAAACCTGCGTGCCCAGTTGGCTAACCCGCAGCGCCGTCTGCTGCCGGGCACCTACGTGACCATCACGGCAAACCTCGGCGAACAGCACAACGTGTTCCTCGTCCCGCAGCCCAGCGTGCTGCGCGACGTGGTGGGCGCCTATGCCTTGGTCGTCGAGTCGAACGGCAATGTGCTGCGCAAGAACGTCAACGCTGAAAACATGAGCAACGGCAACTGGATCGTCACCAGCGGCCTGAGCGCCGGCGATCAGGTGATCGTGTCCGGCCTGCAGGCGGTACAGCCTGGCAAGCCGGCCAAGGCCACGCCGTACCAGCCCGACCAGAAGAAGGGTGCGCAGGGCCAACCGGCGGCGGCAGGCCAGTCTGGCTCGGCTGCCGGTAAGCAGTAAGGGAGCCTACTGACATGCCGAGTTTCTTTATTGACCGTCCCATCTTCGCGTGGGTGGTCGCCATCCTGATCACACTGGTTGGCACCATCTCCGTGTTGAACATGGGTATCGAGTCGTACCCGAACATCGCGCCACCGCAGGTGGTGGTGTCGGCAACCTACCCGGGTGCCAACGCCGACACGATGGAGAAGAACGTCACCCAGGTGATCGAGCAACAGCTCACGGGTATCGATCACCTGCTGTACTTCAGCTCCTCGTCCAACTCCAACGGTACCTCGACGATCACGCTGAGCTTCGAAACGGGTACCGACCCGGACATCGCTCAGGTGCAGGTGCAGAACAAGGTGCAGCTGGCTCAGCCGCGCTTGCCTACCGCCGTGACCCAGCAGGGTGTGGTGGTGGCCAAGAGCAACCCTGACTTCCTGATGTTCGTGTCCCTGGTGTCCAGCAATCCGGACATCGACGGCAACCGCCTGGCCGACATCATCGCGTCCCAGGTGGCCGACCAGGTCGGTCGTATCCCCGGTGTGGGTGCCACCCGCCTGATCGGCGCCGAGTACGGCGTGCGCATCTGGTTGAACCCGGACAAGCTGCAGGGCTACGGCCTGGCTGCCAGCCAGGTGTACTCCGCCGTGGCCGCGCAGAACGTGCAGTTCGCTGCCGGTTCGCTGGGCGCCGACCCGTCGCCGAAGGACCAGGGCTTCACCGCCACCGTGTCCGCCGAAGGTCGTTTCTCCTCGCCGCAAGAGTTCGGCAACATCATCCTGCGCGCCAACAGCGACGGCACGGTGGTCAAGCTGAGCGACGTGGCACGCATCGACTTCGGTCCGCAAAGCTATGGCCTGGCCGCGACGTGGAACGGTCAGCAGGTGGGCGGTCTCGGCGTGCAGCTGCTGCCGGGCGCCAACGCGCTGGACGTGGCCGACGCGGTGAAGGCCAAGATGGCCGAACTTTCCAGGGACTTCCCGGAAGGCGTCACCTGGTTCGCTCCGTACGACACCACTCCGTTCGTGAAGATCTCCATTGAGGAAGTGGTGCACACGCTGGTGGAGGCCATCATCCTGGTCTTCCTGGTGATGCTGATCTTCCTGCAGAACTTCCGTGCCACGGTAATCCCCACCCTGGTGATTCCGGTGGCGTTGCTGGGTACCTTCATCGGCCTGGTGGCCCTGGGCTTCACCGTCAACCAGCTAACCCTGTTCGGCATGGTGCTGGCCATCGGTATCGTGGTGGACGACGCGATCGTGGTGATCGAGAACGTCGAACGCATCATGACCGAGGAGCATCTGTCGCCCAAGGAAGCGACGCGCAAGGCGATGGGCCAGATCACCGGCGCCGTGGTCGCCATTACCGTGGTGCTTGCAGCGGTGTTCGTGCCTTCGGCCCTGCAGCCTGGCGCCTCGGGTGTGATCTACAAGCAGTTCGCGCTGACCATCGCTGTCTCGATGGGCTTCTCGGCCTTCCTCGCGCTGTCGTTCACGCCAGCGCTGTGCGCGACCATCCTCAAGCCCACCCACGAACACAAGAAGAACATCGTCTACCGCAAGTTCAACGAGATGTTCGACTGGGTGACGCATACCTACAGCGGCCACATCGGCAGCGCGGCGCGTCATGCACCGCGTTGGATGATGGTGTTCGTGGTCGTCGCGGCACTGGCTGGCTTCCTGTACACCAAGCTGCCTACCAGCTTCGTGCCCAATGAAGACCAGGGCTTCGCCCTCGCCATCGTCAACCTGCCGCCGGGTGCCACCCTGCACCGCACGGAAGAGGTGATGGCTGAGATGCGCGAGCGCGTGAAGCAGAGCCCGCTGCAAGCCGACATCGTCGGCATGTACCAGATCAGCGGCTTCAGCTTCATCGGCCAAAGCGAAAGCACCGGTATGGCCTTTATCAAGCTCAAGGACTGGAAGGAGCGCGATATCACGGCCGACGACTGGATCCTGAAGGCGAACGGCGTGATGCACGGCATTCGCGACGCGCAGATCTTCGTGGTCAACCTGCCCACCATCCGCGGCCTCAGCCAGTTCGGCGGTATCGACATGTTCCTGCAGGCTCGCGCCGGCCAGACGCATGGCGAGCTGATGCAGGCCATGGGCACCGTGGTGGGCAAGGCCAAAGACAACCACGCGCTGTTCGGCGTGCGCCCCAACTCGCTGCCCGATGCTCCCCAGTGGGACATGAAGGTGGACCGCGTGCAGGCGCAGGCCATGGGCCTGTCGGTAAGCGATGTGTACACCGCCATCCAGATGATGCTGGCGCCGGTGTACGTGAACGACTTCGTCTACGGCGGCCGCGTGAAGCGCGTGTACCTGCAGGCGGATCAGGCTTACCGCATGAGTCCGGAAGCGCTGCAGCACATCTACACACCGAGCAGCCTGTCGCCCAGTTCGAACAGTTCGTCGAGCTATGCGGCTACGGTCAACCCGTACAACATGATCCCGATCTCCAGCGTGGTGAAGACCAACTGGGACATGGGTTCGCCGGCACTGACCCGCTACAACGGCTACGCCGCCGTGGAAATCGTGGGTAACGAAGCGCCGGGCTTCTCGACCGGTCAGGCCATGAGCGCCCTGCAGGGCATCGTGGACAACGACCTGCCGAAGGGCTTCGGTGCGGACTGGACGGGTCAGTCGTATCAGGAAATCCTGGCCGGCAACTCGGCAACGCTGCTGATGGTGTTGTCGATCGTGATCGTGTTCCTCTGCCTTGCTGCGCTGTACGAGAGCTGGTCGATCCCGGTCGCGGTGTTGCTGGTGGTGCCGCTCGGCCTGCTGGGTACCGTGGTGTTCTCCATGTTGCGCGGCTTGCCGAACGACATGTACTTCAAGATCGGCTTGATCACGGTGATCGGCTTGGCGGCGAAGAACGCGATCCTGATCGTGGAATTCGCGGTGGAGCAGCAACAGTCTGGCCAGTCGTTGTTCCAGGCGGTGGTTACGGCCTCCCGTTTGCGACTGCGCCCGATCCTGATGACTTCGTTTGCCTTCATGCTCGGCGTGTTCCCGCTGGCCATCTCCACCGGTGCTGGCGCCAACTCCCGCCACTCCATCGGTACGGGCGTGATTGGCGGCATGTTCTTCGCCACGTTCCTGGGCTTGCTGCTGATCCCGGTGTTCTACGTGACGGTGCGTCGACTGCTTGGCGACAAGCTGGACGAGACATCGCACACGATCCGCCAGGCTCACGGCGGTGCGGTGACTGACGGGCACGACGGCACCGCGCCGCAAGGCGGCGGTGGCACCACGCAAGGCCCGATGCAGCCGTTCGATTCGGATCCGCGCCGCGGCGCGTGATCCGGGTCCACCGGACATTCAACAAAAAGCCCCGGTCGCAAGACCGGGGCTTTTTCTTTGCAGGTATGGCGTTTTCGCCCTGGCCTTCGGGACGGCCGCCTGCGGATTACTGCTCACCGCTGACGGTAGTGTTCCGCCCGCGCACCTTCGCCGAATACAGCCTGCGGTCCACCAGCTCAAGGAACGCCTGCCGCTCATCCCCATGCATCGGCACCACCGTGCCAGCGCCGATACTCAGGGTCAGCGCCATGCCCGCCATGGAGCGCTCGTGGGGTATCCATTCGGTGCGAATCAATTCATGACAACGCTCGGCCACTTGCATGGCCGTGGCCGCATCGGTGTCCGGCAATACGAGCACAAACTCTTCACCGCCAAACCGGGCAAGGAAATCGCGCGGGCCGCGTACCGCCTTCTCCAGCGTTTTGGCGACCACCTTGAGGCAGTAGTCGCCTTGCACGTGCCCGTAGTGATCGTTGTACTGCTTGAAATAATCGATATCGAGCATGAGCAGCGACAACGGCCGTGAACCGAGGCGCGCGCTGGTCCACTCTTCGTCGAATACGGTGTCGAAACGGCGCCGATTGGCGATGCCGGTGAGGCCATCCTTGAAGGACAAGGTCTCCAGCTCCCGCTGCAACTCAATCAGGCGTTGCTCGGTGCGTTTGCGTTCGCTGATGTCGAACATAAAGCCAACCAAGGCATCTACGCTGCCGTCGTCCTTGCGCACGACATGCACCACGTCGCGAATCCACACGTAGCTGCCATCCCTGCACAGCGCACGGTAGTCCGCCTCATGGTCCACGCCGGCCTTGGACTGAGCCACGCAGAAATTCACGGCCCAGTCGCGATCGTCCGGGTGGATGCGATCCGCCCAGTCCTGCACGCTCACCCAGCTTTCAGGCGCCCAGCCAAGCAGCTCCTCGATCTGGGGGCCAATGTAGGAGAACGACAGGGTGTCCCACTGGATGCGCCAGGGAATGGCTTTGGTGGACTCGAGCAAGGTCTTGTAGACCATGCTTCCTTCTTCCAGCTTCTCGACAACATCGGACATGGGCGACTCGCGGCACGTGGATGGTGATTCCGTCTTGGAAGCAACCATCGTGCCGCACCCCGCGGCGACCGTCGAGAGCGCGGGGAAGGCCCTTTCCCCGCGCTTTCAGGCCTTAAGCGAAATCGCCGAAGTGTCCACGCATGAACTCGATGTAGCCCTGTTCGGTCAGTTCCCGACGCGCCCGGACGAAACCGCGCTCATCGTCGCCGACCAGGTAGCGCAGGCGGTCCGTACCGTCGGTGACGGCTTGCTGGATCACCTGGGCCACCTCGTCCGACGTCATCATGTGGCCGGCGCGCATGCCGTCGAACGCCGCATTGGTCTGCGCCACAAACGCGTCATAGTCGGCGATGCGCCCCTGCTCACCGTACTCCGCGCCGGACCGCTCGCCGAAGCGCGTACTGCTGACGCCCCCATGCGGAATCACCAACTTCACCGCAATGCCTTGCGATGCCAGCTCGTACGACAGCGACTCGGTGAAACCCTCCAGCGCGAACTTGCTGGCGCAATACAGCGAGATCAGCGGCAGCGTGAACATGCCCGCGCCCGAGCTCACGTTGACGATCACACCCGCATGGCGGTGGCGAAAGTGCGGCAGGATCGCCCGCGTCACCGCCATGACGCCGAACACGTTCACCTCGAACTGCTCGCGCACCTTTGCATCCGGCGTCGCCTCGAACAGGCCGTACTGGCCGAAGCCGGCGTTGTTTACCAGCGCGTCGATCTGCCCGAACCGGGCTATGCCAGCGTCAATGGCGGCATGAATGCTGGCCTCGTCCTGCACGTCCAGTCGCGTCACCAGCACATGGGGCAACGTGGCCAGATCACCCGCGTCGGATGGGTTGCGCAGGGTCGCCACCACGTTCCAGCCCGCGTCAGCGAACCGCCGGACGGCGGCATGGCCGATACCTGAGGACGTGCCGGTGATGAGTATCGTCTTGCTCATGGGTTTCGCTCTCTATCAATGGACAGAGGAAACGTAGCGGCCATCCATTGATGTAACAATCAGTCCAATCCAGCATGGGCTATTGCAGGAATCAGCACAATGAAACGTACCGGACTGGACGAACTCAATGCCGTCGTCGCCGTGGCCACCCACCTGAGTTTTCGTGCCGCGTCCACCGAGCTTGGCATGTCGCCATCAGCGCTCAGCCATGCCATCGGCGCGTTGGAACAACGCATGGGCGTGCGGTTGTTTCATCGCACGACCCGTAGCGTGGCCTTGTCCGAAGCTGGTGAGCAGTTCCTGGCGCGCGTGCGCCCCGCCCTACGCGACATCGCGGATGCGATGGACGTGGTCAACCAGTTCCGCGACACCCCCACCGGCACGCTGCGCATCAATGTGTCGCTGGGCGCAGCGCGGATGGTGCTGACACCCATCGTGCTGCGCTTTCTGGAGCGCTATCCGGACATGCACGTGGATCTGGTCTCCAACGACCGCATGATGGACATCGTGGCCGAAGGTTTCGATGCGGGCATCCGCCAGCGTGATGCCGTTCCGCAAGACATGATCGCCGTACCGTGCACGCCAGACCTGCGTTTTGCCGTTGTCGGCTCACCCGCTTATTTCCGCCATCGCGAAAAGCCTGCATCCCCGGCCGACCTGATGTCGCACACCTGCATTCGCGCACGCTTGCCCACCGGGACGCCTTATCGCTGGGAGTTCGAGAAGCATGGGGAAGCAGTGACTGTGGACGTACCCGGCCCGCTGACGCTCAGCCAATGGGATCTGATGGTGGAGGCCGCGCTACAAGGCGTAGGCCTCGCCTATGCCAGCGAGTGGACCGTGGCCGAGCACATCGCGTCAGGCCGACTGATCCGCGTGCTGGACGACTGGACGCCGCCCTATCCCGGCCTGGCGCTGTACTACCCCGGACACCGGCACGTGCCCGCGGGATTGCGGGCACTGGTCGAGTTGGTGAAAGAAGTTATGCGAGGCAGCTAAATGGGCTGCCCATCAGCATCGCGGCTTCTTCTGCCGCATTGTGCTTGCCACCCAACAGCTTGATCAGCAGCAACCAGCAAACGATGGTGATCACCGTACTCACCACGCTGATCAGCATGGCCTTGGCATAGGTCGTGACAAAAGCCAGCTTGATCGCCAGCGCCCCGACCAGGAACACCAGCACAAAGGCCACCGTGTCGTTGCCGATGAGTGTGTCGCCGGCCTTGGACAAGGCCGACTGCAGGACCAGCACCAGCACGACCCACCAGAAGCCCGTGCGCTCGGCCCCGAGCGCACGGGCTGTCAGCATCAGGGGAAACACCGCCGCTGCGATGATGACAATCAGCAGCGTCAGGAACTGAAGCATAGGTGCCGTCCTTGGCGGAGGGGGTACCGGGTCCTTGGTTGATCGCAAGTATTTGCGATCAACCAAGGCGCGTCAACCGGTTCGATCGTCTCCATGCAGCAATGCCTTGGGTACCCTCGACTGTTTTCTACATGTCCTCGATCTCATCACCGTCAACCAGCCAAGGAAAACTCCGATCTTTCTCAGTGGCCGAACATCCATGCTTGCTGACAGGCTGGCCGATGACGCTAAAAATGGAATGTACGACGATGCCATCACAATCAATCCCGTCGACTTGCGCAGGGTCCACCCTAGAGTCGAAGAATTTCGCTCCATTAACCCCTACGGCGGATCCGGCCCCACTCAGCACGATGCCGGTCAGTGGGCCGACGAATTCCCGTCCTTGACCTAAAATCTGCTCGCTCAGAAAGCTATCGCACAGGAGTGGCGACATGACACAAGCTATCGATCCCTTGAAGCTCAAGGCAGCGGCAGAGCATCTGGAATGGGTGTTGAGTCAATATCCAGCCAGTGATGATGTCCAAAGCCTTCTTCGATCTTTGACTCCGCTGATCGAAGATGCCAGGGCTGGCCGGGTGCTCGCGACAGTCGACAGAATGGATATCCCCGGAGCCTGGAACTTCTCAGATGGACGCTATATTCCGTACAACAACCCGAGTGTCGATGAAGCGTATGTTGGCTTTTCGATTGAAATGCGTGGTGGCCTAAGCGAGGACGAGAAGGAATTAAATGCTCGAATAGACGCCATGCGTAAGGCCATGAGTGAAGGTCCGTGACTATGAGCGGCAATGACCTAACACCCAAGACGCTAAAACAGCAGTATGCCGCTGTGATTCAAAAAACCGATAGCTTCAAACCCCAGGGCGTAAGTGAACAAGCTGCAATTAATTACCTGAAAACAGATGAAGGATCCATGTATCTGTGGAGGGTGATCGAAGCAGCCGCTCCTGGCACGTCGTCATCAGATGTAAATGCACGCGCCGTTGGTCAACTTCGTTCTGGCGGCGAGCTCCCACGCATGGAGCTTCTCGACACACACGAGCCGCTCGTAAAGATCGTTCCTACGGGCACTTCGCCTTCTCGCTACTCGCCCTTTTGGGCCAAAGAGGCCGAACTCGATGCCGCCGTAAAGGCTGGCAAGAACCTCTCCGATCATTTCGGCCTGCCTATCGCGAGCGAGGCGTCACGCTACGACGTTTATCGAATAACGCCCAAGGTTCCAACACAGGTGTTCGTCAATACAGTGGCGCCAACATCGGAGCTCAATGGCCTGGTGATCAAGAGAGGTGGTGCCGAACAATCACTGACCCCGAATCGCACGTTGTTCACCGACCCGGTGTACGTAAAGAGTGTGGACAACACGCTCGTGCTCAGCACGGTCGCAGAGCGAGCCACGCTGTCGCCTACGCTTGTACGTGGTGCAGGCGCGCTTGGCGCCGCGGCAGTGATCTACGACGCGACCACCACGACATCCCGTGCGGCCGACCTTATGCAGGAAGGCAATCGCGTGGGCGCGCAATCGCAGGTGGAGCATTTTGCAGGCCGCACGGCGGGTGGTCTTGCGGGTGGATTTGGCGCGGGTTTTCTCTACGGCGCTGTCGCCGGATCGGAAACCGGACCCGGGGCTATCGCGACGGGACTGGTCGGTGGTGCCATCGGTGCGTTTGGCGGCGAAAAGCTGATGGACTGGCATGATCGCAACACGATCTACCAGCAGGCCGATCCACACGGCCAGACGTGGCATTACGATCCCGCGCAGCCACAGCAAGGGTGGACGCGCGACCTGCCGCCCTTGCCCGGTACGCCGCACGGCCAGCATCTGCGCGCGGACCCCGCACTGGCGGAACGGCTTACCTATCAGGCCAGCACGACTGCTGTCGAGTTGGCGATGGGGCAAGAGGGTGGCCCGGCGGACCCCTACAGGCAGCCCGGTAGCGCCAAAGACACACCCAGCTTCGGCGATCCGCCCTGGCAGCGCAGCGCGCAGACGGGGCAATGGGAGCGGCCCATCCAGTCGGCGTTTGTCGAGCGTCAGGCCATTCCGGAAGTCAGAACAGAGGTTGCCTCACCAGCGCGCGCCAGCGAATTGGATGCCGCGGCGCGCGACACCATCGTGCAAAATCTCGCCACCTCCAAACATGGCATCGCGCAGCAGTATCAGGCTGCGTACCAACAGAACCATTGGCAACAGTTCGGGCCGATGCCAGAGGCGGTGTCCCATGCTTTACACACGCCGCCCACTACGCTGGAAGCCTCCAATGGCCGTACCTATACACGGAGTGCCGAGGGTCAATGGACGACGCCGGGCACGCTGTATGGCACCAACACTGCCGAAGGCAACTTGCGGCATGAGCTTGATGCAACGTATGCCATCCGTAGGGCCGCTGACCAAGTGCGGGGCGCTCCGGAACAAGACTCCGTGGCGCGGGCACCTTCGGCC
>NZ_JAELTQ010000015.1 GCF_016428905.1 Dyella sp. ASV24 | reverse complement strand
TCAGGTCCGCGCCCATTCGACGCGCGCGCTGCACTGCATCGATGAAGGTCTGCCCCGTGTCATCAACGGTTTCACACGACAACACGTTGGCCCCCAAGGAGGCACAGGCGGCGGCAAGGTAAGGACCGTTGGACGCGTAGATCTCTCCATCACCGAGTGATTGCGTGGGATCCACCTGCAGTTCCTTGCCGGTGCAGATGATGGCTATCCGTGGTGTACGCACCACTTCGACACTGGCGATACCCAGCGCCGCGAACAGCATCACGTGACTGGCCGCGATACGGGTGCCTGCCCGAGCAATGACCGCCCCTTTCGCCACGTCACTGCCGGCGTAACGGACGTTGGCCGCTGGCGTCACCTCATCAAGGAGGCGTATGCGGGCGGGCGAGCCATCATTCCTGCGCTCCAACAATTCCACGCGCTCCACCGGGACCACCGTGTCCAGCCCGACCGGAAGACACGCTCCGGTCATAATCTCCCAGGCCATACCTGCCGATGCGTTCCGCGCATCGCCTGCAGCCTGCGAGCCTTGGACCAGATGCTCGGAACCCGCCGCAAGCGGTTGTGGCGCATACAGCGCATACCCATCCATCGCCGAATGATCGAAGGGCGGCAAATCGATGGGGCTCACCACATCGCGCGCCAACACCTCCCCTGGCGCCTCGCCGACCCGACACGAAACGGCCTCGAGCCGCCGGGCATGTAGCAGCAGCTGATGGAGGGCGTCGTCGTAAGCAATCATCCGGAGTCGTGGCCTGTGTCGTGGCGCGGGAGGCGGCCCGTCCCGACATGCTCTGCGTGAGGGCAGCGGTATGCAAGGTGCCAACCTACATTGATACGATGAGCGGCGTCGACCGGGCCTGTCCGAGCCAGGCCACTACGCGACCATTTGCCACCGCAGGAGACCCGCCCGTGCCCGAGCGCGAAGAGACATCTCCGGGCGTTGCCGTCCGCACCGTAGACCGTTGGCGGAATGGTGTGTCATCGCACGAGGAAGACCTGATCGCCGAGGAGGTCCCCATTGCGATGGTCTACAACGGTGCGACCTTCGCCGTGATGATGGCCTCGCCCCACGACCTGGATGACTTTGCCCTGGGTTTCTCGCTGACCGAGCGCCTGATCACCGATACCTCGCAGTTGCTGCAGTTGGACGTGCATGCCCTGCTCGAAGGCATCGAACTGGCCATGCGGGTCACCGACAACGCACCGGGCGCTCACCTGGACAAGGAACGGGAACGCCTATTGCCGGGCCGCAGCGGCTGCGGGATCTGCGGCACGCGCGACCTGGAGAACGCCGTGCGCCACGATGGTGCGGTGGGCAACGGCCCCACGGTATCCCGTGATGCGCTGGAACTGGCATTGCGCGAACTCAAGGCACGTCAGCCGATGAACCTCGCTACCGGTGCCGTACACGCGGCGGCCTGGGCGGATGCCTCAGGCCGGATTCTTCATGTCCGCGAAGACGTTGGCCGCCATAACGCGCTGGACAAGCTGATCGGCGCCATCCAGCTCGCCAGCGTCGACCTAGAGTCCGGCTTTGCCTTGGTCACCAGCCGGGCGAGCTATGAGATGGTGACCAAGGCCGCGAGCGCAGGCATCAGCATGCTCGTCGCCATTTCCGCGCCAACCGCTCTGGCCGTGGAGCTTGCCCGCAGCGCAGGCGTCACACTGGTCGGCTTTGCACGCCCCGGTAGCCATAACGTCTATACGCATCCCGAGCGACTGCTACCTTCAGCCGCTGCCTAGGGCACTCATGGGCGGCTGGTTGTACCACCGTCCACCACTTCGATTGTCGTGACATTGCGCACCCAGCGCGTGGGCCGCTTGTCGCCAGGAACAAGCAGGCGGAACGGTCCATCCTTGTCCAGCGCCTTGCCATCGCGGGTGTCCACCAGCAAGACCTGCGTATGCCCCAAGGTCGGATCGAGATCGGAAAGCCCGAACACCACTTGATACTGATCCGCTGCGGTGACTCGCACAAAAGAAGCCAGTGCCTTGCCGCGTAACGGCTTGTCCAATGACACACCGGCCTTAGCCAAGACGTCCTCCAGCTTCACGCCACGCCATTGGCTAGCGGGCTCGTCATGAGCCGACGCAGTCAGATCCTCGTGTGGCATGGCGGCCAGGGCACTGGCATCCAGGTTCAACGGAGGCTTCCCATCTACCAATACTTTCACACCGGTCGCCGCCGTCATCGCGGGTGCGTCCGCGGCGTTTGCCGTGAATACCAGACATGCAGCAAGCATCAAGCTTCCGAAAAAATACTTAGCCGATAGCCTCGTTGCCATGCACTACTCCCTAAAGTTGTTTTAATTGTTTCAGGAATTCACATCGTTTTGACCGCGCCCGAAATCGGGGGTGCGTAAACTCGCGTTGTTCGCATCCAAGCATGCTTTGTAAGCCATCGCCAACATCGATGGTCTGGCTGATCCAGGTCAGCAACCTACGGGAAACGTCGTTCTAGTTTAAGCGCAGCTGTGGGTAGAACCGTCCTGCTGAGAGGAGGTGCGCGTGGAACCGTCAACCAACATAAGCACGCGCAAGCAGGAACGCACCGCTTTCCTGTTGCTGCTCGTGCTGTTTCCCGTGCTGTCCGTCATGTTCATCGCTGCCTTTGGCTTCACCGTGTGGTTCTGGCAGATGTTCGTGAGTGGGCCGCCCCATGTCTGACGTCCATGCCTCCCCCAAGGGGAACGCCATGAAGGACGAATACCACATCTCGAGTCTGGTAGTGCTGCATCGCCCTGACGCAACAAACACGCTGAAGGCCTTCGTCGATCTTCACGCCGCGCTGGACATCGCCGTGCAGGGCGAGTGCCGCTGCGTCATGGTGTGCGAAACCGCCAGCCAACGCGCCGTGATGGACCACATCGACGCCCTGGAAGCCCTGCCTGGCGTCATCAACGTATCGCTGATCTACCACCATGTCGAACCCCGCGCCGTCATGGACGACGTGGTGCAAATCGCTACAACGTCCCAAGGAACCGCCCCATGACCATGACCCTCACGCGACGGGAATTCATCCGCAACTCGGCTGTTGCGGTGGCCGCGAACGTGGCCGGACTGGCCCTACCCGCAAGCGCCACTAATGTGCTGCTTGAGGGGGACATGACCCAGCTCAAATGGAGCAAGGCCCCCTGCCGCTTCTGTGGCACCGGCTGTGGCGTGAACGTGGCGGTAAAGGACGGTCGCGTGGTGGCCACGCATGGCGATCAGCTCGCCGAGGTCAATCGCGGCATCAACTGCGTGAAGGGCTACTTCCTTTCCAAGATCATGTATGGCGCGGATCGCCTTACCGCGCCACTGCTACGCAAGAAGGACGGCGTCTACGCAAAAGACGGCACCTTCACCGAAGTCTCGTGGGACGAGGCCTTCGACGTGATGGCTGCGCAGTTCAAACGCGTGCTAAAGGAAAAAGGCCCCGAGTACGTCGGTATGTTTGGCTCCGGCCAGTGGACGGTGTGGGAGGGCTACGCCGCCAACAAACTGCTCAAGGGTGGCTTCCGCAGCAACACACTCGACCCGAACGCACGCCATTGCATGGCCTCGGCGGTGATGGGCTTCATGCGCTCCTTTGGCATGGACGAACCCATGGGATGCTACGACGACATCGAAGCCACCGATGCCTTTGTGCTGTGGGGCTCGAACATGGCGGAGATGCATCCGATCCTGTGGACGCGCGTTACCGATCGCCGCCTGTCCAATCCCAACGTGAAAGTGGCTGTACTGTCGACGTTCGAGCATCGCAGCTTCGAGTTGGCGGACATCCCCATTGTATTTACGCCACAGACGGACCTGGTGATCCTGAACTACATCGCCAATCACATCATCCAGACTGGGCGGGTCAACAAGGATTTCGTCAACAAGCACACCACGTTCAAGCGCGGCGTCACCGACATCGGCTATGGCCTGCGTCCAGATAATCCGCTGGAAGAAAAAGCCAAAAACGCCAAGGACCCGACTGCGAGCGAACCCATCGACTTCGAGCAATTCGCCGCATTCGTCAAGCCGTACACCCTGAAAAAAGCGGTCGAGATGACCGGCGTGGAAAAAGGCTGGCTGGAGAAAGTCGCCGAGCTTTACGCCGACCCGAACACCAAAGTCGTGTCGTTCTGGACCATGGGCTTCAACCAGCACACGCGTGGCGTGTGGGCCAACAACATGGTCTACAACCTGCACCTGCTCACCGGCAAGATTTCCACGCCGGGCAACAGCCCATTTTCACTGACGGGACAACCCTCCGCCTGCGGCACTGCGCGAGAGGTGGGTGTATTCAGTCATCGCCTGCCCGCCGACATGGTGGTGACCAATCCGGAACATCGCAAACACGCTGAAGAAATCTGGAAGATCCCGCACGGCATCATCCAGCCCAAGCCTGGGTACCATGCCGTGCAGCAGAATCGCATGCTGCGCGACGGCAAGATCAACGCTTACTGGGTGCTGTGCAATAACAACGTGCAGGCCGGCGCGAACCTGATGCAGGAGACGTATCTGGGGTATCGCGATCCACGCAACTTTGTCGTTGTCTCGGATGCCTATCCCACCGTCACGGCGCAATCGGCCGACCTGATCCTTCCCGCTGCGATGTGGGTAGAAAAGGAAGGCGCTTATGGCAACGCCGAGCGCCGCACACAGTTCTGGCATCAGCTGGTGAAGGCACCGGGACAGGCTCGCTCGGATCTGTGGCAGCTCATGGAGTTCTCCAAGCGCTTCACCACCGACGAATGCTGGCCAGCGGAGATCCTTGCCGCTAATCCGCAATTCAAAGGCAAGACCCTGTTCGAGGTGCTGTTCAAGAACGGCAACGTCGACAAGTTTCCCACGTCGGAGATGGAAGCAGGCTACGACAACGACGAAGCCGCTGCTTTCGGTTTCTACGTGCAAAAGGGGCTGTTCGAGGAATACGCCGCGTTCGGCCGCGGGCATGGTCATGACCTCGCTCCCTTCGACGACTACCACAAGGCGCGCGGCCTGCGCTGGCCGGTGGTCGACGGCAAGGAAACGCGTTGGCGTTATCGCGAGGGCTCTGACCCGTATGTGAAGGCTGGCACGGAGTTCCAGTTCTACGGCAACCCCGATGGCCGCGCGGTGATCTGGGCCCTGCCCTACGAACCACCCGCGGAGATGCCCGACAAGGAGTACGACCTCTGGCTATCGACGGGCCGCGTACTGGAACACTGGCATTCGGGCTCGATGACCATGCGTGTGCCAGAGCTTTATCGCGCGTTCCCGGAAGCCGTGGTGTTCATGAATCCGGACGATGCCCGCTCGCGAGGACTCAAGCGCGGCGACGAAGTGAAAGTGATCTCGCGCCGCGGCGAAATGCGTTCGCGTGTGGAAACGCGCGGCCGTAACCGTCCACCGCAAGGCCTTGTGTTCGTTCCGTGGTTCGACGCTGGCCAGTTGATCAACAAAGTGACGCTGGACGCGACCGACCCGATCTCCAAACAGACTGACTACAAGAAGTGTGCGGTCAAGGTTGTGGCGGTCTAGGAGATACGACAATGCGAAGCAAGCCTTTAACCCTCATCCTTGCGCTGGTGATTCTGGTGGCGGCCGCCATCGGTTTTGCCGTTGGTAGAAAATCCGCACCCGAACCACAGGTGGTTACGACAGAGTCGGCATCCCATCCGGCTGTTGCGAGCACAACGGAGCCCGTGGCGGCCGGCGACCAGCTTGACGGCATCCGCCGCGGCGCGCCCGTCAACCAGGAGATCAACCCGCCACTGATGGCACGCGTCGAGAACACGGACGTAAAGCGCAACCGCGCCTATCCGATGCAGCCGCCGACCATTCCCCATTCGATCGACAACTACCAGATCGACAAGAACTCCAATCGCTGCCTGCTTTGCCACTCGCGAGCCAATGCGGACAGGTTCCAGGCACCGCCGGTCAGCGTGACCCACTACATGGATCGTAACGACCAGTTCCTCGCCACCATTTCGCCGCGTCGCTACTTCTGCAACCAGTGTCATGTCGTGCAGACCGACGCAAAGCCGCTCGTCGCCAATACCTTCAAGGACATCGACACCATCCTGTCCGAAGAACAAGACAAGAAGGCGAACTGACCATGTGGCAGCGACTCAAGGGATGGCTCGTCACCCTATGGCGAACGGTCCGCCGTCCCAGCATTCACTACAGCCTCGGATTCCTCACGCTGGGTGGCTTCATTGCCGGCGTGCTGTTCTGGGGTGCGTTCAACACGGGACTGGAAACGACCAACACTGAAGCGTTCTGCACGGGTTGCCATGAAATGCGCGACAACGTCTTCCAGGAATTGAAGACGACCATCCACTACACCAATCGCTCCGGCGTGCGTGCGACCTGCCCCGATTGCCACGTGCCGCACAAGTGGACAGACAAGATCGCGCGCAAGATGCAGGCCTCGAAAGAGGTCTGGGGCAAGCTCTTCGGCACCGTCGATACGCGCGAGAAATTCCTCGACCACCGCCTGGAACTGGCCGAGCATGAATGGGCGCGTTTGAAAGCAAACGATTCGCTGGAGTGCCGCAACTGCCACAACTACACGTCGATGGATCTCACGCGGCAATCAACGCGCGCTGCTGAAATCCACAAGCGCTGGCTAGGCACAGGCGAAAAGACCTGCATCGACTGCCACAAAGGCATCGCGCACCATCTGCCCGATATGACGGGAATTCCGCAAGGCTGATCGCCCGCAGGCTCCCAGCGAGAGGGACCAAACCCGCGGTGAAGGGTTTGGCCCCTCCCGGATGACGCGTGCTACCCCATCTTGCTCAATACCGCCTGCATCTCTGCTCCGGTGAATGCACGCAACAGCTCGGAACGCGTATTCCCGGCGGCACTGATGGTCAGGCCAAAGGCTATAGCGGATTGCTCATCCGACGCCTCAATGATGGTCACGATGTCGTACTGCCCAAACGTCCAATAGACGTCTTTGATCTTGGCGCCAAATTTCCCCGCAACCGCTTGCAGGGCCTCTGCCCGCTTGGTGGTGTCTTTGATGGACCGCATGCCTTGCTCGGTCAGGTGCGTCAGCGTGATGTAGGTCGCCATGCTCGTTCTCCTGTCTGGATTCAACGCGAGGGTGGAACGGTGGGCGATATCAGGCACTGCGCTTGTCCCTAGACGCCGAACGACGGCTCGCCAGGGACGAGGCACCAACGGCCGTCGACTATAGGCAAGATTTTGCGACCAGCAGGTGAAAAGGATGGGACTGGGCTGCCGACGTCACTCAGTCGCGCGGCGGTCCCTTCAGCTCGACCATGTTGCCCTGCGGGTCGTACAAGTAGATGGACGGACCCTCGCCCTTCGCCCCGTAGCGCGAGCCGATCTCGCCCACTCGCACCCCGTGCGCCGTGAGGTGGGCCACGATGGCGGCCTCGTCGTAGCCCTCTACCTGCAGGCAGAGATGGTCCATGTTGTGTCCTTCCTGGCCCGGACCTGCCCCGCCAAGGCGACCCAGCTTGCTCTCCAGCGCGACCAGGTCGATCAGGGAATCGCCGGCCCGAAGTTGCACCAGCCCGATCTCGTCCTGCCTCCGCTCCTCCTGGCACCCCAGCACTTCGCAGTAGAAACGCTGCATCGCGGCCACATCGGCTACACGCAACACCACATGATCGATCCGGGCGAGTTGGAAGGGGGGCGTGGGCATGATGGGACTCCAGATGGGCCTTCCATCTTATGTCGGCTGAGACCCGGGCCACACCGTGGCTGAAGCCATGGCCCACCAGGGAGGCAATCGCGGCCAAGGCACCCTATAATCGTCGTTTAGCGTGTGGTGGGAGAAGCGGTGCGAACCGCTGCCGAAGGCGCAACGCCCGTAATCGCTCAGGCCCCATACCATCATCCGCATCAACACTCTGGAGAGACCGGTTGAATCCGGCGCCGAAGGGGCACGAAGCCTGGGTCCATTGAGCCCGGTCTTCCAAACTCTCAGGCAAAAGGACAGAGGGGCGCTTCGCGTGCGGCTTGCACGTTTCTTACGGACGCCCCTGCCATGAGTCAGAACGCCAATCCTTCCCTGCGCGACCTCGAGCACCACGACGCCTTTATCGAGCGTCACATCGGCCCCAACGACGCAGAAGTCGCCACCATGCTGGCGCTGCTGGGCTACGACTCGCTGGAAGCGATGACCGACGCCATCGTGCCGGGCAAGATCAAGTCGCCGGCCCCGCTCGCTTTGCCGTCGCCGATCACCGAAGTGAAAGCGATCGCCAAGATCCGCGCCATCGCCGACAAGAACCAGGTGCTCAAGAGCTTTATCGGCCAGGGCTACTACGGCACGCTGACCCCCAACGTCATCCTGCGCAACATCCTGGAGAACCCGGCTTGGTACACGGCCTATACGCCGTATCAGGCGGAGATCTCGCAGGGCCGCATGGAAGCGCTGATCAACTTCCAGACCATGTGCGCCGACCTCACCGGCATGGAGATCGCCAACGCGTCCCTCCTCGATGAAGGCACCGCCGCCGCCGAAGCCATGACCCTGGCCAAGCGCTCGGCCAAGTCCAAGTCCAACACCTTCTTCGTTTCCAGCGCCGTGCACCCGCAGACGCTGGAAGTGCTCAAGACCCGCGCCGAAGCGATGGGCATCGACCTGCACATCGGTGACGACAGCGAAGCCACCAGCGTCGACAGCTACGGCGTGCTGCTGCAGTATCCCAACACCTTCGGTCAGATCAACGACTACAAGGCGCTGGCCGACACCGTGCATGCTCGCCATGGCGTGGTCTGCGTGGCCACCGACCTGCTCGCCCTGACCCTGATCGCCGCACCGGGTGAATGGGGCGCGGACATCGTGGTCGGCAACACCCAGCGCTTCGGTGTGCCGTTCGGTTTCGGCGGTCCGCACGCCGCGTTCATGGCCTGCCGCGACAGCTACAAGCGCTCCATGCCGGGCCGCCTGATCGGCGTGTCCATTGACGCCGAAGGCAAGCCGGCCTACCGCCTCACGCTGCAGACGCGCGAACAGCACATCCGCCGTGAGAAGGCCACGTCCAACATCTGTACCGCGCAGGTGCTGCTGGCCGTGATGGCGAGCATGTACGCCGTGTACCACGGGCCGGAAGGCCTGGTGCGCATCGCCCGCCGCACCCATCGCCTGGCGGCGATCCTCGCTGGTTCGCTGCGTGATGCCGGCGTCACCATGGGTCCGGATTTCTTCGACACGTTGCACGTGGTCAATGTCGATGCGGCCACCCTTCACGCGAAGGCCCGCGCCGTCGGCATCAACCTGCGCCAGATCGACGCCAAGAGCGTCGGCATCAGCCTGGACGAAACCACCACGCGCGCCGACGTCATCACGCTGGCCTCAGTATTCGGCGCCACCATCGCGGACATCGATGCACTCGACGCGAAGACCAACGACGCTCTGCCAGCCGGTCTCACCCGCACCAGCAAGTTCATGACGCACCCGGCGTTCAACACGCACCACAGCGAGCACGAACTGCTGCGCTACATGCGTTCGCTGGCCGACAAGGACTTGGCGATGGATCGCACCATGATCCCGCTGGGCAGCTGCACCATGAAGCTCAATGCCACCGCGGAGATGATCCCGGTGACGTGGCCGGAATTCGCCAACATTCACCCGCTGGCCCCAGCCGACCAGGCCACGGGCTATAAGCAGCTCATCGACGAGCTGGAAGCAATGCTGGTGGAGTGCACCGGTTACGACGCCGTCAGCCTGCAGCCGAACTCCGGCGCACAGGGCGAATACGCCGGTCTGCTCGCCATTCGCGCGTACCACCGTTCGCGCGGCGAAGGCCATCGCGACATCTGCCTGATCCCGGAATCGGCCCACGGCACCAACCCGGCTTCCGCGCAGATGTGCGGCATGCAGGTGGTGGTGACCAAGTGCGACGCGAACGGCAACGTCGACGTGGCCGACATCCAGCGCGCCGCCGAGAAGTTCAGCGAGCGCCTCGCCGCGCTGATGATCACCTACCCGTCCACGCACGGCGTGTTCGAGGAAGACATCGTCAAGATCTGCGAGATCGTCCATGAGCATGGCGGTCAGGTGTACACCGACGGCGCCAACATGAATGCGCTGGTCGGCGTCGCCAAGCCGGGCAAGTGGGGTTCGGACGTCTCGCACCTCAACCTGCACAAGACCTTCTGCATCCCCCACGGCGGTGGCGGCCCGGGCGTGGGCCCCTGCGCAGTGAAGTCGCACCTGGCTCCGTTCCTGCCGCGCACGTTCGGCGGCGAAGGCGACGTGGGCATGGTGTCGGCGGCCAGCTTCGGCTCGGCCTCGATCCTGCCGATCAGCTGGATGTACATCACCATGATGGGCGCTTCCGGCCTGCGCCGCGCCACCCAGGTGGCCCTGCTCAACGCCAACTACATCGCCAAGCGCCTGGCGCCGCACTACGAGACGCTCTACACCGGCCGCAACGGCCTGGTGGCGCATGAGTGCATCCTCGACCTGCGCCCGCTCAAGGACGCCACCGGCATCGGTGCGGAAGACGTGGCCAAGCGCCTTATCGACTTTGGCTTCCACGCCCCTACCCTGAGCTTCCCGGTCGCTGGCACGCTGATGGTCGAGCCGACGGAAAGCGAATCGCAGAACGAGCTGGATCGCTTCATCGACGCCATGATCCAGATCCGCGATGAAATCCGCGCCGTGGACGAAGGCAAGCTCGACCGCGAGGACAACCCGCTCAAGCACGCCCCGCACACCGCTGTGATGGTGTCGGCTTCTGAGTGGACCCACGCCTACACGCGCGAATTGGCCGCCTTCCCGCTGCCCAGCCTGAAGTTCCAGAAGTACTGGTCGCCGGTAGCACGCGTGGACAACGTCTACGGCGACAAGAACGTGTTCTGCAGCTGCGTTCCGGTGGAAGCGTTCAAGGGTGAGATCGAAGCGTTCAGCGAACCGAACGTGGCCTGAGCATTCTTCAGGTAGAACGAAAAAGGCCCCCGCATGCGGGGGCCTTTTTTTGATGCGATCGCCCTGCCTCAGGTGTTCACTGACGCCTACGTGCTCGCGACTCGCATGCGATGGTAGGCAAACGTGCCACGCACCGCATTGATGAAGCACGCCAACAACACAATCGCCATGAGGACACCAACCAGCGCCAGCGGTTGCGTGGTGAACTGGAAAATCTTTTCCACCGTGAACAAGGCCAGCCCGGCGATCGCGAAGACCCGTGAGCGCCGACGAATCCGCCATGCAATGACCGCGAACGCAACGGCATCGACATAGGCAAACGGATCGACACCCACCACCTCTTGGCTGGAGAGCGCACTGATGGTGGCAAACAGCGCTGTCACTGCCGCGACGAATACAGCAGCCCAGAACCCCTTGTTCGCTGCACGCTCGGCATCCGAGATATTCCCGAATGACGGCCAATACCAGCGCTCCTGCTTGTAACGAGTAGCCATATTTCCCTTTGACCTTCCATGGACGGCGAGGCATGCCGGCCCGGTGATGCTACGACCTGCCCATGGTGCATTCCAACCGGCCGCATAGCCCATCTTCACAGAAAGACAACGTTGTCAGGCAATTCCTACGTAGAACCAATGGGCGGCCAAACAATGACCCAATCCGGTTGCACCGCATCAAGGCGCCAACCCTGCAAGCAACGCTTTCAACCAAGCCATCTCGCTGCAATGCAGAAGAAATGCGCGAAAAATGCCTGCTTTTTGGCAGCGCAGAGCCAATGACAATCGTGTTTCAGATTCACAACGGGCGTCACAGTTTGCCTTTTCCATTGAGGACAACGTTGTCATTTAAGGACAGCCTCAACGACATTGCCCGGCATTGGCACGCCGCGGCGCGCAGGGATGCAGGGGAATCAGGGGGACCTCCACCAAGGGATGCTGGCCGTTTGCCAGGGACACACCTTTCGCCTCAGTGACGCAACACAACCAGGAGACGCTTCCATGCATTTGAAGAAGTCGGTTGTTTGGTTTCGCACCGCACTCAACGCCATCGGCACCGCTACCGGTGGCGTCATGGCCATGAGCCTGATGACGCTGGCTCCGGTGCAAGCTGCGCACGCGCAGACCACCTGCGCTGCGGCGTGGAGCTCCAGCGCTGTTTATACCGGTGGCATGACCGCCAGCGAGAACGGCATCAACTACGTCGCCAACTGGTGGACGCAAGGCAATGACCCGGCCACCAACAACGGCAGCTCCGGCTCTGGCCAACCGTGGACATCGCAAGGGTCGTGTACGGGCGGTTCGTCCGGTGGCGGTGGTACTGGTGGTGGCGGCACGGGCGGCGGTGGCACCGGTGGTGGCGGTCCGGCCAATCCGCCCGGCACGGGCTCCAAGCTGTTGTTCAGTCCCTACAAGGACGTGACGATCAACCTCAACTGGAACACCAATGTCATGCAGACGGCGGCGGCGACGGGCTCGTCGATCCCTGTCGTTGGCAGCGGCAGCCTGTACTCCAATTACGTCACTAACCTCAGTGCGATCACCCTCGCCTTCGCCACTGGCGAATGCGGCAGCGAAAACTGGGGCGGCGTACCGGGCGCGACCTTTGCCAGCGCCAACATCACTGCACTCTCCAACGCCGGCCTGCCCTATGTGGTGTCCACCGGTGGCCAGGCGGGCACCTTTACCTGCGGCAGCACCGCGAACTTCGCTACCTTCCTGTCGCGCTACATGTCGCCTCAAATGGTGGGCGTGGACTTCGACATCGAAGGCGGTCAATCGCAGGCCGACATCACCAACCTCGTCGCCGCCGCCGTGTACGGCCAGTCCCTGTATCCCAACCTGCGCTTCTCGTTCACCGTGGCCACGCTCGGCGCGTCGGACGGCAGCTACGGCGGCGTAAACAGCCTGGGTGACTCCGTAGTGAAGGCGGTGAAAGCCTCTTCGCTCACCAACTACACCATCAACCTGATGACGATGGATTACGGCGGCCCCAGCGCCAGCGTCTGCGTGGTGTCGGGCGGCGTGTGCGACATGGGCCAGAGCGCCATCCAGGCCGCGGTGAATCTGGAACACACCTACGGCATCTCGCCGAACAAGATCGAGCTGACCCCGATGATCGGCGTCAACGACGTATCGAGTGAAAACTTCAGCGTCGCCAACGCTGACGCCATCACCAGTTACGCCGTATCCAACGGTCTGGCGGGCATTCACTTCTGGTCGCTCGACCGCGACACGCCGTGCAACCAGAGCACGGCCTCGCCGACCTGCAACTCGGTATCTACCAGCACGCCGCTGCAGTACACGAAGCGGTTCCTGAGCGACCTGGGTCGATAAGGAACACCGGTCCTTGGCCCGCGCTGCGGGCCAGTATCACCGTTACCCATCCACGGGCGCCGCAGGTACGCGGCGCCCGTTTCTTTAGGTGACACTTTCGTCTCCGTGAACGTTTTCGACCCATCAGCCGCAAGACTGTTGCAAACTAGTGCATGGAGCCCTGGCAACCACGGACCCGGCTCCTCCCCTATGCCACAGCCAGTGACGTATCGCCATGCAAGGACCTGCACCCTTTCCCGCTCCGCCGCCCATTCCTAGCCGCGCCGCACCGCCTACTCCGCCGCCCACGCCATCGCCCAAACCACGTCGCGCCATGCCCCTTTGGGTAGGCATTCTGTTGGGCGCAGTACTGGCCGTAGTGCTGCTGGTCGCTGGCCTCGCCTGGTGGGGAATAAACCTCTTCATCGGACAGGCCACCACAGCCATGACCGAACACCCCGTCATCCAGCGCTGTATCGGCAAGATCGATAACGTCTCGTTCGACATGGTGGCTACCGGCAACGATTCGCGCGAGGACGGCTTCGCCTTTCGTGTACGTGGCTCGCGCGGCTCCGGCCTCGTGGATGCCGTGTTCACTACGACAGATGCCGACCACGAACAGATCGACGGCGGTGAATTGCATATGGAGAACGGCAAGACCGTGTCGCTCGACCCCGATAGCGATGACGACGACGCCCTGGATCAAAGCTGCCCCTGAGTACTTGGCCGCCATGCTTGATGGCTGCGGTGACGGCCTGATCAACGTTTTATCGCGTTCCGCTCGGCCCAGCTAAACCCTAGATATCCCAAACAAAAAGGGCCTCGCGAAGCGAGGCCCTTTTTACTTACAACCCGCTCGTCATTCGACGAACATGGATCAACCGCCGTTTTTCGCCAGCCATGCATCCACGTCCGGCAGGCGATCGTTGCGCACCTTGATGCGGTACTTGATGTTCGCCACCGCCGTTTCGGCGTCGCGACGCGAACCGGACTCCAGGTACTGGTTCGCATAAGCGTTGATCTTGTCGATCATCGCTGGGTCGAACGAGCTGCGGCCAAGCGCAGGGAAGTAACGACTAAGCGAGCTGCCATCCACGACCTTCTCGACCTGCGCGCGGTGCGCGAGCGCGAAGTCAAAAGCAAGCTCCGGATACTTGCGCGAGACAACTGTAATCATGCCCGCGCTGTTGGTGGCGCCCGGCTCGTCCGTGAGGGCGAGGTCAAGCGCGCGCTGTGCGAGTGCCTTGTCTTCGGCGACGGCGAGAAGCACGTACAGGCGGTCCTTCACCTGCGGCGTCTTTTCGGCCTTGGCTTCCTCGTGCAGCTTGTCCCACGTGGCGGCGTCAGCATGATGCGCGACCACGGAAAGGATGGTCTTGCGCAACGCAACGGGCACCGCCTTGGGATCTGTTGCCTGCGCTGCATAACGACGCTGCGCCTCGGCCACCACCGCGGTGTCATTAAGGCCGGCCAGCACACTGATCAGGTGGGTGCGCAGGATGGTGGTCGGCCCGCTTTCATCCGGCTTGGCTTCCCAGCCCACGCGCTGGAACTTGGGGGCCAGTAGCTTGACTGCGAGGGCGCGGAACGCGGCCTGGCGCTTCGCATCGCCGTCGTAGTATTCATCCAGCCCCGAAAGGTCACCGGCAATCTCGTCCCAGA
This sequence comes from Dyella sp. ASV24, assembly GCF_016428905.1. GTDB lineage: Bacteria > Pseudomonadota > Gammaproteobacteria > Xanthomonadales > Rhodanobacteraceae > Dyella. Next base: position 49,002 of record NZ_JAELTQ010000015.1, on the reverse strand, counting down.
TCTGGGGATCGGCATCCAGCGGAGTGGCCTTGGCAAGATCGAGAATGTCAGACGCCGGCTGCAAGCCCGCCATGCCCAGCGCCCAGGTGTCACCCATCAGGCCGAGCTGGTCGACCGGGGCGATCTTGGCGAAGTCCTTCTTGATCGCCGCAAACTGTGCCGGTGCGTAAAGCGTGCGGTAGTAGCCGCTCTGCCCTGCGTTCACCAGCAGCGTGCCGCAGCCCGGTACGGTCAGCGTGGCCTCGCCATCGACCACGGTGCTCACGGCCTTGCCACCCGCCGCGCGCGCAATGACAGGCACGTGCCAACGCAGCGGCTGCTTGTCCGGGCGATCACGGGTGAATTCACCCTGCGTCAGCTTGAGCGTAGTAGCGTGCTTGGTGCATGCACCCGCCTCCACACGGATAAGAGGAATGCCCGGCTGCAACGTGAAGTCGTGTGCAATGGTAGTGATCTGCTTACCCGGTGCGGCCTCATCCATCGCGCGCCACAGGTCGTCGGACACCGCGTTGCCGTAGGCATGTGCCTTGATGTAATTCCGCACGCCAGTGCGCCAGTTTTCCTCACCCACATACGCTTCGAGCATGCCGATGACCGACTCGCCCTTGGAATAGGTGATGGCGTCGAACGCCTGGCTGGCCTGGTCCACGGTTTCCACATGCTGCACCACCGGGTGCGTGGTGACGACCGCGTCACGCGACATCGCCGACTCACGAGCGCCAACGGTATCGCTCAGCTTGGTGTTCCATTCCGGATGCAGACGCGCCGTGGTGCGCGAAGCCATCCACGAGGCAAAGCCTTCGTTGAGCCACAGATCGTCCCACCAGCGCATGGTCACCAGGTCACCGAACCACTGGTGCGCCATTTCGTGCGCAGCCGTGCCGAACACGTTCTGCTTGTCCTGCAGCGTGGAAAACGAGGGATCGAGCAGCAGCGCGTACTCGAAGGTGTAGATGGCGCCCCAGTTCTCCATGGCGGAGAAAAACTGGCTGCTACCCGGCGAAGCAATGTTGTCCAGCTTGGGCAGCGGGTACTTCACGCCGAAATAATCGTTGTACTCCTTCAGCACCGCCTTGCCCGATTCCAGCGTGAAGGCGCCCTGCGACGACAGCCCCTTCTGCGTGATCACACCGATCTCGGTTCCGTCCTCGCTGGTGGTAACGCGATCGAAATCACCCGTGCCGAAGAACAGCAGGTAGGTGGACATTTTCGGCGAAGGCTGGAACGTCACCAAGCTCAAGCCATGACCGGCATCCTTCTTCGACGCGACCGGCATATTGCTCACCGCCATCTGATCGGACGGCACGGTCGCGGTGAGGTTGAAGGTGGCCTTGTAGTTCGGCTCATCCCACGACGGAATGAAGCGGCGCGCATCGGAGTTCTCGAACTGCGTGTAGAGCGCGCGCTGCTTGCCGGCCTTGGTGTCGTAGTCGATAGCGAACAGGCCGTTGGCCTGCGTACCGATCTTGCCGGTATAGCTCATGGCCAGCTTGTAGCTACCCGCGGGAACTGGCTTGTCGAAGGTAAACGTAGCGGTCTGCGCCTTGTCATCCACCACGACCTTCGGCGCCTTGAACGAACCCTTGCCCGACGCTGGCGTCAACGACACCGACGAAAAGCGCATATCCAACGCATTGAGCGTAATGCTAGTCGTTGGCGTCAGCACGTCGACATCGATCGTGACCTTGCCATCGAAACTCAGCGTAGAAGCATGCGGCACAACCGAGACGTCATAGTGGGTCGGGCGCACGTCACGCGGCAGCTGCGTGGTGACCTGTGTCGATGCCGCCGCATCCTGTGCCAGAACAGCACCAGCAGACGAAAAGCCAGCCAGAGCCAGCGCGATGGCGGAAACCAGTCGAAGTCGCATATCGGGTCCTTGCGAAGTGGGTTCGGCCCCATCCCCCGGGGCACAAGGGCAAAAGCTCAGGATGATGCGACAAGTACCGCCCACCGGGCAGCGCCGTTAGTCACGATCGCCGGCCAATGTGCCTGATGGGTGGCTGCATTGGAAACAACCGGCTTATGCAGGCCAGTACAAAGGTTTGAGCGGTACCAGGCGCCGGGTTTCGAGATCGACTCGGTCGTAGCAGTCCATCAGGGCACGCACCATTTGATCCAGGGTCCACAACACGAGCGGTATGGAGGCACGTTCTGCTTCGTACAGAGCCTCTTTGGTGAAGCCGCCTGTGCTGACATAAAGGCCGCGATCACCCTCGTGCCGTCGTCCGCCTAGAAAGCTGCGAATATCCGCACTACCCATGCGTTCGCGGCGGTGCCTCACCTCCACGAGAATACGAGGGTGTTCAAAACCGAAGCCATCCGGGGATGCCAGGATGTCCTTACCGCGATCTGAGCCTCTGGCGGATACCTGTGTCTTGTAATTCATCGCACGGAGGATGCCCGCGACCAGCTCCTGCATCTCATCCCAGCTGAGTTCGTTGACTTTGTCCTTGATACGTTCAAGGGCGCGAACGTGGATATCGGCATACGGATCGGAAACGTCTTCGGCTGCAACATCTTCATCCCGATCAACCGTGGCTGGCCTGCCCGCAGCTACGGCAAGGATGTCTTGCGCGGCGTCGGAAGGGACGACAAAAATGGTGAGGGTCGCTCCCAGGCTGTTCTTGGTTGCAATGGTCAAATCGTCGCGGCTAATTTCGCCCTCTCTCCATTCGACGGGGCGAACCAGTGCCATACCCTCTTCCGCTGTGTCGGGTTGATACCTAGCTGGGCCCGTCACCTTGCCCAGTAAATAGGTTCGATTTTCCGGCGAATAGGTAACGACGTCGTCATCCGGGGCGATTTCGTTGAGAAAACGCCAGACCTGAGACGCGCCCGATATAGCCCTGCCCTTTTTGGCGTGGGGATGAGCGGCCTGGTAGAGCTGGGTCAGCGCCTCGCGAGTCATGCCCGGCTTGGCATCGGCTGCGATATCCACCCATCCGATAGCGGCAATGCTGCGCTCGCGAAACTCCTCGTACAAACTGCCGCCATCACCGCGAATCATCCACATCTTGCCCATAAGGACCTCCCGTCCTATCTGTCGCGTAACTTGAAATAGTACCAATCGCCCGTCGCAGCGGGCGGCGCTCACCGTAGTTGATCCGGCTCAGCCCCTAGTCGCCCGACCGCCTGACGCATACCTTCGTTGATCGCCCCGAAAACTCCTTCCGGCAGGTCATTCGGCAGGCGCCGAGCCAGCTGATCCAGAACTACAGGCGTCTGTTGGATGACTTGCTCGATGATCTGCCGCGCCTCCGGCAAGCCCAACTTCTCGGCCATGGTGACCCAGTGCCAGCGATGAATGCCATTGAGGTCGTAGTGGCGATTGCGCGATGCCACGGCCATGGCCATGCGCGCCTTGTGCGGATCGAGCTTGTTGGCGCCGCGCCCCATGATGGGATAGGCGGAAAGAATGTCGTAGAGCGGCGTCATGCGGTAAGCACCGCCGGGCAACAAGCGAAGGCTGAAGTTCTTGGCGTGGCCGTCGGTGGCGGCCATCAGCCAGAACAGCAACTGTGCCTTGAAGAACGTGGTGCGATCTTCCGTGGCGTTCTGGGAGCCACGTAGGACGTCCATGATGTGACGCATACCGGGGCCGCCATCGCTTTCGTATTTGAGCGTTGGCGGCAGGCCCAGGGCTTGGCAGAAATCTTCCTGTGGGATGCGCTGCCACCATCGCCGGTCCTTGGATAACGAACGATCGAAACGCTCGACGATGAGCGCCTTTTGATCTTCGAACCGGCCGATCTCCGCGTTGGTGACAGGAAGCCCGAAGGCCCGCACGATCTCCAGGCACAGCCATTCGTTTTCCACGGAATGGCGCATGTCGGCCTGCATGTTGCCCACAAGGCCAAGGGGCAGCTTGAAGATATGTGTGCTGGGCGTAGCGCCTTCGGGAATGCACCAACGGCCACGATGTTTGAGCAACGCGGTTTTCTCCTGGGCACCGGCGATGGAAAGGCGGAAGGCTTCCCTTTCATCGTCCGACAGCGGGCCGTTGCTGGTGGTGTCTCGCAGCAATTGGGCGACTCCCGCCTCGCTTAGTGAGCGGGCTTCGATGATGTGGGAATCACCCGGCGGCTCGCCTGCGGGGGTCAGTTGAAGAGCGCCGGCGCAATCGCGACCGATGGCTGCGAGCAAATCGAATGCCGATGTGGACGCTGCGCGATAACGATCACGAAGACGGCGCAGGATGCGATCGTTATCGGGGATAAGGTTTTCGAAATAGGCCGCGACCGCCGCTGAGGACAGCGGAATGCTGTTGCTGTTGTTGCCGGGAGCAAACGGCAGAGAGAGCGACAACGGTCGCCCTTCCGGGGCTTGCATCCATTGGGCGTCGTAGATCAAGCGATCATTCCCGGCGCGTCCGCGCTCCCACCGGCCCACGTGAAGGCCATTCATCCACAGATCGAGTGCAGTCATACGGCGTGGCACGCGTTACCACTCCACCGCGGGCGAAGCTGTCTTCTTCGGTGTCTCGGCTACTCGTGGCTGGAGTGCAATATCCAGCCCCAACAACAGGCACAGCCGATGGATGCGGTCGAATGAGGCGCGGCCGGCATGGTTCTCCAGCTTGGACATGGCCTGTACGGAAATGCCCAGCTGACTGGCCACATCCGCTTGGGTGAGCCCTTGGCGGACTCGTGCGGCGCGCAGAACAGTCCCCAGTTGGTCGGGTATGCGGATGATTTCCATGATTCAACCTGTGGGTTGAAAGTGACGAAATCAACTTATAGGTTTAATTAGTAAAAATCAACCTCTAGGTTGATTTCTCACCGAAGTCACAAAAAACCCCGGACAGGCCGGGGTTCTTTGCTCATGCAGATCAGCGATCAGGCGAACGGATGATCCAGCACGATGGTGTCATCACGGTCGGCGCCGGTGGCGACGAGGGACAGCTTGCAACCCGAAAGTTCTTCCACCGCGCGCAAATAGGCGCGGGCGGCGGCGGGTAGCTTGTCCCATTCGCGGATGCCCGCGGTGGATTCTTCCCAGCCCGGGAATTCCAGGTACACCGGCTTGCACTCGTCCCAACCGTCAGCATCGAGCGGCGCAAGTTCACGACGCTTGCCACGGTATTCGTACGCAATGCAGACCTTGATGGTCGGCAGGCCGTCCAGCACGTCGAGCTTGGTGATGGCCAGGCCGTTGATGCCATTAATCTGCACGGCGCGCTTGAGGGCCACGAGGTCGATCCAACCGCAGCGGCGCGGACGGCCGGTGCTGGCGCCGAACTCGTTGCCGACCTTGCGCAGGCGCTCACCCATCTCGTCGTGCAGCTCGGTCGGGAACGGACCACCACCGACGCGCGTGGCGTAGGCCTTGCAGATGCCCAGCACGTAATCGATGTCACCCGCGCCCACGCCGGTACCGGCCAGCGCACCACCGACAGTGGTGTTGGACGAGGTCACGTACGGGTAGGTGCCGTGATCGATGTCGAGCAGCGCGCCCTGCGCGCCTTCAAACAGGATGTGGCCGCCTTCCTTGCGCACGTCGTGCAGGATGGTGGCAACGTCGTCGACCATCGGGCGGATGAATTCGCCATAGGCCAGGGCATCGTCCAGCACGGTCTGGAAATCCACCGGCTCGGCCTTCAGCCACTGGGTGAGTATGAAGTTGTGGTACTCGACCGCTGCCTTCACCTTCTCCGGCAGTTCGTGCGGGTACATCAGATCGGCGACGCGCACGCTGCGACGAGCCACCTTGTCTTCATACGCCGGGCCGATGCCGCGGCCGGTGGTGCCGATGGCACTCTTGCCGGCTGCGATTTCGCGCGCCTTATCGACAGCAATGTGGTACGGCATGATCAGCGGAGTGGCCGGGCTGATCTTCAGGCGCGAACGCACTTCCACGCCCTGCGCTTCCAGCTCTTCGATTTCCTGCTTGAGCGCCTGCGGCGACAGCACGACACCGTTGCCGATCAGGCACAGCGCGTCATCACGCAGAATGCCCGAGGGAATCAGGTGCAGCACGGTCTTCTTGCCACCGATGACCAGCGTATGGCCAGCGTTGTGGCCGCCCTGGAAGCGAGCGACCGCTTTGACCTCTTCGGTTAGCAGGTCGACGATCTTGCCTTTGCCTTCGTCGCCCCACTGCGCACCAAGGATGACTACTGACTTGCCCATGATGATCTTGCTCTCGTCAATTTGAAGAATCGGGTGCCCCAAGGGGCCAAATTGCCAAGGGAACGTTTCAACCTTGCCAGCGCAGGCTGGCGACCGGTGCCCACTCGCTTGCGAGCCACCGGAAGGACGATCACGCATCCCTGAAACCGTGATGGGTTGAGCGGCCCATCCACCGCATTAACTCAATGCACCAGTTGCAATGTCACCAGGCCGATGATGATGGCGACGGCGCCAAACAGGCGCAGCGCACGCGGACTGAGCTTCACCGCCTCACGCATGGTGGCTTGCCAGCCACGCGGCGCAGCAAACAGCACCAGCCCTTCAATCACCAGCACCAGACACAACGCGCCCAGCAGTTCACGCCACATCGCTCGTCACCACTCAGTGACGAGGCGACGCGCCGTCGTTGAAATACTTCAGGAACTCCGAATCCGGCTTAAGCACCAGCACGCCCTTGCCGTCCTTGAAGGAAGTACGGTACGCAGCCAGGCTTCGATAAAACGCGAAGAACTCCGGATCCTGTCCGTAGGCCTGCGCGTAGATCGCCGCGGCCTGTGCATCGCCCTCACCCTTCACCTTGGCGGCGTCGCGATCAGCATCGGCCTTGATCACCTGGGCCTGACGGTCGGCATCAGCCTTGATGGTTTCGGCGGCCTGCTGACCGGTGTAACGCAGCTCGTTGGCGAGCTGTGCACGCTCGGCGCGCATGCGCTTGTAAACCGATTCGCTCACTTCGTCCGGCAGGTCGATGCGCTTGATGCGCACGTCGACGACGGCAATACCCAGGTTCTTGCGAGCGGCAGCGTCGGTCTGCTTGCGCACGCGCTCAGTGACGTCCTTGCGGCCGGCGGAGACCAGCTCCTGCAGGGTGCGGCCATTGAACTCGAAGCGCAGCGCATCCTTCACGATGGGCGTGAGGCGGTTGGCGGCCTGCAATTCGTCGCCCGCGGTGGCGCGGTAGTAGGCGGCGTTATCGGCAATGCGCCACTTCACGTAGAAGTCGACATTGACGCTCTTCTTTTCAGAGGTGAAGTAACGCTCGGGCTGCGCTTCCAGGGTAAGGATGCGGTTGTCGAACGTCATCACTTGCTGGATGAACGGAAGCTTGGCGTGCAGGCCTGGCTGGTCACCGGTACGCACGATGCGGCCGAACTGCAGCACAAGCGCGGTCTGGCCTTCGTGCACCACGAACAAGCTGTTGAAGCCGAGCAACACGATGAGCACGGCGATGATGGCGGAGCCGAACTTCATGGCTGCTTCTCCTTGCCGCCACCGAGGCTGCTGTCGCTACCCGCCGATTGCATGACCGAACCCACGCCCTGCATTTCCTTGCCGGTCGCCCGATCCAGCGGGAGATAGATCATGTTGCGGCCGCCGGAACCATCCAGCACCTTGGGATTGTTGGACATCACGTCCTCGACGGTTTCCAGCCACAGGCGGCGGCGGGTAACGTCCGGCGCAGCCTTGTATTCCTTGAGGATGAGGTTGAAGCGCGAGGCATCACCCGTGGCGGTGGCTACGCGCGCAGCGGCGTAACCCTGGGCTTCGGCGGCGATGCGCGAGGCGTCACCACGCGCCACCGGCACGACCTGGCTGGAGTACGCGCGAGCGTTGTTTTCGGTGCCCTGCTTGTCTTCGCGAGCGGCGTTGACGTCGTCAAAGGCGTCCTTCACTTCCTGCGGCGGCGCCACGTTCTGGAAGCTCACGTCGGTCACCACGAGGCCGGCGTCGTATTCGTCCAGCGTGGCCTGCAGGATCTCGCGAGTCTGCTGCTGCAGCGTGTCGCGGGTCTGCGCCTTGGGGGATGCCGGGATGGCGGCAGGTGCAGCGGCGAGTGCATCAGTCACGACCGACGGTGCCGAGGATGCTGCAGCCACGCTGCTTGCCGGCGCAGGCGTCGGCGCGGCCGATACCGTCTCCGTGCCCTGGCTGGTAAGGATGTTGTCCATGATGTTGGCGCCCACCACCGTGCGCACGGCGGCCTCAGCGGCCTGGCGCAACGTATCTTCCGGTGGACCGCTCAGCGAGAAAAGAAACTTGCGTGCATCCGATACCTGGTATTGCACGTTGAAGTCGACCGAGATGATGTTCTCGTCGCTGGTCAGCATGCGCACCTTGTCCGACACCGAGCGGATCTCCGTGGTGCCGACCTTGGTAACGGTTTCGATGGGGCTGGGCGCCTTGAGGTGGAAGCCCGGCTGCAGCGTACGGGCGTACTTGCCGAAGCGCAGCACCACGCCGGCCTGGCGGGCATCGACAATGGTGAAGCTGCTCATGCCGACCCATACGATCACGAAGGCCAGCAGGATGGTGAAGATACCGCCAGCGCCGCCGCCCAGCTTGCCGAAGCGGTTACGCAGCTGCTTGAGCATGTCCTCCAGCCCCGGCTTGTTGCCGGTCTGGCGATTCCTGTTCCACGGATCGCGTTGCCCGTTGTTGCCGGGTTCGTTCCAGGCCATGGTCAGTCTCCTTGAGGCCGCTGGGAGGCCGGCAGCATTGGCCGGAAAACGCTTTGAACGGGTTGGGACATGGTCTCGGGTGCTTGTCGTCGCAAGTGTGCCGTCCAGGCCCTGATGGCCGCACAAACGCCGTCCATTCTACCAGACCCGGACGACGATTCCTCACTCGCCGGCACCTTCCGCTGATGGAAGTACCCGTGGGCACGACCACTCCGTGAAAGTGCCCTCAGAGGGGCGCGCCTACAGGGCTTCTGACTCTTCTACGGTGCCCAGCAGGTCTTTCAACAACGCCGCCTCGGTCGCGCCCCCGCCGCTAAGCGGGGCAATGACACTGCGCGGCGCGTCGATGGTCAGGCGCCAGCCTTCTTCATCCACCTCTTCGCCGACGATGGCGCCGGCTGCCTTGAGGCGGGCATGCAGGCGACCCGCCGAGTGCGGCAGGCGCAGCTCGGATTGAACGCGGTCACCACCAAGTAATTCGCCAAGCGCCTGCCGTAGCAGATCGAGTCCCAGCCCGGTGGCGGCTGACAGCCACACCGTGGTGGGGCGGCCTTCGCTATCACGATCGATGCGCGGCTCGGTGCCCGCCAGGTCGATCTTGTTCATCACCCGCAGCTGCGGCAAATCGCCCGCATCGATTTCCTCCAGCACGCTGTCGACCACATGAGCCAGGCGCTCGCGCTCCTCATCGGCCGCGTCACTCACGTGGAGCAGCAGATCGGCGTCACGCGCCTCGGCCAGTGTGCCGCGGAATGCCGCCACCAGGTCGTGCGGCAGCTCGCGGATGAACCCCACGGTATCTGCCAGCACAGCCGGGCCACAGGAAAGGCCATCCAGCTTGCGCACCGTCGGATCCAGCGTGGCAAACAGCAGGTTGGCGGCAAACACCTCACCTTCTGTCAACACGTTGAACAGGGTCGATTTGCCAGCATTGGTGTAGCCCACCAGCGCCACCCTTGGCACCGTGTTGCGCAGGCGCGCACGACGCTGCTGCACGCGCTGGGTCTGCACCTTCTGCAGACGCTTGCTCAGCATCTTCACGCGCTCGGCTAGCAGGCGGCGGTCGGTTTCCAGCTGGGTTTCACCAGGGCCGCGGTTGCCGATGGCACCGCCGCGCTGAGCATCAAGGTGGGTCCAGCCGCGGACCAGTCGTGTGGCCAAATGCTTGAGTTGGGCCAGCTCCACTTCGAGCTTGCCTTCGTGCGAACGCGCGCGCTGCGCAAAGATGTCCAGAATCAGGCCGGCACGATCCACCACGCGGATACCGAGGTGCTTTTCGAGGTTGCGCTCCTGCACCGGCGACAACAGGTGGTCGATCAGGACCAGGTCAGCGCCCATGGCACGAGCCGCCTCGGCCACCTCATCGGCCTTGCCGGTACCGATGTAGTAACGGGGATTGGGCACGTCGATACGTGCCGGAATGCTGCCAAGGATCTCGGCGCCGGCCGAACGGACCAGCTCAGCGAATTCTTCGGCGCGCCTGGCCGCATCGCCCTCACCACGAGAATGCGGGAGAACCAGCAGGGCGCGTTCGCCTTTCTTTTGACGATCAAACACGTGGGCGGGAAGACCTGTATGGAGATACCGCGCCGTGAGCCCTTGCAGGCCCACGGCGCGAATCGAAGCGGGAAGTGTATGTGGATACGCCGTCGGCGGATAACACCGAGGCGCCCTCCCTACTCAGATGGGTCGACCACCCCGTTGAATCAAGCTTCCGGCTCAACCGTAGCCGAGCCTTCGCCCTGCCCCTCGTGGCCATTGCCCATGCGGACATTGCGGCTGGGCACCACGGTGGAGATGGCATGCTTGTAGACCATCTGGCTCACCTGGTTACGCAGCAGCACGACAAACTGATCGAACGACTCGATCGTGCCCTGCAGCTTGATGCCATTCACCAGGTAGATGGCGACCGGAACGCGCTCGCGGCGCAGTGCATTGAGAAATGGATCTTGCAACGATTGCCCTTTGGACATTTCTTGTTCTCCCCTCGCAACGGACAGACCGGGATAAAAGACGCATGACGCGCCCCGGTCCAAGGCCGAGGAATATTAACCACTTTTAAATCGTTGATGAAAGGGCAAATGCGCGCTTTCATCATGTGTGAAAAAGACGTTTAGAAAATGCTGCGTGGCACTATGCACTAATTACCTACGAATAGCGCCATCGCATCGGTGGCGATACGCAGCGTATCCAGCCTTTCCGGGTCGATCACCCGAGCGTCGAGTTCGCTGCGCAACCAGGTGATCTGCCGCTTCGCCAGCTGACGCGTGGCGAAAATACCGCGATCGCGACATTCCGCGGTGTCCATTTGGCCGTCCAGGCATTCCCAGGCCTGGCGATACCCCACGGCACGGATGGCGGGCAGGTCCGCATGCAGGTCGCCCCGCGCACGTAGCGCACGGACCTCATCAAGGAAGCCATCCTTGAGCATGGCATCGAAGCGTTGGGCAATCCGCGCGTGCAACGGCGCCCTGTCGGTCGGCACCAGAGCCAGCTTGAGCACTCGCCACGGGAAGCGCTCGCCGCTTCCGCCGCGCTGCTGCTCGGTCAACGGACGCCCGGTGAGTTCGATCACTTCCAGCGCGCGCTGGATGCGCTGCGCGTCATTGGGGCCGATGCGTTCCGCCGCGGTGGGGTCCAGCCGTCGCAGCCGCGCATGCAACGCGGGCCACCCCTCGACTGCGGCTTCCGCGGTGAGGCGCTCCCGGATGGCCGGGTCGGCCTCCGGCAACTGGGACAGTCCCTGCTGGAGAGCCCGGAAGTACAGCCCCGTACCACCGACCAGCAAAGGCACGCGGCCCTTTGCCGTGATGTCCTGCATGGCAGTCATCGCATCGCCGCGGAAGTCAGCCGCCGAATAGGGCTCTGCCGGATCGCGGATATCGATCAGCCGGTGCGGATAGCGCGCGAGCGTTGCCGCGTCGGGCTTGGCGGAGCCGATATCCAGGCCACGATAGACCAACGCGGAATCGACGCTCACCAGATCAACGGGGAAATGGTCGCTCAACGTACAGGCGAGCGCTGTCTTGCCCGACGCGGTCGGGCCCATAAGAAATACCGCGAGCGGGCGCTGGTCGATCGGCATCCGCCCATTCTAACGGTGAATCGGCGACGGCCTGAAGGAGCGCAGCCTCAGGTGTAGAACTCCACCCGACCACCCACCAAGTGATACATCGACCCGACGATCTTGATCTTGCCGTCCTTTTCCAGCCCAGCGAGTACATCGCTGCGGCGGCGTATCTCGTCAACGGTGTGGCGGACATTGGTCGCCGCCACGGCATCCACGAAGGCATCGTTCTTGCTCGATCGCTCGCCACTGAACTGCGTGGCGTCCACTGCGGGCTTGATCTTGTCGAGCAGGCCCGTCAGGTTGCCCAGCTTGGCGCCATCGATCGCCCCTTTGATGGCGCCGCACGCGGTATGCCCCATCACCAGCACAACCTTGGCCCCAGCGAGAGCACAGGCGAACTCCAGACTTCCCAGCAGGTCGTCGTTGGCAATGTTGCCGGCGACTCGCCCGGTGAATGTCTCGCCAATGCCGGTATCCAGGATGATCTCCGTGGGTGCACGCGAGTCGATGCACCCAAGGATCACAGCCGCGGGATATTGCCCGGCGGCACTGGCCCGCTTCTGCGCCAGATAGTCGTGGCCCTGCATCTTGCCGGCACGGAATCGCTCATTGCCTTCCTTGAGCATGCCGATGACCTGGTCCGGCGTCATCGCATCGCGCTGATCCTTGGTGAGCACGGCAGCCTGCGCGAGTCCAGGCAGCAGCCACGACGCACCGCCGATGGCAGTAAAAGCAGCGGCACCGAGAGTCGATGCCAGCATGGTACGGCGCGAGGTGTCCACCGCACCCGCGCAACAGCTCTCGTCTTGATGATTCATAACGCCCCCGAAGCGACATGAGTTGCTTAGTTCGCGCTGGGCGTCATGAAACCCGTGTGAAGCCATCCCCCCCCCCTGCAGGAGCTCATATGTGCGCTCCTGCAGAGGTGAAAGAAGGCTAATCAGTGCGCGGGCACGCCCATTTCCTTCAACAGCTGCGGCGCCGGATAAACCTTATCCATCAGCCAACGCATGTAGCGCAGGTCCACGTGAATGGCTCGCTTGTAGCGGGGGTCAAACATCCAACTCGCGCTTACCGCTTCCCAATTACTGTCAAAGTTGAGGCCGACCAGCTCACCCTTGGCATTGAGCACCGGCGAGCCCGAGTTGCCGCCAGTGGTGTCCAGATTACTCAGGAAATCCACCGGCATGGTGCCCGTCTTCGCATCCGCGTATCCCTCGTAGTCGCCCTTGGCAATCGCATCGAGCAAGGGCTTGGGCGCATCGAACGGGGCAGCTCCAGTGTTCTTCTCGACGATGCCTGCCGTCGTGGTCAGCGGTTCGTACGAGACGGCATCGCGCGCCTTCAGTGGTGTGACCTTGCCGTAGCTCACGCGTAAGGTGGAGTTCGCATCGGGGTACACCGCCCTGCCTTGTTTCTCGCGGTAGGCAATCAACGCATCCATGTAAGCGGGACGCAGGCGCAACAGATCACCCTCACGTGACTTGCGCTCGTTCTCGGCGCGCAGCAAGGCCGGTTGCAACTGAGCGGCGAGCGACAACAGCGCGTCACTGGACTTGCTCACGGCGGCCGGATCGGCTTTCAGCCAAGCCAACCGCTGGGTTTCATCGCCGAGTTGCGTAGCGCCATAGACCTGATCGAGCTTCTGCGACAACGCCTCCGGCGTGCGCCCAAAAGCGGCGTCGAACTCCGGCAAACGTTGCGCATCGGGCAGCTTCTGGTAACGCGTGAGCAGCGCAGTAAGCAGTCGCTTCTCGATCGGGGGATCGTAACGGCGCTGCACTTGCCTCAACGTGCCGGCCATCAGGTCTTCATCACGCACCTGATAGCCCGCTTCGCGATGCGCATCGGGGTTTCCACGCTCGTGAGCCAGACGCTGCAGCATGATGGCTGAGCGCATCAACTGCGTCTGCGACTGCATCAGGGACAGCAGCAGGTCGCGCTCGCGCGTGGCATTGGCAGAGGCGACCAGTTGATTGACCTCATCGATCTGCGGCCGCAGCGTGGCCGCCTGCGGCTGGGTTGCAAGCCACGCCAGCATCGCATCCTCATCCTTGTGCCGCACAGCGACAGCATCGCTGCGCTTGAGGCCGTCCAGCTCGCCTTCGAAGCGTTTGATGCCATTCTTGAGCGATTGCAGCTGCGAAGCGTAGCGAATGGCTGCCTGCCGATCATCACGCCCCGTGTCCTCGATGATGTGCTGCAGTTGCTGCATCACCTGCACCGTGGTCGGCAGGCGCCACTGCACCTGATCGGCAAATTCTGCCGCCGTGCGGTGGCGATAGGTAATGCCTGGATAACCGGCCAGCATCACGAAATCCCCTTCGCGCACGCCCTCTTGGGCCACCTGCAAGTGTGCCGGCGGATGATAGGGAACGTTGTCCTTGGCGTAGTCGGCGGGCTTTCCGTCTGGGCCCACATAGGCTCGCAGCAAGGTGAAGTCGCCGGCGTGACGGGGCCATACGAAGTTGTCCACCTCGTCGCCATAGTTGCCGATGGCGCGCGGGGGCGCGTACACCAAGCGAACATCGCGCAACTCGAGTTGCTTCACTAGGTAGAAGTCGCGGCCGTAGAACATGTTGACTACGCTGCAGCGCATGCCAGGCTCACGTTCGCACTCAGCCACCAACGTCTTGCTGATGGCGTCCACCGCGTCGAAGTAGGCGCGACCGGTCTTGCCCTTCGCCGCGGCGAGCACCTTGTCGCTGACCTTGTCGAAACCGGTGGTAACGCGCAAACGGAAATCGGGATTCGCCGGCAGTTCTTCCGCGCGTGCATGCGAAACGAAGCCGTTCTGGATCAGGTCACGTTGTGCGTTGCTGTTGTACTGGATGACGCCGAACGCCACGTGGTGGTTGGTCAGCACCAGACCATCATCGCTGACGAAGGAGCCGGTCGCGCCACCGACCTTCACTACCGCACTGAGCGGTGCCTTGGTGAGGTCAGCCAGATCCGACGGATTACCCTGGAACCCGGCAGCGCGAAGCGACTTGCCGATAGCAGGCAACTGCGAGGGCATCCACATACCCTCATCGGCCTGCGCAGCCGGGGCCAACACCATGGCCATCGCCAGACCCAACTTCCTCAAACGCATGGATATCTCTCTAATATTGTCGCAATAACTTGCGACATTAGAACGAAGCGGCTGAGTCCGGCAACGCTGCACCGCAAACAATCCCGCCAAAACCGATGCCCGCCTCGCTGCGACGGGCATCGTCCAACAATCACCCGCAGGAGGACGCCCCACCCGCCGTCGCCGGTGGCGGCAAGGCAAGGAACACCGTACTCCATAGCTGCGCGGCGTTGGACTCATCTTCGTGCGCACCCTCTGCGCCGAACGGCTCGATGCGGTAGCGGCCACTGCCATACGACCAGGACCACAGCTCCGACGTACGCATGGCGCCAGCCGCACAAATTCCACGCCACAGCTCGGCCTGTGCAGTGGTTAGATGGGCACGGGTAGTGGCGGGCAGATCGGTGCGCGCCAGCTGGCGCTGCAGCCCGGCGGCCATGATGGCCTGCTGCCAAGCCCAGATCACAGTGCCGTGATAGGCATTGTTGCCAAAGCGCGACCACACATCACGATCTGCGTAGGCGGGATTGGCCACCACCATGCCCGCGCCGGTCATCAGGCCTGCTGGGAAAGGGCGCATCAGGGTGCCGACGTCACGATCCAGCGTGGCCGCATCCGGCTGGCCGAACAGCAAGCCAAAGCCTTCATCGGAGTTGAGCACAGGAACTGGATGGCCCTGAGCGTCCAACGAGATCGCCGGAAACTGCAGCGCGTTGCTGCCCAGTGCCTTCAGCGCCGGTGCGTCGGCCACACCGACCTGCTTGGCGTAATCGCTCACCTGCTGCGCAGCGCGCTCGCTGGACAGGTTCACCGTGAACAGTGCGCTGGCGTGGCGCTCCCAATCGCCTGCGCTTGTGGCGGCAGCCCGTAGCCGCTCGCGCTGTGCCTTCGTGGTGTAGTCATCCAGCAGGCCCGCATCGAGGAACTGACCGATCGCGCGCAGCGCAGCGGGCATCCACACCGCGTTGACGTCGTAAGGGTAACGCCCCCGGCCAATGCCCTCGTTGCTGTCACGCCACTGGCCGACTGAACTGTTGGGCTTGAGCGAGATGAGATTGCTATAGACCGGCTGCCGCGCGAAGGCCTCACTGCTGGCCGCAACGAACAGCAGATTGCGCACCAGCGCATCACCCTGCCGCTGTGCGTCGACCTTGCTGGCCAGGAACGCCCGCGCACCCGCGCGACCGCGCGGGTCTTCCAGCAGCCAGGCAGCGGCGACCGGCGGCAACATGTAGTCGTCATCAACCATGACGTAGTCGTAGATCGGTGCAGCCGAGGCCTTGCCTTGCTCCTTGAGGTGCTGGAGCACCGCGAACTCACCGATGCTTTCCTCGTGCGCAACTTGCCCGTCAGGTGCGAGCCGCGCGAGTACCGAGGCGATGCCAGCATCCACGGCTGCGGGCTGCAGCACCGGCATCAGCAGACGCAGGGACATCAAGGTGTCACGTCCGAAATAGGTATCGAAACGCCAGGACCCGGCGAGGAATTTCTCGCGATAGCTCAGGAATTGCAGCGCCTCACGGCTGCGTGCGTCCGGCTGCGCCTTGTCGTTGAGCAGATCGGTAAATGGCGTCAGCGGCGCCTCGCTGGTACTGGCTTCGATGCGCAGATGCATCGCCTCGCCGACATGGTCAGGATGCAACACGATGTGCTCGCCCTCGCGAACGAAGCGGCCGTTGTCCGCAGTCAACGCAATGGCGTATCCCGCCGCACCATCTATACGCTGACGCTGCCAACGCACGGAACGCTCTGCCAGCTCAGGCGTCGCCACGATCTGCGGTGTAGCAGCTGCCTGCTGGGCATAGCCTTGCCCAAGCTGGTAATCACGCAACACCCGAACGCTGCCCAGCACGGCATCCTTGATCACCAAGGTGTCACCTGTGACGGTAGCCCGGGCAACGATACCGTTCCAGGTGTGACCATCCACGGAGTGGCTCTGGCCCGTCACCGGCCCGAGGGTCCACCGCACTGGTGCGATGGTCGGCTCGAACCAGATGCCTGCCCCGCTATTTCCGGCCGGGAACGCCACCAGCACGCGTGGCTTGTCGCCGGAGTTGAGCAACAGATGGGCTGCGACATCACCTTGCTGGAAGAACGCGTTCTCGATATTCCCCTCGGTAATACGGAACTGTAGCGGTGCCCCGGCAGCCGGCGGCTGGGGCTGAACGGCCCATGCGGCGGGCCATACCATCAGGCCGGCGACCAACACCAGCGACGATGTGACCGAACGCCACCGACTTGTCCGCCCCGTCTTTCCGCCCCGTCCGCTCATCGTGTCCAAACGCATGCTCCCCGCTCCGTTCAGTGACGCATAAAATTGCGACAGTAAAAGCTGGGGGCCGGATCGGCAACGTTGCAGTGCACGAAGCCCCAGCCCCACCCGGCTCCTATAATGTCCGTTTCCCCCGCCCTTCCCCACGGAAATCCCATGCCTCAGATGATGAAAGCCCTGGTCAAGCGCAACCCCGAACAGGGCATCTGGATGGAAGAAGTGCCTGTTCCCGAGGTCGGCCCCAACGAGGTGCTGATCAAGATGGAGAAAACCGCGATCTGCGGTACCGACCTGCACATCTATAAGTGGGACGACTGGTCCCAGCGCACCATCAAGCCGGGCCTGACCATTGGCCACGAGTTCGTTGGCCGTATCGTGGAGATCGGCCCGGGCGTGACTGGCTACAAGATCGGCGACCGCGTGTCGGCCGAAGGCCACATCGTGTGCGGCCACTGCCGTAACTGCCGTGCCGGCCGCCAGCACCTGTGCCCCAACACCATCGGTATCGGCGTGAACCGCAACGGCGCGTTCGCTGAGTACATGACCATGCCGGCCTCGAACCTGTGGCCGATCCCGGACCAGATCCCGTCCGAGCTGGCCGCCTTCTTCGACCCCTATGGCAACGCCGCGCATTGTGCGCTGGAGTTCGACCTGATCGGCGAAGACGTGCTGATTACCGGCGCCGGCCCCATCGGCGTCATCGCCGCCGGCATTGCCAAGCACGTGGGCGCGCGCAACGTGGTGGTCACCGACATCAACGACTACCGCCTGAAGCTGGCGGCGGACATGGGTGCCACCCGCGTAGTGAACGTGGCCAACCAGTCGCTGAAGGACGTGATGAAGGATCTTCACATGGAAGGCTTCGACGTGGGCCTGGAGATGAGCGGCAACCCGCGCGCGTTCAACGACATGCTCGACTGCATGTACCACGGTGGCAAGATCGCCCTGCTCGGCATTCTGCCCAAGGGCGCTGGCATTGACTGGGACAAGGTGAT
Source organism: Dyella sp. ASV24 (assembly GCF_016428905.1). GTDB lineage: Bacteria > Pseudomonadota > Gammaproteobacteria > Xanthomonadales > Rhodanobacteraceae > Dyella. The sequence continues at coordinate 31,002 of NZ_JAELTQ010000015.1, read as the reverse complement.
CTTCAAGGGCCTCACTATGCAGGGCATCTACGGCCGCCGCATGTACGAGACCTGGTACAAGATGACCCAGATGGTGCTGACCGGCTTCCCGCTGCAGAAGGTGCTCACCCACCAGATCCACATCGACGACTTCCAGAAGGGCTTCGACCTGATGGATGCCGGCAAGTGCGGCAAGGTCGTCTGCTCCTGGAGCTGAGCGTAACCTGTCACACCTTGGCGTTTCTGCAGAAAATGCCGTCCTGAAAACTCGGCCGCCCTAGTACACTCCGGCTCAGGGCGGCCGACAGAATCGCTGGGATTGTGAAGGTGTGTGGCCCACAGGCCATGCACGGTCGGTGCGCGATGTCATGGGAGCATCGTGATGGCAGGCCTTTTCAGCAACCCTCGTCTGGCCGCAGGACGCGACCGCGCCCTCACCATCTATAAGTCACACCGCACGCGCAAGATCGCCCTGATCCTTGCCATCGTGGTGGTGGTGTTTGGCTTGCTCGGCTTCCTCGCCGCGCCCTCCATCATCCGCAGCCAGATCGAGAAGCACGCCACGGCAGCACTGCAACGCCCGGTTACCCTGGGCGCCGTGCACCTGAACCCGTACACGCTACGGCTGGAACTGGATCAACTGCACATTGCCGACCAGGACGGCAAATCACCTTTCGTCAGTATCGACCAGGCCGTCGTCAATGCGTCGTGGTCGTCGGTGTTTCGCCTGAAACCCGTGCTGGACGAACTGTCGCTGCAAGGTCCGCGCATCCGCATCGTGCGCACGGGCGACCAGCGATTCAACTTCAGCGACATCATCGACCGCATCAACGCCACGCCGTCAGATCCGAACGCAGCGCCCACGCGGTTCGCCATCTCCAATATCAGCGTGCACAACGGCAACATCCAGTTCAACGATGAAACGCTCAAGACCGAACATCGCGTCGAGAACCTGGAACTGGGCATTCCTTTCATCGCCAACCTGCCCAGCGACACCGACGTGTTCGTGCAGCCGCTGCTGTCGATGAAGGTGGATGGCAGTCCGTTACGCATGGAAGGCCATACCAAGCCCTTTGCCGACAGCCGCGAATCGACCATCGATTTCCGGCTCGACCGCTTCGATCTCGCGCGCTATATGAGCTACGTGCCCACGAAGCTGCCGGTGGCGATACCCAAGGGCCTGCTCAGCGGTGACCTCACCCTGCACTTCGTGCAAGCCAAGCCCACGCCGCAACTGCAGGTCACCGGCAAGGTAGAGCTGGACGAGTTCGCGCTCAACAGCAGCGATGGGCAAGCGATCCTGACACTCGGCAAGGGCACGGCGGATCTGTCCGACGTGCAGCCGCTGCAGTCGCGCTATGCATTGGGCGTGCTGGCGCTCGATCAGGCACAGCTCTACTACACATCCACGGCGGATGGTCACAGCAACTTCGACACACTGACAGCGCCCGCAGCTCAGCCAGCCGCCGACACCAAGGCCCAACCCACCGACTTGCGTATCGCCTCGATAACGCTCGCCAACAGCGCCATCCACTACGCCAATGCCACCGGCAAGATCGACCTGGGCAGCCTGCATGGCGGCATCCAGGGACTGAGCATGCTCCCTGCCCCGCCAGCGAAGCTGGACGTGGCGGCGCAATTCTTCGGTGGCGAGCTCTCCATGAAGGGCACGGTGGATCTCGCCAAAGACAAGCTCGTTGCTGCATTGGGCACCAAGCAGGTCGACCTGGCGCCGCTGCAGGCTGCCACGTATCAGGGGCTCGCGGCTCGCCTGACCAGCGGCAAGCTTGATGCCACCGGTCAGCTTCAGGTGGACTGGGGCAAGCCGTTCAACGTACACCTGTCCGACGCACACACCACCGTTACCGATTTCGCGATGGAGCCGCAGTTCAAGGGCCATGGTTCGCCGGTGGCCTGGAAGACGCTGGAGTCGGAGATCAAACAGATCGACCTGGCTTCGCAGCAGGCACAGCTTGGCACGGTCAAGGCCACTGGGCTGGCGCTGGACGTTCAGCGCAACAGCAACAAGTACATCAGCCTCGTCGACCTGTTCGCCGCCAAGGACGCACCCAAGAAGAAGGCTGCGGACAACAGCCCGCCGTGGCATTGGAGCATCGAGCACCTGGCGTTCGACAACGCCGCGGTCGTGTTCACCGACCTGGCCGCTGGCGGCAAGCCGGTGAAGATCAAGATCGACTCGCTCAGCGGCGGCATGGACAACCTGAGCGACAAGCTCAACGAACCGCGCGAAATGAAGTTGGCTGGCAACGTCGACAAGGGCAGCTTCACGGCCAGCGGTAAGGTACAGCCCCTGCCTACGCTGGCGGATATCCAGCTCGACACCAAGCGCCTGGATATCTCCACCTTCCAGCCGTACATCAGCGTGCCGCTGAACGTGACGATTTCCAGTGCGCGCATCAGCAGCAACGGTAAGGTGCACTACGACGGGCGCAGTGCAGATCCCAAGCTCACCTACAAGGGCGATGCCGCGCTGGAGCAAGTCCGCGTCCAGGACAAGCTCACCGGTGACGACTTCCTGCGCTGGCGCGCGCTGAGCGGCAATCAGCTCGACGTATCCTACGGCTATGGTGCGCCGCGCATGCATGTGGGCAGTCTGGTGCTCAGTTCGTTCTACGCGCGCATGATCGTCAACTCGAACGGCACGCTGAACCTGTCCGAAGTCGTGGCCAACCCTGAAGCCGCACCGGTGTCGGTGACTCGCGGCGAGAACGAACAGCCCGTCGCCGGAGCAGCACCGGCAGCTTCAGCCCCTACGCCACCGCCGGCGCCAGCGGCCGCATCGAAGGCGAAATCGGAAGTCGCCACGGCAACACCGGCACCCGCCTCTTCCACGCCCGAGACACCGGCTGCCGACATTCGCATCGGTGGCCTCACCCTGGTCAACGGACAGCTCAACTACACCGACAATTTCATCAAGCCCAACTACACCGCGAACATGACCAAGGTGACCGGCAAGATCGGCGCCTTTGGCACCAAGCCCGGTGACCCGCCGGCTGACCTATCCGTGCAGGCAGCGCTGAACGATGACTCGCCGATCGATATCGACGGCACCGTCAACCCGTTGCAGCCCGTGGCCTTCCTCGACATCAAGGGCAAGGCGAACGAGGTAGAGCTGACTGGGATGAGCGCGTACTCCACCAAGTACACCGGCTACCCCATCACCGCGGGCAAGCTGACGGTGGACGTGCACTACATGCTGGACCAGCGCAAGCTCAACGCCGACAACCACATCTTCATTACCCAGCTGACCTTCGGTGATCGCGACGAAAGTCCAGGCGTCAAACATCTCCCCGTGAAGCTTGCCGTGGCGCTGCTGAAGGACACGCAGGGCAACATCGACGTGAACGTGCCAGTCTCCGGTTCGCTGGACGACCCGCAATTCAGCATGGGCAGCCTGATCTGGCACGCCCTTGGCAACTTGATCGCCAAGGCGGCCACCGCCCCCTTCCGCCTGCTCGGCGCCGCATTCGGTGGCGGCAATCATGAAGACCTGGGTTACGTGGAGTTCGACCCGGGCTCGGCTGTGCTCGACAAGAATGCGCAGGAGCGACTGGGCAAGATTGTCACCATGCTCACCCAGAAGCCCGCACTGAACCTGGATATCATTGGCCGCGTCGATCCGGCGAAAGACCAGGACGGCCTGCGCAAGGTGACCGTGGACAACATGGTTCGTCGCCAGAAGGTGCTCGACCAGGACGGCAAGAACGCCGATACCTCGGACGCCGCGCTCGCCGCAGTCAACGTGACGCCGGACGAGTACGACAAGTACCTCAAGCGCGCGTACAAGGACGATGACTTCAAAGGCAAGCCGAAGAACTTCATTGGCCTGAAGAAGTCGCTCGAACCCGACGACATGCGCAGCCTGATGGAAACCAATATTTCCGTTGATGATGCAGCCATGCGCGACCTTGCACAGCGGCGCGCTGCCGCGGTGCAGGCCTGGCTGAAAGGCAAGCTCGACGACAAGCGCATGTCGATCAAGGATCCCAAGCTCGACACCAAGGACATCGACGACAAGGGCAAGACGACCCGTGTGGAGTTTGGGCTGCATCAGGGGTGATGCCCCTCGTGTGCTGGCAAAAACCGCACACGCCCCGGAGCACCTCAATGCCACCATTCCGGCATAGGGCGGTAATGGTGGCAACGAAGCGAGAGTCACGCTCATGGAGGCATGGCCACACCCCTTCCTTCCCACCCAGCCCTCGAGGGGTCAAAATAGCCTTTTGACCCAGCTGGAATTTCCCCATGAGCTACCCCGGCCAGTCGCGCTTCACCAGCGAACTCGAATCGATCCGTGAGCAGGGCCTGTTCAAGGCCGAGCGCATCATCACCTCGCCGCAGTCCGCGAAGATTCGCCTCGACAGCGGTAAGGAAGTGCTCAACTTCTGCGCCAACAACTACCTGGGGCTGGCCGATCACCCTGAGGTGATTCAGGCCGCGAAGGACGCGTTGGACACCCACGGCTTCGGCATGGCTTCGGTACGCTTCATCTGCGGCACCCAGGATCTGCACAAGGAGCTGGAGAAAAAGATCGCCGATTTCTTCGGCACCGAGGACACCATCCTCTACGCCGCCTGCTTCGACGCCAACGGCGGCCTGTTCGAGCCACTGCTCGGCGAAGAAGACGCCGTCATTTCCGATGCGCTCAACCACGCGTCCATCATCGATGGCATCCGCCTGTGCAAGGCCAAGCGCTTTCGCTACGCCAACTGCGACATGGCGGACCTGGAAAAGCAGCTGCAGGCCGCTGACGCCGCTGGCGCGCGCACCAAGCTAATCACGACGGACGGCGCGTTCTCGATGGACGGTTTCATCGCCCCGCTCGACCAGATCACGGCATTGGCCGAGAAATACAACGCGCTCGTGCACATCGATGAGTGCCATTGCACCGGCTTCCTCGGCGACACCGGCCGCGGCTCGGCCGAAGTCAACGGCGTACTGAACAAGATCAACATCATCACCGGTACGCTGGGCAAGGCACTGGGTGGTGCGCTGGGCGGCTTCACCACCGGTCCTCGCGAAGTGATCGAAATGCTGCGCCAGCGTTCACGCCCGTACCTGTTCTCCAACTCGCTGCCGCCGCACGTGGTCGCCGCAGGCATCAAGGTGTTCGACATGCTGTCCACCGCGGGTGACCTGCGCGATCAGGTCAAGGAGAACACGCGCTACTTCCGCGAGCAGATGACCAAGGCGGGCTTCGATATCAAGCCGGGCGTGCATCCCATCGTGCCCGTCATGATCTACGACGCCAAGAAGGCGCAGGCCATGGCGACCGAACTGCTTGACGAAGGCATCTACGTCACCGGCTTCTTCTACCCCGTCGTGCCGCAGGGTCAGGCTCGCATCCGCACGCAGATGAGTGCAGCGCACACGCGTGAGCACCTCGACCAAGCGATTGCCGCCTTCACTAAGGTGGGCAAGAAGCTGGGCGTGATCTAAGCCTCAAATCATCGCCTTGCCCTTGTGGGCAGGGCGATGCATCAGTTTGCAGAAGGTACTCGTGCGCGATCGCGCACGAGCGACACCGCTAGCCTCACGGTCACGCACAGATACCGCCCTTCTGAAAACCGATTTGCACGGCCGAGAGTTCGCGTTACAGCGCAGTGCCACCGAGCAAGCGAATCTCCTCAGGCAACAAATGACGCCATTGCCCCTTGGGCAACTCCCCCAGCATCAACGTACCGATCGCCACACGCACAAGGCGCAGTACGTCGATGCCGTGCGCGGCCAGCAGTCGCCGGATATGTCGGTTGCGCCCCTCGTCCAGCACGATCTCCAGCCACGCATTCTTTTCGCCCTGGCGTAGCAACGTGGCACGCCGGGCGACCAAGCGCTCACCCTCTTCCACCACGCCTTCGATCAGACGATCGAGCAACGCCTGGTCAGGAACGGCATTGACCTGCACGTGGTACGTTTTGTCTACGTGATGCTTTGGCTCGGTAAGGCGCGCAGCCCATACGCTGTCATTGCTCAACAGCAGCAAACCCTCGCTGGCCTTGTCGAGCCTCCCCACCGGCCCTAACCACGGCAAACCGGCGTCCTTCAACAAGTCATAGACCGTGTCGCGCCCACGTTCATCGGCGGCGCTCACCACGAGGCCGCGAGGCTTGTTCAGCGCGATATAGACGCGCTTGCTCACGGCCACCGGTTCGTCATCGAGCAAAATTCGCTGCCGCTCCGGATCAGTGGGACGTTCGGGATCAAGCACCGGCTTGCCATCGACCCGCACTCTTCCCTCGCGTATGGCCTTCTCCGCCTGACTGCGCGAACACACGCCCATCTTGCTGAGCACCCGCGCCAGACCATGGCGCGGTGCCGATGGTGCAGAAGCTCGCGATGAAGGTCGGGTCGAACGCATGGGAAACTCGGGCAACGAAGAACAACATCACACATGGTAGGCGATCCCGCCCCCGCATTCCTACAAAAAGAAAAGCCCGGCTTGCGCCGGGCTTTTCAGTACTACTGGAACAGATCCGATTACTGCTGGACCTGGAGTTCCGTACGACGGTTCTGGGCGCGGCCAGCATCCGTGTCGTTGGAGCCGATCGGGTCGTTCTTGCCGTGACCGATCGGACCAACCAGACGGTCAGCCGTGATGCCGTGCGCAGTCAGGTACTTGAAGACGATCGCAGCGCGACGCTCGGACAGATCCTGGTTGTAGGCGTCCTTACCGACCGAGTCGGTGTAGCCGGCAACCGTGACCTTGACCTGCGGGTAACGCTGCAGGGTGTCGACAGCCTGGTCGAGGATAGCAACCGAGTCAGCGGTCGGCTCAGCCAGCGCCTTCTTGATGTCCGTCTCACCCTTCTTCGGGCGGTCGAACTTGAAGTTGACGCCGCGCAGGTCGATCACGACCTTCTGCGGGCAGCCGTCCGGACCAACGATCGTGCCTTCCGGCAGATCCGGGCACTTGTTGTCGCACAGGTTCACGCCGTTGCGGAACTGCTTGGAGCAGTCCGGAGCAACCGTAGCCACCGGAGCCGGGGCCGGAGCAGCAGCCGGCTCGCCGAAGCGAGACACGATGCTGAAGCCCAGGAACCAGTCGCCGTAGCCGTTCTTCGACGGCTGGCTCTTGTCGTCCCAGTCGTAACGGTAGCCACCCTCAACACGGAAGTCGGTGCTGTCGGTGATGGTCTTCGAGATACCGCCGCCGAGTTCGGCAGCCGGCGCCCAACCCTTGTCACCCGGGTTCATGTGGTAGCTGCCCATCACGCCCACGAGAGCGTACGGACGCCATGCGTTCCAGTCGCCGTAGTAGAAGCGAGCCGCGACGCCGACGTTGTTGTTCGCCCAACGCTGGCTGTTGCCGCCATCAACCGTACGCTTGGTGCGATCGAAGAACAGATCGAGCGAGGTGTACGAGTTAATGAAGCGACCAAAGCCCAGACCGTAGTAAACCTGACGGCTGTTGGTGTTGCGATCGGTGTCGTTGTAGTAGCCGCCCACGGTCGGAGCGATGTACCAGCGGTCATCATAGCTCGGCGTGGTAGCACCAGAGGTGCTGTCTTGCGCATGCGCGGCACCCACGCCGCCCAGGGCCAGGGCGATCAGGAAATACAAGCCCTTACGATTCATCAGGTGTCTCCTCGTTTTATTGGTATTTCGCGTCCGTTCCACCCCAGACGGAAAACGCGCGTCAAAACTGACTTCTACTCCGGGACTTTTCCTATCCCGTGCTTTGCGTCCCGATCGAAGGAAGTGTCACAAGATCAAAGCGCCGCGGAGTGTAGCAAAACCGTTAAGAGCATCGCACGGGTAAATAGACGCACATGGTGAACCCCTGTTCAGGCAGCTATTGAAGGTGCAGCACAAAACCACTCATCTGCGACAATCTGTCACCACGAAACAATGCGTTACTTCGCAAGCTGCGCTTGTAAAAAAAGAAAAGCCCGGCTTTCGCCGGGCTTTTCTGGGTTTCCGAGAATTGTCGGATTACTGCTGTACCTGCAACTCCGTACGACGATTGCGTGCGCGACCAGCATCCGTGTCGTTGGTATCGATCGGATCGTTCTTGCCGTGACCGATCGGACCTTCCAAGCGACTGGCGTCGATACCGTGCGAGGTCAGGTAGTCGTACACGATCTTCGCACGACGCTCCGACAGGCTCTGGTTGTACGCGTCCTTGCCGACCGAGTCGGTGTAACCGGCAACAGTCACGTGCACGTTCGGATAACGCTGCAGGGTATCGACCGCCTGGTCGAGCACTGCCAGCGAATCCTTGGTCGGTTCGGCCAACGACTTCGCGATGTCCTTCTCGCCCTTCTTCGGACGATCGAACTTGAAGTTGACGCCGCGCAGGTCGATCACGACCTTCTGCGGGCAGCCGTCCGGACCAACGATCGTGCCTTCCGGCAGATCCGGGCACTTGTTGTCGCACAGGTTCACGCCGTTGCGGAACTGCTTGGAGCAGTCCGGAGCCGGCGGCGGCGGCGGCGGTGCCGGCGGAGCCGGCGGTGCACCGATGCGCGACACGATGCTGAAGCCCAGGAACCAGTCGCCGTAACCGTTCTTGTTCGGCTGGGTCTTGTCGTCCCAGTCGTAACGGTAACCGCCTTCCACGCGGAAGTCGGAACTGTCGGTGATGGTCTTGGACACACCCACGCCCACTTCCGCGGCCGGGTCGAAGCCGTGGTCGAAGTTGTTGATGTGCTGGCTGCCCATCACGCCACCCAACAGGTACGGACGCCATGCCGTCCAGTCGAGGAAGTAATAACGAGCGGCCACGCCGTAGGTGTTGTTCGACCAACGACCACCACCCGCAGCTGCGTCGACGGTGCGCTTGGTGCGGTCACCGAAGAAATCCAACGAGAAGTTGGGCGAGAAGAAGCGGCCGAAACCGATGCCGTAGTAGAACTGACGGCTATTCGTGTTGCGATCGGAGTCGTTGTAATAACCACCCACGGTCGGCGCGATGTACCAGCGATCGTCGTAGGTCGGCGTTGTGGTCGGAGCGGAGCTGCTGCCAGCGGCAGTATTGTCCTGTGCGTGAACGGCGCCTGCGCCGCCCAGCGCTAGGGCAATCAGGATGTACAAGCCCTTACGTTTCATCAGGTGTCTCCTCGTTTATTGGTGTACGCGTCCGTTCACCCCAGACGGGAAAAGCATCAGGCCGAGGATTCCTAATCCCGGTGAACCGCGACCTGACTTTGAACCTAGTGGTGCTTGTTTTACCCGAAACGGGCGCGGAGTAGTTTAGCAAAAGTTAAACAATTGCAAATCGACCCCAAACGCCCGTTCATTTTCTGCTCACGCCGTCTTTACAGCGTGAAGAGACCCATAAATACCTGAACAGGCATCGCGTCCAGTCTGGCCGGGTCCGCCGTGGCGTTCAGGATGGCCTTGACCTGATGGGACGGCAAGTGGCCGCGCAGGGCTGCCTCGAACTTCCTGAGCAGGACGGGGATACCTTCGGCCCGGCGCCTGCGATGACCAATGGGGTAATCGATGGACACCTTATCTGTATGGGTGCCGTCCTTGAAGAACACCTGCACCGAGTTTCCGATATATCGTTTGTCAGGATCAAAGTAGTCCCGGGTGAACTGCGGGTTCTCGCTGACCACAGTCTTGTCCCGCAAGACGTCGATCCGCGGGTCGGCGGCCACCTCGTCGCTGTAATCATCGGCGGTGAGACGGCCGAAGATCAGGGGCACGGCGACCATATATTGAATGCAGTGGTCACGGTCGGCGTAGTTGGCCAGCGGGCCGGTCTTGTCGATGATCCGCATGCCCGCCTCCTGGGTCTCGATCACCACCTTCTCGATCTGACCGATGTTGCCCGCTACGGCACCGTGCAGCTTCATCGCGCACTCCACCGCTGTCTGGGCGTGGAATTCCGCCGGGAAGCTGATCTTGAACAGCACGTTCTCCATGACATAGCTGCCAAACGGGCGTTCGAACTGAAACGCGTTGCCCTTGAAGGCGACGTCGTAATAACCCCAGTTCTTGGCGCTTAATGCCGATGGGTAACCGACCACGCCGCGGTGCACCGCATTAATAGCGTGGATGACGGCGCGACGGCAGGCATCTCCGGCCGCCCAGCTCTTGCGCGGCCCGGTGTTCGGGGCGTGGCGATAGGTGCGCAACGCGCCATTGTCGATCCAGCTATGCGACACGGCCGTGGTGATTTGCTCCTTGGTACCACCCAGCATGGCCGTAGCGACGGCCGTGGAGGCCAGACGGACCAGGATCACGTGATCCTGGCCGACACGGTTGAAGCTGTTCTTGAGGGCATAGCAGCCCTGAATCTCGTGGGCTTTGATGGCATAGGTCAGCACGTCCCGCACCGTCAGCGGCTGACCACCCTCGCGCCCCGCCTTGCGGCTGAGGTAGTCAGCCACCGCCAGGATGGCGCCCAGGTTGTCTGACGGGTGGCCCCACTCCGCGGCCAGCCAGGTGTCGTTGAAGTCCAGCCAACGGATCTGGGTGCCGATCGCGAACGCAGCCTGCACGGGATCCAGCTCATGGCTGGTGCCTGGCACGCGAGCCCCGCCCGGCAGATTCGCCCCCGGCACAACGGGGCCAAGGTGCTTGACGCATTCGGGAAACTTCATGGCCATCATCGCCGTAGCCAGCGAGTCCAGCAGCATGTAGCGCGCGGTGTCATATGCCTCTGGGGAGTCGATCTCGTCATCAACGACGTAGTTCGCAACGTCGACCATCGGCTGGTCAGGCTCGGGACGCTTGGCGGAGCGGATATCAGGTGCACTCATGGAATATCTCGCGACTACACGGGAGCCCAACATTAGCGCCGCCGCTGTCAACTGTGCGCCACGCTCTCCCCCAGCCGCACATCGCGACTAATGGACGGCGCAACGAATGAGCGGCTCCGGTTGGGTCGCACCAGGGAGGGCGTTACAATGAGCGGCTTAATAGTGCGATTTCTCGATCGTGCAGTTGCCATGGGTGACACGTTCATCTTGGTCAACGGCACACCGGACTTCGGCTGTTGGAATGCGCGCGGCGGCCACCTCCATCCGCTCGTGCGTGCACAGCCATGGTCCACGAGACTGTCTGCACATGCCGATCCGACCACGGCGCACCCGCGCCCGGTGTCGGCCTGAGGTCACTCGGGCGTTTATCCAGAGCATCCCTAGGGTTCTTGATACATATGAATACTGCCTACCGCCAATCCCTCCCCGGCACGTCGCTGGATTACTTCGATGCACGTGCCGCCGTGGAGGCGATCCAGCCGGGCGCCTATGACGCGCTGCCCTATACCTCACGCGTACTCGCCGAGAACCTGGTGCGCCGATGCGACCCGGCGATCCTCACCGAGTCGCTCAAGCAAATCATCGAGCGCAAGCGTGAGCGCGATTTCCCGTGGTTCCCGGCGCGCGTGGTATGCCATGACATTCTCGGCCAGACAGCACTGGTGGATCTGGCCGGCCTGCGTGACGCAATCGCCGAACGCGGTGGCGACCCGGCCAAGGTGAACCCGGTGGTGCCGGTGCAGCTGATCGTCGATCACTCGCTCGCAGTGGAATGCGGTGGCTTTGACCCCAACGCGTTCGCCAAGAACCGCGCCATCGAGGATCGCCGCAACGAAGACCGCTTCGACTTCATCAACTGGACCAAGAAGGCGTTCGAGAACGTCGACGTCATCCCGCCGGGCAACGGCATCATGCACCAGATCAACCTGGAGAAGATGTCGCCGGTGATCCAGGTGCAGGATGGCGTGGCCTATCCAGATACCTGTGTGGGCACCGACAGTCATACGCCGCATGTGGATGCGCTGGGCGTCATCGCCATCGGCGTGGGTGGCCTGGAGGCGGAGAACGTGATGCTCGGCCGCGCATCGTGGATGCGCCTGCCCGACATCATTGGCGTCGAGCTCACCGGCAAGCGTCAGCCGGGCATCACCGCTACGGACATCGTGCTCGCACTCACTGAATTCCTGCGCAAGGAGAAAGTGGTCGGCGCGTACCTGGAGTTCCGCGGCGAAGGTGCATCCAGCCTGACGCTGGGCGATCGCGCGACCATCTCCAACATGGCGCCCGAATACGGCGCCACTGCGGCGATGTTCTTCATCGACAACCAGACCATCGACTACCTGCGCCTCACCGGCCGCAGCGATGAACAGGTGAAGCTGGTCGAAACCTATGCCAAGGCTGCTGGCCTGTGGGCCGATACGCTTGCGGCTGCACACTACGAGCGCACGCTGACGTTCGATCTGTCCTCCGTGGTGCGCAACATGGCTGGCCCGTCCAACCCGCACAAGCGCCTGCCCACGGCTGATCTTGCTGCACGTGGCATTGCCGGCCAGTGGGAGGAACAACCGGGTCAGATGCCCGATGGCGCCGTGATCATTGCGGCCATCACCAGCTGCACCAACACCAGCAATCCGCGCAACGTGATTGCCGCCGCCTTGCTTGCACGCAACGCCAATGCGCGCGGCCTGACGCGCAAGCCGTGGGTGAAGAGTTCGCTCGCCCCCGGCTCCAAAGCGGTGGAGCTGTATCTCAAGGAAGCGAACCTGCTACCTGACCTGGAGAAGCTCGGCTTCGGCATCGTCGCCTTTGCGTGCACCACGTGCAACGGCATGTCGGGTGCATTGGATCCGAAGATTCAGCAGGAAATCATTGATCGCGACTTGTATGCCACTGCTGTGCTTTCGGGCAACCGCAATTTCGATGGCCGCATTCACCCCTATGCAAAGCAAGCGTTCCTCGCCTCACCGCCGTTGGTGGTGGCTTATGCCATCGCAGGCACCATCCGTTTCGATATCGAGAAGGACGTGCTCGGCGTCGACGCCAACGGCCAGCCGGTGACGCTCAAGGATATCTGGCCATCGGACGAAGAGATCGATGCCATCGTATCGTCCAGCGTAAAACCTGAGCAGTTCCGCAAGGTCTACGACCCGATGTTTGCACGCTCCGGCAGCACCGGCACCAGCGCCGCGCCGCTATACGACTGGCGCGCGCAAAGCACCTACATCCGCCGTCCGCCGTACTGGGAAGGTGCGCTCGCAGGCGAGCGGACGCTCACCGGTATGCGTCCGCTGGCTGTGCTCGGTGACAACATCACCACCGACCATCTGTCGCCGTCGAATGCGATCCTGCTCGATAGCGCAGCGGGTGAGTACCTCGCCAAGATGGGCCTGCCGGAAGAGGACTTCAATTCGTACGCGACCCATCGTGGCGATCACCTGACCGCACAGCGCGCCACCTTCGCCAACCCGACCTTGCTCAACGAGATGGCCGTAGTCGATGGCGAAGTGAAGAAAGGCTCGCTTGCCCGCGTGGAACCGGAAGGCCATGTGATGCGCATGTGGGAAGCCATCGAAACCTATATGCATCGCAAGCAGCCGTTGATCATCATCGCCGGCGCGGACTATGGCCAAGGCTCGTCACGTGACTGGGCCGCCAAGGGTGTGCGTCTGGCGGGCGTGGAAGCGATCGTGGCCGAAGGCTTCGAGCGCATTCATCGCACCAACCTGATCGGCATGGGCGTGCTGCCGCTGGAGTTCAAGTCGGGCGCAACCCGCAAGACGTTCGACATCGACGGCACCGAGACGTTCGATGTGATCGGCCAACGCACGCCGCGCGCAGACCTTACATTGGTCATCCACCGCAAGAACGGCGAACGCGTCGACGTACCCGTCACCTGTCGCCTGGACACTGCTGAAGAAGTGTCGATCTATGAAGCCGGCGGCGTGCTGCAGCGCTTTGCGCAGGACTTCCTCGAAGCCTCCCAAGCCGCGTAATCACCTGACTTCGCGAAAGCCCCTCTCCCCTTGGGGGAGAGGGGAGTAACAACGATTGCATCGACACGGGATTTCCATGAGCCATAAACCGCAGATCCGCATTCCGGCCACCTACTTGCGCGGCGGCACCAGCAAGGGCGTTTTCTTCCGCCTGCAGGATCTGCCCGACGCAGCGCAGGTGCCGGGCGCTGCACGTGACGCGCTACTGATGCGCGTGATCGGCAGCCCTGATCCCTATGGGAAGCAGATCGACGGCATGGGCGGCGCCACGTCCAGCACCAGCAAGACGGTGATCGTGTCCAAGAGCAGCCGCCCGGACCACGACGTGGATTACCTGTTCGGCCAGGTGGCGATCGACAAGGCGTTCGTCGACTGGAGTGGCAATTGCGGCAACCTGTCGGCAGCCGTCGGCCCATTCGCGATCACTGGTGGCTTGGTCGATCCCGCGCGCGTGCCGCGCGACGGCATTGCTACCGTGCGCATCTGGCAGGCCAACATCGGCAAGACGATCATCGCGCACGTGCCGATGACCGACGGCGCAGTGCAGGAAACCGGTGATTTTGAGCTGGATGGTGTGACCTTCCCTGCCGCCGAAGTGCAGTTGGAATTCATGGACCCTGCGGCCGACGAAGACGGCGCCGGCGGCGCGATGTTCCCCACCGGACATGTGGTCGACGACCTGGAGGTGCCGGGCGTCGGCACGCTCAAGGCAACCATGATCAACGCCGGCATTCCCACGATCTTCGTCGAAGCCTCCGCCATCGGTTACACCGGCACGGAGCAGCAGGACGCGATCAATAGTGATGCCAAGGCGCTGGCCATGTTCGAAACCATTCGCGCGCATGGCGCGCTGCGTATGGGCCTGATCACCTCGCTCGACGAGATCGCCACGCGCCAGCACACGCCGAAGGTGGCCTTCGTCGCCAAGCCCACCGATTACGTCGCGTCCAGCGGCAAGCCGGTGGCGGCGGGTGATATCGACCTGCTCGTGCGCGCCATGTCCATGGGCAAGCTGCATCACGCCATGATGGGCACCGCAGCGGTGGCTATCGGCACCGCTGCGGCCATTCCAGGCACCCTGGTGAACCTTGCCTCTGGTGGTGGTGAACGTCAGGCGGTGCGCTTTGGCCACCCGTCGGGAACGTTGCGGGTGGGCGCCGAGGCGGCGCTGGTGGACGGCACCTGGGCCGTCACCAAGGCCATCATGAGCCGCAGCGCGCGCGTGCTGATGGAAGGCTGGGTGCACGTCCCCGTCGCTTGACGCAGGCACACAGCGACATCGACAATACGTAAATACTGATCCCAAAAGGGAGTAGTTCCGGGCATCGGCTTCATCGGTGCTCTTGCAGTGGTCGTCATCACGAGCGGAAACCCGCTCCGGTCACTGCGGCGGTTCTGCCGCGAACGAGACTTTTGCAGTAATGACAGGCCGCGCGTGCCTGTCATTGCTGCATTTGTCTTACGCGCAGAGACTGACCCATGGAACTCACCGAATTTCTCTCCGGCCTGCTGGCCATCGTGCTGCTCGACCTGGTACTCGCAGGCGACAACGCTATCGTGATCGCGCTGGCCGCACGCAACCTTCCCCGCCAGATCCAGAAGAAAGCCGTGCTGTGGGGCACGGTGGGCGCCGTGGCCGTCCGCCTGGGGCTTACCGGTGTCGTGGTCTTCCTGCTGGAACTGCCCGGCCTGATGCTGGTGGGCGGCCTGCTGCTCCTGCCTATCGCCTGGAAACTACTGCAGCCGGAGGACAAGCCCGCGCATGCGGTCGGCGCGGCCGGCAGTTTTTGGGTGGCCATGCGCACGATCATCGTCGCCGATGCGTTGATGGGCCTGGACAACGTGCTGGCCATCGCCGGTGCCGCCAAGGGCCATATGGTGTTGGTGATCATTGGCCTGGCGATTAGCGTGCCGCTGGTCGTGTGGGGCTCGTCCCTGATCCTGCGCCTGATCGAGCGGTTCCCGGCAATCGTCTACATTGGCGCAGGCGCCATCGCCTGGACGGCCGCACGCATGATCGCGCACGACCATTGGCTATCGCCCTGGTTCGAGGCAAACGCATGGGCCAAGTACGTGCTCGATGCCGTGCTGGTCATCAGCGTATGCCTTGGCGGCTGGCTGATGCAGCGCCGTCGCCTTCGCGCACAAGCCGCCGCTTGAGGGTAGTGCGCCTGGCAGGCGACACTTCGTGGATAAGACCTAACAAGGAAATCCCCATGAAGCTGTACTACCTGCCGGGCGCCTGTTCGCTGTCCGACCATATCGTTCTCGAGTGGATCGGCCAGCCCTACGAAAGCCATCGCGTCGCGCGCGAGGAATTGGGTTCGCCAGCGTACCTGCAGCTCAATCCATCCGGCATGGTCCCTGCCCTGCAGGAGCCAGACGGCTGGGTGCTGACGGAGAACGTGGCCATCCTCAATTACCTTGCCGACAAGTTCCCGCTCGCCGGGCTCGGCGGTGAAGGTGCGCGTGGCCGTGCTGAAGTAAACCGCTGGCTCGCCTATCTCAACTCGGACCTCCATCCGCTATTCAAGCCGGTGTTCCGTCCGGAGCGCTTCATTGACGACACAGCGGCGCAGGAAGCACTCCGCACTAAGTCCGTCCAACGCCTGCGCGCCTACTACGAGCGCATCGATACGCAATTGCACGGCCGTGATTGGCTGACCGGCACGCGCTCGTTCGCCGATCCCTATCTGTTCGTCGTACTGCGTTGGGCCATGGGCAAAGGTGTGGACCTGTCCGGCCTCGACAACCTCCCCCGCTTCCACCAACGCATGATGGAAGACGCCGGCGTCAAGGCGGCGATGCAGCAAGAGGGGCTCTAACCCTCACGCCAGGCACGCCAACACCACGGTTGGCGTGCAGGTTCCATGCATCAGAACATCATCGGCATGCGCACGGTCACCGTCAGGTCCGGCGTATCGCGCGTAACA
The DNA here is from genome assembly GCF_016428905.1 of Dyella sp. ASV24. Lineage (GTDB taxonomy): Bacteria > Pseudomonadota > Gammaproteobacteria > Xanthomonadales > Rhodanobacteraceae > Dyella. The sequence continues at coordinate 14,367 of NZ_JAELTQ010000015.1, read as the reverse complement.
CCCACACCCAGCGTGAAGTTGAGCGTGCGCTTGTCGTTGAAGCGCCATGAGCCACCGATCAGCAGCGTGCCGAGTACGGTCTTCACCGAACCCGGCACGGTCTGGTTGTTCTGCTTCGTAATGCCGACGAAGCTCTGGTCATAACCGATGCTCATGGACGCCTTTTCGTTAAGCGACAGGCCCATGCCGATGCTGACATCGGCGACGTTGCCCTCCTTCACCCTGCCCAGCTGTTCCGTGCCGCCCAGCAGTATCTTGCGGGACACGTTGTCGCGCGCAACGTTGTAGAGGTAGCTCACGTTGCCGAAGAAGACCACCGGATCCGTCGGGTACAGCCACGTCACGCCTGGCTGGATGGACCAGAAGCCCGATCCCGTGGGCTCCTGCAACGGTAGACCTGTCCCGGTGGCAGACAGATCCACCTCGTTGATCACGTTCTCCACACAACGCTGGATGCAATCCGTGGTCACCTGGAACGGATCGGTACCTGTGCGCGATTTTACGCGCAACCAGCCGACGTAGAACGCCTTGTCCGGACCACCGACGTTGAGCTGATAACGCAACGTCGCCTCGATATCACCAAGGCCATGGCCGCTGGCGCCGAAGGCGTTGTCGGTTGCTGTGCCGGTGAATATTTCACGACTGATCGTGTCCTGGTGCGCATAGACATAAGGAATGCGCACCTCGACTTCCATGCGGTTAGTGATGCCATAGCGCGTGGTCAGCCAACCGATCTGCGTTGTGTCTTTCACCTGACGCGCATCGATCAGGCCAATCAGGATTGCCGGAATCACCGTGTAGCCGACCAGTGCGACACGATCGACCGAGGAATAACCAAACTGATAAGCCGGCTCGATGATCAGCTTGCCTTTGGGCGTCAACACGCCGGGCTGCTGGAAGATCTGCGCCACTTCGGGCGGGCGTGTGTCCTGCTTGGGTGCCTGCCCCACGGGCTGCTGACCTTGCGCCTGGTCGGTCGACGGCGCGTTGGCGGCCATCGCATCACCCGCCGGCATCGGCAGCGCAGACGCGCCAGGGCCGCCTGCGGCAATGCTGCCTGCGCGCTGCTTGTCCAGCTCATCCATGCCGACCGCGTGTCGTAGCGACTGATAGTCGGCTTCCTGTGCAGCCAGAGCGCGCTTCATCGCGTCGAGCTGCTCGATCTGGGCACTGATCTGGCTGCGCATGGCATCGATGCGCTCGCCCTGCTCCAGCACCTTCTTCTTGATGTCGTCCGAGGAAGCCGGCGTGGCTGCGTCAGCCGCCGTCTGAGCATTAGTGGACGCGGGTGTTGTTGAAGATGTGGACGCGGCACCTTGCGCCTGTGTTGCCTGCTGAGCCGCGACTGGGACGCCTAGCATCACCAGGCCAGCACATCCTGCCGAACATACGAACTGCCATGCTGAGTGTCGCATCATGCTTCCCCATGACTTTCTTGTTTGACCAGCACATACGGATGCGCCGCGGTAAAGAGCCGCGGTGTATTCGCGCTATGCAGAAACGCCTGGCAGTGCTCCCCCATTTCCGGTTAGTGCCCTAGTGACTGCAGCTGTGTCTGTTGCAACGATTGCTGGAGATTCATTTGCTGGAATGCATTGAGCGAGTTGACCGTCGCATTGACGGTGGTGATGCTCTTGATGGTCTGGTTGTTCAGCGTGTTCTGAATGACCGTGCCTGCCGACACGCCGCCCAGCGACGTTGGGTCGAACGTGTTGCTCCCGCCTACCTGGGTCACGGCTACCGAGTTGAGCGCCGTCGACATCGCGGTCGCCTGTGCCGTGGTCATGTGCGCAATGTCCGGAACATTGAAGCTGGTCTGGGTCACCAGATTGCCGTTCACGTACACCGCCCGATCGATGCCGAACGAAGCCACCAGACCGTTACCCATATCGAAGCCACCGCGCGTTTCATCGAGCGTTTCGGCGCTCACCGGGGTCCAGTCGGCCATCGCGTCAGCCGAGGCGGCGCCAGACGTTATCGCAGTTGATGCCGGTGGCACTGAGCTCGCCGCAGCAGACACCCCTTCCTGTGCGTCAGCCTGATAGGCCCCAGGACCGCTTATAAGAAAAGCGACGCTGAGACAGATGATGCGTGTGGTCGGTCTCATCGCCATGCCCTCAAAGATCGTCCGGCCCTTTCTTGGGCATCACGGTGTTGAAAAGATTGCCGCGATCAACACCGATGCTCAGCGGTGCCTGAGGCGCCACTTTCCAATCGCTTGGGCTGTTGAAGACGGCGAGATTTCGCCGGTTGTGGATCACGAAGACCAAGCCGTTCTGCCACACCGACATGAACTTGTCGCGCGGGATGACACGCGTGCCACGCGCGGGATCGCCCACCAGGATGCGGTCATTCACGATCCCTTTGATCACCACAAAATGGTGATAGCCGCGCTCGTTGATCAGCACGATGGCCGGCAGGTGCTCTTCCGCAAGCTTGTCGATCGGCACCTTGAATCCATCGGCGTCGAAGCCGTTGGCATCAAGAAACCGCTTGATATCCAGCAGAGAGAAACCTTCTTTGTTGATCTTGGCGCGGTCGCCGTGCGTGTACATCTGCTCGAATGCAACCTGCTCATTGACGGGATAGCCGTACTGGTACGTCAATAGCGTGGCCACCGCGGCAGACCCGCAGCTGAAATCGTATTTCTGGTGGAGGGTGCTTTTGTAGCGAGCCTCCTTGAGGCTGGTCAAATGCACCGTGTAGAAGCCGCTTCCGTTTCCCACCACCGCCACGGGCGTGGACGCACGGCTTCCCATCGGCAGCGCCGCTATCAGGATCAGCAGCGCTGCTCGTTTGTTCATGGTTTGAATTCAACGTTCAGCACAACCGCGCTCTGGATCAGCACGTTGTTACCGCTGTTTTGGATCACGGTTGGAATGCCAGCCTCACTCGCGAAGGCGCCTCCGTTGATCACATTGTCACCTGTGACCACATGGCTCGCCGAGTCGTTGGAAACCGTGCCGTTGAGCGTGGTGTTTTGGGTCACCGCCGCACCGCCGCTCAAGCCCGCCAGTGTGGCGTTGTCCACGCCCTGACCCAGGCCGTCGGCCTTGTTTTCCGCGCCATCGCGAGTCGCGGCGACATAGACGGCGATCGGTGAATCGGAGCCGTCAGTGAGATAAGCAAGAGGAACATGGGCGTCTTCCGCAGCGAGTGCGAAAGGCGCTGCTACTGCACAGAACACAGTCGAACCAAGCAACCACCTGGAGCATCGCACGGCACTGTCTCCTAAGGCGCATATCCGCCCGTGGGTGACCGAGACACGCTCAATGGTTCACCTGCCTCGGTCAGGCATCGATCGGCACTACCGCACACGATGGAGCGCAAGCGCTCCATCGTGTCGGGTTACCATCACTCAGTGCGCGAAATTCAGGTTGGCCTGAACGTTGACGCTCTGCTGTACCAGCGATGCCGCGCCGCTGTTCTGCGCAAGGATCGACACGCCTGCTGCCGCTGCCGCCGAACCGTTCATCTGGTTCGACATATCGAAGGTGCCAGCATTCACATCGTTCGTGCCGCCTGCGCCACCAGCACCACCTGCTCCGCCGGAGCCTGCGCCACCGGTTCCGCCCATGCCTGCGCCACCGGCGCCGCCCAGACCTGCCGTTGCATCGGACGACCCACTGGTACCGCCGGTCGAGCTCGACGTGCCGCTATAGCTACTCGGTGAGGATGCACCTGACGATCCGCCAGCACCTGCTCCGCCAGCACCCGTAGCACCACCGGTATTCGTACCGCTGCCGCCGCCCGCATGCTGATGATCGTTCGCGTTGCCGGAACCGCCACCATCGCCGCCACCAGCCAGGGAGGCACCAAAGGCGCCCGAATCACCCGACGAACTGCCGGATCCGCCAGCGTGACCACTACGCGAATGAGCGTTGCCGCCGTCGCCGCCGTCGCCACCGTTGCCGCCGATAGCCTTGCCACCGATACCCCTACCACCTCGACCGCCGTCACCACCACTGGCGTCGCCATTATTGGTAGCCACGTTGCCGATGCCATAAACAGTTACGTTCGTGACCGTGCCATTGAGTGTGCTGTTGGCAACAGCCGTACTGGTGTTGAAGGAGTCAGCAGTGCCACCAAAACTTGCAGCGGAGCCATCCTGACCGGAGGCATAGGTGCTGTAAGTATTACTGGAGTCGCTACTGCCGCTGTTGTTGTTGTTGTTCGCGAACGCAGGGAGAGTTAATCCCATCCCCAACACGATCGCAGTTGCTATCAGAGTCTTACGCATAGTCATTTACTCCCAAACTGATGCGGTGACCCCCTGTGTTTGCGTCTTGCGGGCCCAGCGCACATCGTTCGCAACATGCGTGCCAGCACGACCGCAGCGACAACTCCACGCGGGATGTCTACAAAATCAGTCGCTTGAGTGGACTCATGATCAGTGAGTCTGATTGAGCGCAAGTGGATCAACGCATCATGTGGCACATCTCTGTTACACCCCGGAATTGATGGGGTTGCGAGCGACTCGCCATAAACTGATGGATATGAGTTGCGCAATCAAAACCTTGCACCAACAAGTGCGTAAAACACCTCGCGTTGAATCACCCTGTATCAAACCTGTCACACCCCGACACACGAATTGATAGCAATGTCGTACAGGGTCCTGAACCTCAACGAAACTTATAAAGAAAGAGGGAGCCTTTCGGCTCCCTCTTCTGTAACACCTTGCTAAGCGATCAGCGCTTTTCGATCGGCACGTAGGCCTGGTCTTCCGGGCCCGTGTAGTTGGCGCTGGGGCGGATGATCTTGCCGTCCTCGCGCTGCTCGATCACGTGCGCGCTCCAGCCGGAGGTACGGGCGATCACGAACAGCGGGGTGAACATGGCCGTCGGCACGCCCATCATGTGATACGCGCTGGCCGAGAACCAGTCGAGGTTGGGGAACATCTTCTTCTGTTCCCACATCAGCTTCTCGATCTTCTCCGACACGTCGAACAGGGTTGGGTTGCCACCCTCGGCGCAGAGCTTGCGCGAGATCTCCTTGATGATCTCGTTGCGCGGATCGGACACGGTGTACACCGGGTGACCGAAGCCGATGATGATCTCCTTGCGCTCGACACGGGCGCGGATATCAGCCTCCGCTTCGGCAGCATTGCGGTAGCGCGCGATGATTTCCATCGCCACTTCGTTTGCACCGCCGTGCTTGGGACCACGCAGCGCACCGATGGCGCCCGTGATGGCCGAATACATGTCCGAGCCGGTACCGGCGATGACGCGCGCCGTGAAGGTGGACGCGTTGAACTCATGCTCGGCGTACAGGATCAGCGACTTGTCCAGCGAATGCGCGTGCAGCTCGCTCGGCTTCTTGCCGTGCAGCAGATGCAGGAAATGACCGGCGATGGATTCGTCGTCCGTCTCCGTCTCAATGCGCTTGCCGTTGTGGCTGAAGTGGAACCAGTACAGCAGCATTGAACCGAAGCTGGCCATCAGGCGGTCGGCGATGTCACGCGCGCCGGTCACGTTGTGGTCGTCTTTCTCCGGCAGCACAGTGCCCAGCACCGAGCAACCCGTGCGCATGACATCCATCGGATGCGTAGCGGCGGGCAGCAGCTCCAGTGCGCTCTTGACCGGCGCCGGCAGGCCGCGCAGGCGCTTGAGCTTGGCGCGGTAGGCGTTCAATTCCGCCCAGTTCGGCAGCACGCCGTGCACCAGCAGGTAGGCCACTTCTTCGAAGCAGCCCTTGGCTGCCAGATCGTGGATGTCATAGCCGCGGTAATGCAGGTCGTTGCCGCTGCGGCCCACCGTGCACAGCGCGGTGTTGCCAGCGGCCACGCCCGACAGCGCGACGGATTTCTTGGGCTTGGGAAGGGTTTGCTCGCTCATCGGATACGTCTCCTCAACATGCGACTCTACCGGCCGTGGCGTACCCCGGCCGACGAATGGGGTGGCCGGTCAGGCCTTCTTCTGGCTGGCGAACAGCGCGTCGAGCTTGTCCTCGTAGGCGTTGTAGCCGAGGAAGTCGTACAGATCCGCGCGGGTCTGCAGCGTGTCGATGATGTTCTTCTGCGTGCCTTCGCGGCGCACCGTCTCGTAGAAATTGAGCGCGGCCTTGTTCATGGCACGGTAGGCACCGCAGCAATACAGCGCAATGTCAACGTTGGCAGTGCGCAGTTCGTCGGTGGTGAAGAACGGAGTGGAACCGAACTCCGTGAGATTCGCCAGAATCGGCACCTTCACCGCCGCCTTGAAACGGCGGTAGTCCTCAAGCGTCTTCATCGCTTCGGGGAAGATCATGTCCGCGCCCGCTTCCACGTACGCACAAGCACGATCGATCGCCGCATCGATACCTTCCGCGGCGGCAGCGTCGGTGCGCGCCATGATCACGAAGCCGGCATCGGTGCGAGCATCGACGGCAGCCTTCACGCGGTCAACCATTTCTTCCTTGGGCACCACTTCCTTGCCGGGACGATGGCCGCAACGCTTCTGGCCGACCTGATCCTCGATGTGCACGGCAGCCACGCCAACGTTGATAAACGAACGGATGGTGCGCGCGATATTGAACGCACCACCCCAACCCGTGTCGATATCCACCAGCAGCGGCATCTGAGTAGCGTCGACGATGCGGCGTGCGTCAGTGAGCACATCCTCCATGGTCGAGATGCCCAGGTCGGGAATACCCAGGGAGTTTGCAGCAACACCACCACCTGACAGGTAAAGCGCCTTGTAACCCACGCGCTTGGCCATCAGGCCGGCATAGGCGGTGATGGCGCCCATCACCTGCAGAGGACTTTCGGCGGCAACGGCAGCGCGGAAGCGGCTACCGGCGGATTCGGGGAGGGACATGGGGATTCTCCTAAACCTCGTATTGTAGGCGATGCGTCAGCAAGGCCATGTCGCGGCGCACTACGCGCCGCGGCACGGACGACACTCTGTCACCGCGCGATGTATTGATCAATCTTGATCGACAGGATCAATATGTCCGCATGCATGCCGACTATCTTTCAGCCCCGGAAGCCGCCAGACGGCTGGGCGTCAGCGCTTCCACGCTGTATGCCTATGTCAGCCGCGGCAAGATCGACTCACGCCCTGGCGCGGACGGGCGCAGCCGCGAGTATCGCGCCGACGATATCGAGCGGCTGATCGAGCGCCGACAAGCCGGCCGCGGCGCTGCCAAGGGCGCGGCGCATAGCCTGACCTGGGGACTCCCGGTCCTGGAAACGCGGATTTCGCTGATCCGCCCGCACGGGCACTACTACCGTGGCGAATCGGCGATCTCGCTCGCCCGCGACGGCGCCAGCCTGGAAGACGTGGCACGCCTGCTCTGGGGCAGTGACAGCGATCCGTTCGCCTCTACGCCTGCGCGCGCGTGGCCCGCCGTTGTCGCCATGCTGTGCCGCCGCGAGGAAGTGCCGCCCATGGAGCGCACGGCAGCAGCGCTGCCCCTGCTCGCACTCTCCTCGCCCCACACGCTCAGCACCGATCCGTTGCAACGGCGCGAGTGCGCCGCGCGCCTGTTGCGTGAAACGGCCGCCCTGTTGTGCGGCACACGTCCGGATCGGCGTCCTATCCACCGCCTGATGGCGCAGACGTGGAAACCCGACGACCAACCGCTGGAGAAACTCGTGCGTAGCGCGCTGGTGTTGTGCGCGGACCACGAGCTCAACGCGTCGGCGTTTGCCACGCGCGTTGCTGCGTCTACCGGCGCGAGCCTACATGCATCGGTCAGCGCCGGTCTGGCTGCACTTTCCGGGCCGCAGCATGGCGGCGCAGCAGCCCGCGCGCACGCCTTTATCCAGCAGGCATTGCGTGAGCGTCGCCCCGGCGACCACGTGCGCGAACGCCTGCGTCGTGGGGACGAGCTGCCCGCCTTCGGCCACCCGCTCTATCCAGAGGGCGATCCACGCGCAGCACTGTTACTGGAGATGCTCAGCGACGTGCATCCGCGCCTCAACGGTATGACGCGCATCCGCCAGCTCGCCGATGCGGTGCACGACAGCGTAGGCCGTCAGCCAGCGCTGGATTTTGCGCTGGCCGCCATCGCGACGCTGCACGGTCTCGGCGCTGACGCATCGATCTCGCTGTTCGCAGCAGGACGCATGGCCGGTTGGTTAGCGCATGCGCTCGAGCAACAGGATTACGGTGGCCTTATCCGGCCTCGGGCCAACTACGCGGGCCAACCGCCCGTACGGCGCGACTGACGCTGCGACTCAGACATCCGAACCGCGATCCAGCGCACGACGCACTTCCTCCAGTGCGCTGGGATCATCCAGTGTGGAAAGGTCACCCGGATCGGTGTGTTGCACCAGTGCCTGCAACGAACGCCGCAGCAACTTGCCGGAGCGCGTCTTGGGCAAGGCATTCACCACGTAAACGCGTGCTGGACGCGCCACCTTGCCCAGCTGGTCGACCACACGCTGCTGCATGGCCTTCGCGACCTCCACCGATCCTTCTGTCACGCCCTGCCTGAGCGTGGCGAACACCACCGGCACCTGCCCTTTCAATTCATCCTGCATGCCAATGACAGCGGCCTCTGCGCACGCCGGATGCGTCGCCACCGATTCTTCGATCTCGCGTGTGCCCAGCCGGTGCCCGGCCACGTTGATGACATCGTCGGTGCGCCCGAGGATGTTGGTGTAACCGTTCTCGTCGCGTATCGCCCAATCCAGCGAGCTGTAGAGCAGCTCCTTGAAATGACCGAAATAACTGGAGGCATAGCGCTCATCGTCACGCCATACGGTCGTGAGGCACCCTGGTGGCAGCGGCGGCACGAACACCAGTACACCCTTCTGATTCGGCGGAAGTTCGTCGCCCGTGATTTCGTCGATCACTTTCATGCGATAACCCGGCGCGGGCAATCCGGGTGAACCGAATTTCACCGGCTTCAGATCGAGGCCCGGCATCAACGTGATCGCTGGCCAGCCGGTTTCGGTCTGCCAATAGTTGTCGATCACCGGCACGCCGAGGCCATCGGTAATCCAGTGCGCGGTTGGCTCGTCCAATGGCTCGCCAGCGAGGAACAGCCACTTCAACTTCGACAGGTCGTACTTCTTCAGCCAACTTGCATCCTGTTTTTTCAACACACGGATGGCGGTCGGCGAGGAGAACATGGTGCGCACGCCGTAGCGCTCGCACAGCCGCCACCAGATGCCCGGATCAGGATGCGTTGGCAGGCCTTCGTAAAGCAGCGACGTGGCGCCGCCAATCAGCGGCCCGTACACGTTGTACGAATGCCCTACGGCCCAACCCACGTCCGAGGTGGAGAACATCACCTGCCCTGGCGCGACATCAAAGATCGCGGCGATGGACATCGCCATGGCTACGGCATAGCCACCCACATCGCGCTGGATGCCCTTGGGCTTGCCCGTGGTGCCCGACGTATACAGCAGGTAGCTGGGCTCGTTTGATTCCAGCCATTCCACCGGCACCTCGGCACCTTCGTACGAGGCGCGCAGACTGGCGTAGTTGAGATCACGGCCAGCCACGCGCGTCATCTGCGGATCCAGCCCGCGATCGACGATCAATACGTGCGGCGGCCGATGCGTCGCCTCTTCCAGCGCGGCATCCACCAGTGGCTTGTAGGGAATGATTTTGCCGCCACGCATGCCTGCGTCCGCAGCAATCAACAGCTTTGGCTCGGCATCGTCGATGCGCAAGGCAAGGTTATGCGCCGCGAATCCTCCAAACACCACGGAGTGAATGGCGCCGATGCGCGCGCATGCCAGCATGGCGAACACGGCTTCGGCGATATTCGGCAGGTAGATCACCACACGATCGCCCTTGCCCACGCCCAGCGAAACGAGCACCGCCGCGAACGTGTTCACCTCACGATGCAGATCGCGATAGGTGAACTCGCGCGTGATGCCTGTTTCGGAGGAGGTCGCCACCAGCGCCAACTGGCCGCCCCGTGCTTCCAGATGCCGGTCGACAGCGTTGTAGCAAAGGTTGGTGGTGCCGCCTATAAACCAGCGGCGAAACGGCGGGCGGGAAACATCAAGGATGCGCTGAGGCGGGGTGTGCCAGTGAATGCGTTGCGCCTGTTCCGCCCAGAAGGACTCCGGCTGCTCTATCGAATGCTGATAGAACTCCTCATAGCGCATCGCGATCACCCTCACTTCAATGGCTGATCGGTCTAGCCTAGATCAGCCATGCCCCGCGAGCTGTGCGACCTTGGTCGAGTCGCACAGAACGGCCGCCATGTATGACGGCCGTCTCTACAAAGACTTACAGGCAGGACACTGCCGCATCGCGATACGCGGGGTTGTAGTCCTTCTTGTCGTTCTGGGTCTCATACATCATGACCTGCGCGCCCGTACCATCGGCCGTCACACTGATCAGTTCATGCGCGCCCGACTTGTCACGTCCCGTCAGCTCGCCCGACTGGTCCTTGTGCGATGCGCTGGCTTCGGCCGTCTCGGCCCACTTGGCGCGCACGCATTCCAGATAGGTGGGAATGTCTTTGTTGGTACGGCTGCTCATCTTGGGCGTGGTATCGCGCAGGCCATGCATGCCACCGCAGGCAGTCAGGAGGGCACAGCAGGTGGCGATCGCAAATAGTTGCTTCATATCCGGCTTCCAGTCGAGGATCAGCTGATTTAACCATGAAGCGCCACCCGACGGAGAGGCTTGACCCTCACGTCGCGTGAGCCCCCAGAGTGCCTGGCACGTAACGAGGACACCCCATGGAACTGACGGTAGGCGAACTTGCAAGGCGCAGCGGACTCACCATCCGCACGCTCCACCATTACGACGCCATCGGCCTGCTGGTGCCCTCGCTGCGCTCCGCTGCCGGCTACCGGTTGTACGACCGGGCCAACATCGAACGCCTGCATCGTATTCAGGCCTTGCGCCAGCTGGGCTTGTCGCTGGCCGACATCGGAACTGCCCTGTCCGGGCCTCAAGCCCCGCTGACCGACGTGATCGAACGCCAGATGGCACAGCTCGATCACGACATCATCAAGGCAACCCGGTTGCGCCAGCAACTGGGTTTGCTGCATGCGCAACTGGCATCCGGACAGTCCCCTGATCTGGCCAACTGGCTGGACACTCTGGAGCTGATGACGATGTTCGAGAACTATTTTTCGAGTGAGGAAATCAAGCAACTGCCGCTACTGCATGACGCGGCCACCCGCGCCGAATGGAGCGCCATGGTCAGCACTGTGCAAGCAGCCATGGATCGCGGCGTGCCAAGGGATGCACCCGAAGCGCAGATCCTGGCGTTACGCTGGATGCGCACGCTCTATCGGGATACCGGCGGCAATCCGGATTTCCTGGTGCGCCTCAATCGCATGCACGACAACGAGCCGGGCTCCTGGGATGCCCAGGGTGTTTCGGCGCCCATGCGGCGTTTCATTGAGGAAGCCTTCGTGGAAGGACGGCTGGCGATCTACCAGCGCTATCTGAAGCCAGACGAATTCGCCTTCATGCGCCAGCACTATGGCTCGACCTTCCATGCCTGGCCGCCGTTGTTGGCTGCGCTACGCAAGGCGATGGTGGACGGTGTACCGCCAGACAATCCGCACGCCCTTGAACTCGGCAAGCAGTGGGCCACACTGTTCCGTTCCTACGCTGGCAGCGATCCGGCCACCCATGAACGCATCCGCGAAGCCCACGCGAACGAGCCAGATCTCACCGATAGCTCGTGGTCTGACGAGGTACTGATCGGTTACGTCCGCACCATCCTTGCCGCGTTGCAGGCCACGTCGCGCACGCACTGAGGTATCCACACGCAACAAGGGCGGCCCATGGCCGCCCTTGTCGTGACAACGATGGCTGTTCGCTTACTTCTTGGCGAACAGGTGCTCGACGCCGGCGCGCTCTTCGCGCAGTTCCTTGTTGGTGGCGTCCATGCGGGCACGCGAGAACGCGTTGATGTCCAGGCCCTGCACGATGGCGTACTTGCCGTCCTTCACCGTCACCGGGTAGCCGTAGATCACGCCCGGCTCGATGCCGTACGAACCGTCGGACGGAATGCCCATTGAAGCCCAATCACCTTCCGCGGTGCCCAGCGCCCAGGTGCGCATATGGTCGATGGCGGCCGAAGCAGCCGAGGCAGCCGACGATGCACCGCGAGCCTTGATGATGGCGGCGCCGCGCTGCTGCACGGTCGGGATGAAGTCGCTCTCGTACCACGCCTGGTCGACCAGCGACAGCGCCGGCTTGCCGTCCACGGTGGCGTGGTGCAGATCCGGGTACTGCGTGGAGCTGTGGTTGCCCCAGATGGTCATCTTCTTGATGTCGGTGCTGTGCTTGCCGGTCTTCTCAGCCAGCTGCGACAGCGCGCGGTTGTGGTCCAGGCGAACCATCGCGGTGAAGCACTTCGGATCCAGGTCCGGGGCGTTCTGCTGGGCGATCAGCGCATTGGTGTTGGCCGGGTTGCCAACCACCAGCACGCGCACGTCGCGCTTGGCGTGATCGTTCAGCGCCTTGCCCTGCGGGCCGAAGATGGCGCCGTTGGCTTCGAGCAGATCTTTGCGCTCCATGCCCGGGCCACGCGGACGCGCACCGACCAGCAGCGCGTAATCTACGTCCTTGAAGGCAACGTTGACGTCATCGGTGGCGACCACGCCAGCCAGCGTCGGGAACGCGCAATCGTTGAGTTCCATCACCACGCCCTGCAGCGCGGGCAGCGCTGGGGTGATTTCCAGCAGGTGCAGGATCACCGGCTGGTCCGGACCCAGCATGTCGCCCGCGGCGATGCGGAACAGCAGGGCGTAACCGATCTGGCCGGCAGCGCCGGTAACGGCAACACGAACGGGTGCTTTCATTGGAGAAACTCCTTCAACTTGGCTAGGACTTACAAAAGACAAGGCCCGCGCCAACCGGCACGGGCCCCAAGACCATCAGGTCAGTTCTGCGAAGAACGCCTGGATACGTTCCAACCCGGGCTGCAATTGTGCGGTCGGGCAGGTATAGGAAATGCGCATGGCGCGCGGCTCGCCGAAGGCCGAGCCCGGCACACAGGCCACGCCCTTGGCTTCCAGCAGCGCGGCGCAGAAATCCACATCGTTTTCGATGCGCGTGCCGTTGTGGTTCTTGCCAAAGGCCACGGAAATATCGGGGAACGCGTAGAACGCGCCCTGCGGCGTCGGGCACACTACGCCAGGAATCGCGCGCAGTGCATTGACGACAACATCGCGCTTCCCGGCAAATTCCTTGCACTTGGCCTGCGGCACGTCCTGCGGGCCGGCAAAAGCCGCCACCGCAGCGGCAGTGATCACTTCCGGCAGGCTGGTGATGTGGTTGGAGTTGAGCGTTGTAATCGCCTTGGCCACGTTCTCGGGACCTGCGATCAAACCCACGCGCCAGCCCGGCATGCCATACGTTTTGGACACGGAGTCAACGAAGATCAGGCGATCCTTCAGCTCCGGCTTCGCATGCACAAAGTTGTGGTAGCCGATACCGTCGAACACCATGGAATTGTAGATGTCGTCGGTGATGATCCAGGTGTCCGGATACTTCGCCAGCACCTCGGCAAGCGTGGCGATTTCATCGCGCGTGTACACCATGCCCGTCGGGTTGGACGGGTTGTTGAACAGGAACACCTTGGGCTTGCGCGCAAGCGCGGCGTCAAGCTGCGCAGGCGTGAGTTTGTAGTTCTGCTCAGGACCGCAATGCAGGATATTGGCCTTGGCGCCAAGGATGTCTGCGATATCGCGATAGGTGGTCCAGAACGGCGCGGCAAAGGCGATTTCATCGCCCTCGTTCAACAGCGCTTCGCCCAGGTTGTACAGCACCTGCTTGGCACCGATGCCGATGGAAAGGTTGGTGCGGCCATAGCCCTTGAAGCCCAGCTTTTCGATATGCACCAGGAAGGCATCGAGCAACGCATCCGCGCCGCGGTTGCTGCCGTACTGACCGGAATCGTGCTGAAGCGCTTCGCGTGCGGCGGCATACACGTGCTCGCCGGGAAGAAAATTGGGGACACCAATGGAGAAGCTGATGATGTCGCGACCAGCAGCCTTGAGCTGCTTGGCCTTTTCGGCAATGACCATGATCGCGCTGGGCTTGGCGCGACCGACACGCTGGGCGAGCTGGGGCATGACTTCCTCTTTTAGAGCCTGATCAATGTCTGCACGTGGTCAGCGCCGGGATCTGTTTGCGCGCCAGCCAAGGAAGAACGATGGAGTGTATGTCGATACACGACTGAGTGATGACGCCGGATGGCGGGCAAACAGACCCGGCCCAAAGGGTTGGCCACCGATAGCGCCCTGCGAATGGCCTGCGGCTTGACCTGACCACCAGTCAGGCACTGCGCCTGTCTCTTATACACATCTGACGCTGCCGACGAAGCTGGAAAAAAAAAGGGTGGGGGGGGGGGGGGGGGGGGGGGGGGGGGGGGGGGGGGGGGGGGGGGGGGGGGGGGGGGGGGGGGGGGGGGGGGGGGGGGGGGGGGGGGGGGGGGGGGGGGGGGGGGGGG
>NZ_JAELTQ010000159.1 GCF_016428905.1 Dyella sp. ASV24 | reverse complement strand
GGGCCTGGGCACGCCGAAGGGCCAGACACTGCTCGATGCGCTGACCCAACTGAAGAGCACCGGTGGCAGCAGCACACCCACGACACCCACCAAGCCCGGCAAGCCCACCAAGAAACCCACGAAGCCTACAAAGAAGTGACGACAACCGGCGGGCGCATCGCGCCCGCCCCTCACGCCTCTTGCACCACCGTGTTACGCAAGGTGGCGATGCGCTCGATAGACACCTCGCAAACGTCGCCAGGTTTCATATAGACCGGCGGCTTGCGCCCGTAGCCCACGCCTGATGGCGTACCCATGACGATCACATCGCCGGCATCGAGCGTCATGCCTTCGCTGATGATGGCGAGCGTCTGCGCGACGCCAAAGATCATGTCGCTGGTGGACGCATGCTGCATCACTTCACCATTAAGGCGCGTTTCCAGCGTCAGGCCAGTGGCGCCGGGCGGCAGTTCGTCTGCTGTCACCACCCAGGGGCCAAACGCTCCGGTGCCGTCGAAGTTCTTGCCCACGGTCCATTGCGAGGTGCGCAGCTGGTAGTCGCGGATCGACCCGTCGTTGAAGACGCTGTAGCCGAATACGTGATCGAGCGCATCTTCCTGAGCAATGTGCTTGCCGCCGCGCCCAAGAATAAGCACCAGTTCGCCCTCGTAGTCGAACTTATCCGACACACGCGGACGGACCAACGGTTGAGCATGTCCGATCAGGCTCGATGCAAAGCGCGCGAACAAGGTGGGATACGCGGGCGGCGGTGAATCGAATTCCCGCGCATGATCGCGATAGTTGAGCCCCAGACAAATGATCTTTCCCGGGTTCGCGCTCGGCGGCAGGCAACGTACCTGGTCCGCGTCGACGACAAATCCTTCACGCAGGTGCTGGACCAAGGCCTTGCGCGCGAGCTCATCGCTCGCTGCGATGGCGCTGACGTCGGTGAGAACATCGCCTTCGTCGACGAAACGCCCACGCCAGCCTTCACCCGCATCTACCGCCAAACCGATCTGCCCTTGCTGCTCAAAGCGCATGAATCGCATATCCAGCTCCCAGGCCAAGCCCCGTCGCGCGTCACGATTCGTCTATAGACAGCACCGACGTCATGGTGTTGATCCAATGACAACCACCCGATCATAGCCATTCGCGCACCGTGCAAACCAGTGACGTCTTTCCTGCTGTTTCGCAGCGTGGGGACCATGCAACATGGCTGCATTCACGCCGCGCTGAATCCAAGGCCATGGAAAGCCGCTTGTCGCCCTATCGATTCCTGAAAGTGCGCGGCCATCGCGTCGCCTACCGCACCTGCGGGTGCGAGGATGGCCCGCCAGTCATGCTGATCCATGCGTTTGCCAGCCAGTCCATCAGCTGGGAGTACACCGCTCACGCGCTGGCCCGTGCGGGTTTCCGGGTTATCGCGCCCGACCTGCGCGGTCATGGGTGCAGTGCGCGGACGCGCACTTACGCACTCATGGATTTCGAGCAGGACCTGATCGCGCTGCTCGACGCGCTGCAACTGGCGCAAGTGAGCCTGATCGGCCATTCACTGGGAGGCCACCTCGCACTCAAGCTGGCGACGTATCAGCCGGAACGGATCCTGCGAGTGGTGGTGGAAGCAGCACCTGTGCCACCACAGGACGCTGCCGATGCGGCCGACATCGCCGCGGCGTACCCGGGACCCGCGTGGCGACGCTCTCTGCAGCTCGTGGGCCTGGGCCGCCTGCTGCGCCTCGTTTTCTTGCGGCGCTTCGATCCGCGCGCGGCACGCTCTGTGCTGCCGGAACTGCGCGCGCCCATGCCCGACTGGTGGAGTCGGCTCGCCAGCCTGCAAACGCCTTGCCTGTTACTGGCCGGCCAGGGCGATGGTCTTGTCACGAAACGCCTGCCGCTGCTGGCCTCTCGGCTACCCCAGGCAACCGCCCGATCACTGGGCGTTGGACACCGATTGCACAACGAACACGCAGAGGCTTTCCTTGCTGAGGTGCTCCCTTTCCTCGGCGCCGCCAACCATGGCGACTGACGCTTTCCACACGCCCCGGCTGTTCTGCGCAGTGCCTTTCAACAGAACTCCGGCGTGCACATTTGACGCAAAAAACAAGGCTATGATCGGAAATCCAGCGGCAACCTTGTCGCAGCGATACAGGGGGACCTTTCATCCGGATATCCGGGCGCTGTCGCATCCATCTCAGGATCGCCGACATCCTTCGCGGGACCTGCCGTCCCGCTCACGATCCGTCCGGCCCTTATCGAAGAACGGCGCGCGCATCTTCGTTGCGATGCGGCGGAAGGCCTCGTGAGAGACGCCTAATTCCGGGGAGAGACACCTACACGTTGTCACCGTACTATCACCATCCGGGGGGAGAACACATGTCGAACATCATCGAATTTCTGGAAAAACTCGGTGCCGACGCGCATCTGCGTCAGGCAAGCCGGGATGAATTGAGCATCGCCCTGGCGGACGCCCGGGTGGAGGCATCGGCCAGCGAAGCGATCCTGGCCAGGAACGTCGAGGATCTGTACGCCTTGCTGGATAAGGCACCGCTGTTCTGCGTACAGACCATACCGCGCAAGGAGGGCGAGGAAGAGGAAGAGAAGGAAGAGGATGAGGACGGCGAAGCACCGAAGACGCCGGGCAAGAGCGCCAAACCTCCCTCTGCCGTCGCAGCCCACGCCCTCGCGCTGACCTGACGATGCCTCGTACCGGCGCCCTAGGCCGGAATATGATCCTGGCAGCATGCTTGCTGCTGGGATCATCCGTGGGTGCGGCCCGCGCGGCTGCACCCGCTACGCCTGCCACGGCGGTGGAAGACCCGGCGCCGATGCTGGACCGCGCCGACCGGATCAAGACCTCCGACCACGACGCCTTTCTCAAACTGCTGGGCGAACTCGATCAGCGTAGCGCCGAGCTGTCATCGACCGAACAATGGCGACTGCGCTACCTGGATGCCTGGCAAGTGGCCTTTGAAGGACGCTACGAGCAGGCCAGGCCGCAGCTCACCGAGGTCGTCAACCTGTCCGGCGACCCGACTCTGCAGGTGCGGGCCACGGCCACGCTGGTCAACATTCTCGGCATCGAGCGGCACTACGAAGACGCCTTCAGCCGCCTGAGTGTCCTCATCGATCAGCTGCCTACCGTGAAAGACCCCGAGGCCCGTTACCAGGCATTGGGCGAAGCGGCGCAGTTCCTGACCTTCGCGGGCCAATACGACTTGGCCTCGGGATATGCACAGCAGATCATCGACGACCCTGCCCTGACCGGACACGCCTGTCAGGGCCTGTTCTTCAAGGTAAACGCGCTCTACCGCAGCGGCAGGATCAAAGGCACCGATGCCGACTTCGACCGCGCCATCGACGCTTGCCACGACAACAAGCAAGAGCTGTTCGCCAATGCGCTGCGCGGCAAGCGCGCCGACTACGCGATCAAGCAAGGGCATCCGGACGACGCCATCACGCTGCTTCAAGCGCACTACGGCGAAGTGAAGTCGTACCACTATCCCCCACTGCTCTCCGATTTCGACTACCTGCTCGCTCAAGCCTATTGGGAACAGGGTGATGTGACACAGGCCCGCAAGTACGCGAATGCCACACTCGACGATGTCGCGTCGAACGAGTACGCCGATGCGCGCAGCATGGCGTACAAGGTGCTCTACAGCGTGGAAAACCGGCTAGGCAATCCGCAGGGTGCGCTGGACTACCACGAGAAGTACATGGAAGCCGACAAGGGCTACCTCAACGACGTCTCGGCTCGCGCCATCGCGTATCAAACGGTCCGGCAACAACTGTTGGCGAACAAGATGCAAGTCGACGCGCTCAACAAGCAGAACCAGATCCTGCAACTGCAGCGTCGACTCGATCGCAAGGACATGGAAACCAGCCGGCTGTACATCGCCCTGCTGCTCACCGTGGTGGCTTCCATCGCTTTCTGGCTATGGCGCACCAAGCGATCGCAATTGCGTTTCAAACGTCTGGCCACGCGCGACAGCTTGACGGGCGTGCACAGCCGCCAACATTTTGTCGACGAGGCGGAGATCGCACTGCGCGTCGCCGCCAAATCCACCCGCGACGCCTGCCTGGTCCTGCTGGATCTGGACCACTTCAAGGACGTCAACGACACGCACGGCCACGTCATTGGCGACCTGGTGCTCAAGCGCGCCGTCGCCGCATGCCAGCATCACTTGCGCCGCCACGACATCTTCGGTCGCCTTGGCGGCGAGGAGTTCGCTGTCTACATGCCCGGCTGCAGCGCGTCACAAGCCCGCGAACGCGCGGAACGCATCCGCCAGGCCATTGCCGCCACGCCACTGTGGGGTGAAACCCGCCACGTGATCATCAGCGCCAGCTTCGGCGTGGCATCGACCGACCGGAGCGGCTACGAATTGCGCCAATTGATGATCGACGCAGAAAGCGCACTGTTCGAGGCCAAACGCGATGGCCGTAATCGTGTGGTGTATGGGCAGCTCGGCGATTTCATCGTACCGACGACGTCGACCGATCCGGCCGAGCCCCCCGAAGCGATCGGCAACGTGGCGAATCACGCCTACGGTGCCCACCGGCCCTGATACCGCCAACAGACTGACCGCGCGAGCTTCAGGCGGCGCAGTCCTTGTTCGGCAACCCGCTTACTCGCTGGATGGATCACCATATCGATCGATCGACTTCGGCCGGTTGATCACGGCACGCGCCGGCACCAGCGCCACCCAACCATTGGCGAGCTTGGCGCTCCTCATGGCCTCCTCCGGAGGCCTGCCGCGACCGGAATAGGCCAGCACCACGCCATCCGGATGCTCCCCACTCCAGGCCACCGGATCGTCGGACTCCGGCAGCGGCGCCGGCATACGTGCGAGAAAAGTCAGCAGGCCCGGTTCATTAGTCGTGCGCACCATGGGCACGCCCTGCGAGCGCAGCTCGTGCTCAAGTGACGCCAGTGGGCGCACGTCGAGCGCATCGAGCAACTGCAGACGCACTAGCGGCAACATCGCCAGGGCAAGGAACAACGTCGCCTGCGCCGCGCGTGCCGCGGAATCGACGTGACGCCCCCGCCACAACCGCAACATGGCGATCACCAACAGAGCCGCCGACAAGGCATACAGCCCGATCATCCCGCCGTGAGTTGGCGACGCGTCGCCAAGCGGTGCGGGGCTGAGCACGGACCACACGAACACCGCCACGATCACCGCCACCAGCAACCACAACCGCTTCACGGCGAGCAGTGCAGCGTCATGGCGTAGCCATGCGCCCAAAAGTATCGCCGCACCGGGCAGCACCGGCAGCAGATAGTGCAGTTGCTTGCCGCTCACCAGGCAGAACGCCACCAGCGCAGGCAAGGTGGTACTCAGGCCGAAGCGGGCCGCCTGCGATTCGCGCCATGTGCGTGCTACCGCCGGGACATGGCGCCAACGCAACAGCAGCGGCCAGGGCAGCAGCAGTAAGGGAACCCAGGGCAGGTACCACCAGACAGGCCGGTTGTGGGCGAAGCTCTGCACCACACGTCCAGCGGTCTGATGCAGCAGCAGTTCCTGAGCGTCCGCAGGGTTCAAATGGTGCACCGCTGCCCACGCCCAGGCCAGCGCAGGCATGCCGCCCAGCACGGCCACCAGCACCATGACCACCACGGAGCGCCAGGATACGCGTGGCCGACGCTCGGACCACCACGGCGCCAACAGAATCGGTCCGGCCAGATGCAGGAGCATCACCGGCCCCTTCGTCAACACGCCAAGCGCGCTGGCCACGAACAGCAGGAGCAGTGCCTTGCGGTCGCCCGTCTGGACATAACGCACGATCGCGAGAAAGCCCAGCAGTACGCACAGGCACAGCAGCACATCGAACATCACCACGCCCATGTACAGGACGAAGAACATCAAACCGAGTATCAGCCAGCTGGATACGCCGGGTGCCTCCGGCGCGAGCTGCCGCTCCACACGCCCGCACAGCGCCACGCAGCCCATCCCGCAAACCAACAGCAGGACCCGCGCGGACCAGAGCGTCGGAACCAGCACGCTCCAGATCGCGTTCAAAAGCCAGAACAGCAGCGGCGGCTTGTCGAAGTACGGCACGCCATTGAGATGCAACGTGACCCATTGCCCCGTCTGCCGCATTTCCCACGCGATGCTCAGGTAACGCGTTTCATCGATCGGAACGGGCGGCAGTACCGCCAGCAACGGCAGCAGCAACACTAACCAGAAGGCGGGAGGCAACCGCCGCAAGCCATGAGCAAGTAAATCCATGGCGGCATCTTGCGCAACGCTTGCTTACAGTTCTCTTAGAGTCCTCACAAATTTGCGCCAGGCCGGAATGACCCTAGGACGGGTGTCACGTTCCTACTATCACGTTGTCATCACGGTGTCGCCCGTGGCCCATCGCCAGGCCGATCAGCGTGGGCATCACCAGCAGCACCAGCGGGTACTGCAAGGTCAGCCCGGCGATGATGGCGATGGCCAATGGCTGCTGGATGCCCGAGCCCTGTCCCCAGGCGAGCGCCAGCGGCAACAGGGTGAGGATGGCCGCCAGCGTCGTCATGGTGATGGGGCGCAGACGGTCACGGCTGGCCATGCGCAAAGCCTGCAATGGCGGCATGCCCTGCGCCAGCGTGACGTACTCGGACACGTAGAAGATCGCCATCTCCGTGCCCATGCCGATGATCATGGTCATGCCCATCATCGCCGTGATGTTGAGGTCGACGCCGCACAGCCACAACGCGATGAACACCGCCGTGGCGGAGAACAGTGAGCAACCCATCACCACCAGCGCCAGACCGGGGCGGCCATACAGAAACAACAGCAGCACAAACTCCGCCACCAGCGCCATCAGGAACACTTTGCCCAAGCCGAGGAAGGCGATCTGTTGCTGCTGGTAGAGGCCGCCGAGTTCGTAACGCGTGTCGGCATCGAGCACACCCGGCTGCGCCAGCAGCTTCTTCACGTCCGCCACGGCCGCACCCATGCCACGCCCGTCGATGCGCGCGGTCACCGCCACCATCTGCTGCAGATTCTCTCGCGAGATCTGCGGTTGGCCGTTCTCGGTCACGATGCTCGCCACGCGACTCAGCGGGAACACATGCCCATCCGGAGCCCGCACTGGCAGCGCGAGCAGTTGCGGCAAGCGCCACTGCATTGCATCCGGCATGCGGATGCGCACACCCACGCTCTTGGTCTCCTGCGGCAGCTGCGTCGCCACCACACCGGTCAGCGCATTGTTGATGGCCTGTGTCACCGTCGCCACGGTCATGCCTTCGAGCGTGGCCTTGTCCGGATCGATCTGCACATTCAGCGCATCACCGGCCAACTGCACACCATCCTTGATCTCCACCACGCCCGGAATATCAGCGATGGCCTTGGCGACGCGCTGCGCCTGCGGCACCAGCGTCTTGGGGTCCGCCGAGTACAGCTTGATCTCGATGGGCTGCGGCACGGCGGTGAGGTCGCCGATGAGGTCTTCCATCAACTGCGCCAATTCCACCTCGACGCCCGGCACTTCGTGTTCGACGTGTTCGCGCACGTCGCTCATCACTTCTTCGGTGGGCCGTTCGTGCCCGGGCTTCAGGCGCACGAAGAAATCGCCGTGATAGGACTGGCCAAGGTCGCCACCCAGGCCCGTGCCCAGGCGACGGGAGAACGTATCCACCTCCGGCATGGAACGCAGGATGGCTTCCACCTGCCCCACTTGTCGCGCCGTCTCCGGCAGCGACGTGCCCGGCTTGGTGTAGTAGTCCATCACGAAACCGCTTTCGTCCACCGACGGCATAAAGCCGGTGGCCACATGCGTGTAGGCCACCCCGCCCACCGCCAGCAAGGGAATCACTATCGCCAACAGCCACGCCGGGCGACGTGCGAAGGCGTCGTACAAGTGCGCGTGTGAGCGCGCCAGCCAGCTCTCGTGAGCTAGCCCCGGATCGTGCCAATGGCGGAAATCCACCCAACGTCGCAGCAGCGGCGGCACCACGAAAGCACTGACCAGCCACGACACCACGAGCGCACATGCCATGGTGACCGACAAGGCCTTGGAGAACGCGCCCGTGACGCCGCTGAGCAAACCCAGTGGCACGAACACGATCAGCGTGGCAAGACTCGAACCCGTCAGCGGTGCAAGGAACTCACGCGCCGCCGGCAACACCGCCGCCTCGCCGCCACCATCCGCCGCACCCGCGCGGCGTGCGACGTGTTCCACCATCACGATCACATCGTCGATCACCAGCCCCACCGCTGCCGCGATGCCGCCCAGCGTCATGATGTTGAAGCTCATGCCGAACACCTGCAGCAGCAACGCCGTAACGGCAAGCGTCACCGGCACCACCAACATGGCGATCAGCGTAACGCGCAGGTTGCGCAGGAACAGCAGCAGCACCGCCGCCGCGAGCAACAGGCCGATCAGCACCGCGTCGCGCACGCTGTGGGCGGACTCCACTACCAGCTCGCTCTGGTCGTACCACGGCTTGAGCGTCACACCCTTGGGCAGGCGGAAAGACGCGAGCTTGTCGCGTACTTGACCGGCAATCTGCACGGCGTTGCCGTCCGGCTGCTCGTAGACGTTGAACAGCACGGCAGGCTTGCCGTCTTCGCTCACCTTGACCCACTGCGGCACGTAACCATCGCGAACGGTAGCCACGTCGGACAGGTGCACCCAGCCGTGCGCATCGTTCTTTACGATGATGTTGCGAATCGCATCGAGCCGTTGCAGCGAGTGATCAGCCACCACCAGATAGAGCTGGTTGCGATCCTGCAGGCGACCTACCGCTTCGAGCTGGTTCGCACCGTTCACCGCCGTGGCAAGATCGTCCAGGCTCAGGCCGTACTGCGCCAGCTTGCGCGGATCAGCCTCTACCTCCACTTCGGCAGTTTCGCCACCCTGCACGTCGACACGCGCAAGTCCCGGCACCGAGGCCAGCAAGGGTACGATCTGATACTGCGCCAGATCGCGCAGCGCCACCGGCGACAGTGTGTCCGACTGCAGCGCATACGAGATGATCGGATAGACCGTTGGGTCCATGCGGCGCACGTTGTACGTCGCACCGGCCGGCAGGCTTGGCAGCACGCGCGCGATGGCCGAATCCACCTGCAGCGTGGACGCGATCATGTCGCGACCCCAGCCGAAGTCCACGGAGATTTGTGCCGAACCGCGCGTGGTTTCCGAACGCAGGCCCGCCACGCCAGGGACGGTGCGAATGGCTTCCTCGACGGGGCGCGTCAGCAACAGTGCGGTCTGGTCGGCCGGGCGATCTCCGGCATCGAGGTCCACCACCACACGCGGGAACGACACTTGCGGGAACAGGCCCACTGGCAGCGTGAACGAACTCGCCAAGCCCGCGATAGCCAGCGCGAAAGCCACGATGACGATGGCACGCGCGTGCCGCGCCAGCAACGTCGGCAGACTCATGGCTTGGCTTTCTCCGCCGGCGCACGCACCACCATGCCGTCATCGAGCTGCGTGGCGCCTTCCGTCACCAGTGGCAGGTGCGCGTCGAGCGCGCCGTTGGCCACGGTCACGTCGCCCGCATCGCCCAACACCTTCACGGGCACGCTCTTGGCCTTGCCGTTCGCGACCTGGAATACGTGGCGATCCTCTTCATCACCCTGCACCGCATCGCGCGGCAGCAACCAGCCCTGCCACTGACCCACCACGATGTCAGCGCGGAACCCTTCGCCGCCGATCAGTGCGCCGTCAGGCACGATCTCCACATCCAACTGATGCGTATGCGGATTGAGGGTACTTGCCACGCGCCGCACCGTGCCTTGCATGGACTCACCACCGTCGATGGGCACCAGCTCGGCCTTGGCGCCGACCTTGACGCGGCTCATCGCATCACGCTCTACGCCTGCCGTGACCACCAGACCATCGCCGCGCTGCACCGTGAGCAGTGGCGCGCCCGGCTGCAGGTTGTCGCCTTGCTGCGCATCGACCGTCGCCACGGTGCCATCAAAGGGCGCTGTCACGTCCACGGTCGGATTGCGACCTTGCTGTTGCACCAACGCATCCAAAGCGGACTGCGCATCGTGCAGCGCTTTCTCCGCCTGATCGAGCTGATCGCGCGTGGCCAGTTGTTGCGCAAACAGTTGCGCCGTGTGCGCACGCTGAGTTTCGGCCAGTTGCTGCGCCGTCACAGCCTGCTGATACGCCGCCACCGAAGCCGGCGCCAGCGCAAACGTGGCCAGCGATTGGCCGTGCTTCACCGATGCACCGGCGGTAACGTTCCAACGCAGCACGCGACCGGCCGCCTGCACACTCACCACCTGCGCCGCATCCGCGGCGGGGCCAGCCGTACCGTAGGCGGGGACGGTATCGGGCACGCTGCCCTGCTTCAGCGGCACGGTGACCACGGCGGCACTCACGGCAGCATC
>NZ_JAELTQ010000158.1 GCF_016428905.1 Dyella sp. ASV24 | reverse complement strand
GGGCGTGACGGCATGCCGTGAGTCGCGATGCAGTTGGGAGATGCGCAGACCACGCGCCAGCTATCCGCAAGATGACGGGCCACGAGATCGCCGCTCTCCAATGGACCCACGCGAATGGCTACGTCGATATCGTCGGGCACAAAGCGAGAGAGCGAATCCGATAGCGTCAACACCACGCGGACGTCCGGGTGGTTCACCATGAAGCTGTCCAGAATGTGGACCAGCAGGTTGCGCCCCAGGTCGGAAGGCGCCGAAACCCGCAACGTCCCGCTGACCTCCCCGGTCACACTGCGCACCGTGCGCTCGGCTTCCTTCATGGTTTCGATCGCGATCCGGCAGGAGGCGATGTAGATGCGCCCTTCATCCGTCAGGCGCAGTTGACGCGTGGTGCGCTCAAACAGCCGCGCGCCCAGCATCGCCTCCACCCGTTGCACGCAGGCGCTGGCCGCCGCCGGTGACAGCCCCGCCCGCCGCCCGGCGGCCGAGAGGCTGCACAGGTCAGCCGCATCCACCAGGAGCTGCATGTCGCTGAAGCGGTTCATGGGGCCAGGCTCCGCACGCGGGTTCAGTGACGAATGATCTTCAAAGAAAATTTGAAGGTCAATATAAAACCAGGCCAATTATCAAATAAGAGCCCAGGAGAGACGATGCCCTCATCCCCAACGCACTGAAGGTGCCGCCATGTCACGCGCAAAGCTCATCCTGCTCGCCGCCTCCCTCGCCGCGCTCGCCCTGCCCCCGATGCTGTCCGCCCAGGACGCGATGAAGCCCAGCCCGAATGCCAGCGCGCACGCCATGGTTCCCAAGGAATTGATTGGCGCCTGGACGCTGGTGCGCTGCGACAACGTCTATCCCGATGGCCATCGCGTGGAGCTTTACGGCCCCAACCCCGAGGGCATGTGGCTGATCGACGCCCAAGGCGACTACATGATGCAGATCGTACGCGCCAAGCGCATGCCGTTCGCCGCCAACGACAAATCCAAGGGCACCGCAGACGAGTACCGCGCCGCCTCGATGGATAGCAACGCTCACTACGGACACATCAGCGCGGACGCCAACGCCATGCGCAGCGAAATCGTGCACGCATCCTTCCCCAACTGGGATGGAAAAATCGGTAGCTCGAGCTACACCATCAACGGTGACGAGCTGACCTATAGCGTGGCCAAGCCATCCAGTGGCGCTGCGGAAGGCGCGCATGGCGAGGTGGTATGGCGTCGTGTTCACTCCTAAGGAGTGAGCACAGGGGCCGTCGAGACCTATGCGTACCGCTACGTGCTAAGCGAGTAATCGCATCACCTGTTGGGCCCACCGATGATCAGCCAGCAAGCTGGCCCGTGTTTGCCGCCCATTGCGCGGCAAACGCGCGCTGGTAGGCTGGCCGCGCTTCGCCACGAGCGACATACGCCGCAAGGTTCGGAAACTCATCCAGGATGCCTGAAGGTCTCGTCCTGAGCAGTACCGACACCATCATCAGGTCGCCTGCGCTGAAAGCGCCATCCAGCCAATCCGCATCACCAAGGCGAGTGGAAAGCTGGCCCAGTCGCAGACGAATGCGGTCCATGACCAGTGGTACGCGCTCCTTGCTCCACGGCTTGTCACCCTCCTGGAACTTGGCGACCACGAGTTCCAGGATGCTGGGCTCCACGGAATTGAGCGCGGCAAACATCCACGCGATCGCGCTTGCCCGCGCATGGGCGTCTGTCGGCAGCAAGCCCGGATGTTGCTCAGCGAGATGGAAGACGATCGCGCCGGTTTCAAACAACACCAGATCGCCCTCTTCATACGTTGGAATCTGGCCAAAAGGATGAAGGCGAAGATGCGCGGATTCCTTCATTGCCTGGAACGACACATACCGAACGTCGTAAGGCTGGCCCACTTCTTCCAGCGCCCAGCGAACGCGCGTGTCGCGCGCCAATCCTTTGCCGCCGTCGGGTGATCGTTCAAAGGCAGTGATGGTGATGCTCATTGTGACGTTGCTCCCGGCGAAAATGATGGGCAGTGATACTGGCAAACCGTTGGAATGGGGCCCTGCCACGGCAAACACACTTCCCAACGGAGCCCTGATCACCACCCGATCTAGGAACGACGGACTAGATTGTCAGAAATCGACATCACCCGGCGAATTTTCGATGGACAAGGCGCAGCGAGCGAATGGACATCTGAAATCGACAGTCGATACTTGCAGCTCTCTACATGTGCCAGCGCGACCTCAGTTCGACCAAGTGTTTGGTATTGCTTGACGAAGGATGGCGCACGTAGTACTCAACAACGTCCTTTCTCGCCTCAACGTCGCCAGTATCCCCGAGACGTTCCAGCCAATGGATACCCGGAGCTTCGTCCGCTTCGTAAATCATATAGTGCTCGACCATTCTGCGAATGGCGATCACATCTCCCCGCTCTGCACGGTCGCGTACTGCGGGAAGCTCTTCCGCGCTGATAGCAAATCGTTGCCCTAGCAAAAGTGCCTGACTACCTTCGGGAGATTGAGCCACCGCTGGGCTGAGAACAAATAGAAAGGTGGAAATGGCGCACAGGAGCACCATGGGCCTCGCAGCACTCATCATCTTCACTGAAGTCCGTCCGTAGTCCGTCAAGTGACAGTCCGTTTGAAATCTGAAGCGGACCTTCTTCCGCTAGTTATTTGAGGCTTATTTGCCTTTGCTCGTCATTTGAAGAGAATGTCGCCCTTGTCTTTGCTTAAGGTAAAAGACAGACATACCAAAACAAGGCCATACGCGACTTATACAAAAGCCCAACGTCGACTACGCCCCCCCTATTACTTGACCGTCTCAAGCCAAAGAAGCAACGCACGTGACAACTCGGACCGTTGATCGGAATACGCATGATCGGTTGGCAAGTGAAGATTGGTCACATGCATATCGCCCGCCTGGCGAAGTGCGCTAGAAAAGGCGTCATCAGCGGGGGCTAGGCCATCGTCCGAAGTGATGACGAAGGCCGGTCGGTTCTTGATCGCCCCAGCATTGGCGGAAAAACTCCAGGCAGAGGCGTGATCAGCCAACTCCTGCGCCAAACCATCTGGCGTACATCCGTTGAGTGGCGCCATGCCCTCATCAGCCAATCCGGCACTCATTTTCCTTATTGCCTGCGCTCGTGAACTCTGCGCTTGCATCTTCGCGAATGCATCGCCCAAATCTGCCGCGGAGATCATGGCAACTCCTTTGATCGCGGAGTCGGCGGAGGCGGCCTGGACGGCCATGAATCCGCCCATACTGTGACCCACGAGTACGATGCGCGACGGATCCAACCGCAACCGCTTGGCGTTCTCAGGCTGCCGCAAATAAGCGATCGCCGCCGCGACATCTTCAATGCCATGCGAAAAAGAGAAATCCCCAGGCGGGCCCCACGACCCGCGATAGTTGAAGTAGAGAACGTCCCATCCCGCTTGCCGCATGTCCTGCGCAAGATCCAGGTTTCGCTCGTTCCCGGGAAACCCGTGCAAGAGGATCACGACCGGGTGCGGCCCGACACCCGCGGCCACGTAGACCAAGGCATTCATCGGCGATCCGTGACTGGGGATCTGCATAGTTTCCAACGATGCCTTCGCCGCGCCCTCCGGCTTGGAAAGCAGGCTGGTCTTGACCTGAGTATCGTCGGCCGCCCCACTGTCGTCTGCATACGCAGAAGAAGATGCCGTACCGAGCAACAGGCAAACTGCGAACCACACAGACGTCATGCTGACCTTCATTGTTATCCCTCTCGGTGCGGCACTTTACGCCCGACAAAACCTATGCCGTCAACATGTCGGCTTTGGCGGCGGAAGCGGAAATTCCCAGCATGACGTTTCAGAAACATTGGGAAGCTGTGGCGCCGATCAAATCGGATCTTCAATCGACTTCGCGAGTCCCGTGAAAAGTTTCGGGCCGGTCTCGGTCATGTGCCAGCAGTCTTCCAGTCGGATGCCGAATTCGCCAGGAATGTAGAGCCCGGGCTCGTCGGAAAAACACATGCCGGGTGCCAGCGGGGTGGCGTCACCATGTACGAGATAGGGCGGCTCGTGACCATCCAGGCCGATGCCGTGGCCGGTGCGGTGTGGAAGGCCAGGCAAGTGATAGCCGGGGCCCCAACCTTCTTTTTCGTAGTAAGCGCGCACAGCGTCGTCGATGGCGCCTACCGGGGCGCCCACTTTGGCGGTGCTCAAGGCCAGCTCCTGACCGCGCTTGACGGTGTCCCACACCTTTCGCTGTTTTGCCGTCGGCTGCCCCATCACCCAGGTGCGTGAGATGTCCGATTGGTAGCCATGCACGGCGCAGCCTACGTCCATCAAGATCACCGAACCCTCGTGCAGGGTTTGCGGTTGGTGTGAACCGTGCGGATAGGCGCTGGCCTCGTTGATCAAGACGAGTGCGAACTCTGGCGAGCCACCCAAGGCTTCGGTGGCGGCATTCATCATGGTGGCGATGTCATCGGGGCGCATACCGGCGCGGACGTTGCCATGGACGTAGCGCAGCGCTGCCAGGGTGACGTTATTGGCGATTTGCATCAGCGCGAGTTCGGCTGGTGACTTGATCAGTCGAACAGCTTTGACCAGGGCGTCGCCAGAAACGACTTGGTAGGCACCGGCGCTTGCATCGCGCACCCCATCGACGATGAACAGGCGCGTGGTTGCTTCGAAGGCGATCGGCCCGGAGGTCACCCCTCGGTCGCGAAGCGCACCAACGAGGCGGGCGAACGGGCTTTCGTGCTCGTTCCAGGGGCGGACATCGCCGCCCACCGCCAGGGTCTCGCGGATCGAAGGCTCTTCGAAGGCCGGTGTCACAACGACGATGTCACCCCGGGCGGGAATCACCGCGGCCGTGGTGCGCTCCGAGCGATGCCACTGGATGCCGGTGAAGTAATCCAGACTCGAGCCCGATTCCAGGATCAGGGCGCCGATCTTTTGATCGACCATCAGCCGTTGCAGCTTGGCGATCCGCGCGAGGCGCTCCTCCACCGAAATCGGCTTGGCGCCGGTAGTCATGGAAGCCAATCCGGCCAGCCCGTTAGATGCAGCAGGCGCAGCCTGCGCCGACCGGCCAGCCAGCATAAGGGCGCTGGACGCGGTAGCGGCTACAGCTCCCGTGAGAAAGTCGCGACGACGCATGGAAACTCCGGACGATGCTGAGGGTGCGTCGCAGTATGAGACCAGAGTCGCCGATACGACTACTGCTTTGCTGGGTGCCGAATTACCTTTGCGCGATCGCCACGCTCCGTCCGACGCGCGGCAATGCTACAAACCACCGTGATTACTGCATGTAGGTAGTTCTACGCGACCTCGCCGCGTACTTTTCCAGAGGCGCGGCGGGATGCTCCCATGTTTGCATGGTCGGCGGGTCATCGCGAGGTCGCCCCGCCATGTTTAAGCGCAGCTTCCATCGGTGGAAACGACGTGGTTGGCGCATTCACTTGCTGTCAGCGGTCACTGCCGCCGTATATTTTGCCGCTGCATCTGCGGCCTCGGCGCAAGATGCAAATACATCGCAGAACTTTAGCGGTGATCTAGCCACCCGTCCGCGCCTTACCGGAGATTGGGATGGCGTTCGCAACACACTGGCCAGGCACGGGGTGACGCTCGACGTCGACCTGCTCGCCACACCGATGGATGTCGTCAACGGCGGGCGTAGCACCGGTGCCCATACCTGGGGCAATGTTGACTACACGCTCACTGTCGATACGGAGAAGGCAGGCCTGTGGAGGGGTGGTCAGATCATGCTGTCCGCAGATACCGGCTTGGGCTCCATGAACCCGAAGTCCGGAGCCATCATCACCCTGAACACCGCGACGCTTCTGCCCGGACCCAATGAGCACGCGACCGTGCTTACAAATGCCACGCTCACGCAGAGCGTCACCGATCAACTCTCGTTGGCCGTGGGTAAGTTCAACACCTTCTATCAGGGTGAACAGGAGTTCTACGGAAACTACAGCACCCAGTTCTTGAATGGTGCATTCAATTTCCCGGTGACAACAGAGCAAGTGCCGCAGTCAGCGTTTGGCGGCGGCGTCATTCTGCAACCCAGCGGTAACCTCAATCTGTCCGTTTATGCACTCGATCCCTCTGGCACACCGGACAGCAACCATCTTGGGGAAGCCTTTGATGATGGTGTGACAGTCACGGGTGGCGCCACCTGGACGATCCACCCTTTTCAGCTGATCGGACACCAGAGTCTGGGATTCAACTGGAGCAACAAGGATCGCCTGTCGCTGCAGCAGGAGCCTTCGAACCTCGCTTACCTTCTCGTGCAGAATTCGTTTCCGCGACTGGGGAATGCAGGACCTGTCCTCGCACAGTACATCTACAGGTTCTTTCCGAGCCTGGTGACACCTGACTTGCCAGCCAACACCCGAAGCACCAGTTGGTCGGTCAACTATGCGTTTGATCAGTATGTATGGCAGCCAGCGGGCGATACCACGCATGGCGTCGGCGTGTTCTTCTCGTTTGGTGCATCGGATGGCAATCCGAACCCGGTGCAGTACGCGTATCTTGCTGGCATCGGTGGCAAGGGCGTTGGCGCGGCTCGCCCGGACGACAGCTTTGGCGTCGGCCTCGCGCGCACGCAGTTCAGTTCCGCGTTCATCCCCTTCGTGCGCACCGAGCTCGGCCTGGGCCTCAGCCACGAGGATGCGTTCGAGGCGTACTACAACTTCGCCGCCGCCCAGTGGCTCACCATAACGGCGGATTTGCAGGTCGTTGATCCCGCACTCAAGAAGTCGCTTGGATCGTCAGGTACGAGTTTGGTGAACGTTCGTACGGCGACGGTAGTCGG
This sequence comes from Dyella sp. ASV24, assembly GCF_016428905.1. Lineage (GTDB taxonomy): Bacteria > Pseudomonadota > Gammaproteobacteria > Xanthomonadales > Rhodanobacteraceae > Dyella. The sequence goes on along the minus strand of NZ_JAELTQ010000158.1, from coordinate 3,610 downwards.
AGTGCGTTTCCAAACGCGCTTCTGATTCGACAGACACGACGGACGATCAAGAAGCGCTGTCGGGCACGGAATCAAGGAAAACATAGAGCGCGGCAATTTTGCCATCACGGACGATGATCACATCCCAGCCGGTGTAATCCGGCGACTCCCCACGAGGGCCGGAGCCCCACGCCAGACGCGCGGCGTTGTGGAGCACCTGGGGCTTGCTGTGCGGCGTGTAGACGAAATGCGGATGCGTGGCGCGAAGGTCGCCGGAAAACTTGTCCAGCGCGTCATGACCGCTGATCACGGCAATCGGCGTGTAGACCACACAATCCTCGGTATAGAGTTCCTTGATGACGGCACGGCGACGTGTTGCATCGCCCTCGCCAAACACCTCTTGAAGATTGCGATGAAGCAGTTCGTGAATGCGCTCACTCATGGCATGTCTCCTGGGTCAACGAATCGGGAGCGAAGTGATGGTGTGTAGCTCTCCCCTGCCCGCCCGTGCGTTGATAACGGTAACCGGCGGAAATGGAGAAACGAGGGAATGGACACGTTCTCCAACCGGCGCGGCCTTGACCGCGCCGGTCGGCACCTCAGGCACGGCGACCATCAAGGCTGACGCTGCCACCGCCGAAGGCGATCACGTTCAACAGGCCACCCGCTATCGCCACGTTCTTGAAGAAGTGGATGAACTGGTTCTGGTCACCGAAGTGGTTGTGGAAGAACGCCGCGGTCGCGAGCGTAAACAGGAACATGACGGAGGCGACGATACGCGTGCGGTAACCAAGCAGCAGTGTGATGCCACCGGCCAGCTCCACGAACGCGGCGAGTGCGAAGGCTACGGATGGCAACGGCAATCCAACGGATTGGATGTAACCAATGGTCATCGCGGGAGCGGCGAGTTTGGAAAGCCCCGCCAGGATGAAGAGCGTGCTGATCATCAGGCGTCCCACGGCGGGAACGATGGTGGTGACGACACTGGGAGTGGCCGAGGAAACAGCGGCCGTTTCTGCATAAGTCGAGTTGCTCATGGGAATGTCCTCTGGGATGGATGGTTTGTAACGATGGTGGTGCGGGATGGACGGCCGGCCTGTGCATGACCCGCCGCTTGAAGAATTCGGGTCAGATCTGCGCCTGACCGCCGTCAACAAAAAGCTCGGTACCGGCGACGAAGCTGGCGTCTGAAGAGGCCAGGAAAACGGCCGCACCGGCCACTTCGTCGGGGTCGCCCACGCGTCCAAGCGGAACAGTGCTGGCCATGAAGTCGAGCAGGCCTTGTTGCTGTGCCGCGTCCGGGCCGGCGAGGTCGACAAGGCCGGGGGTCTTGATCGGGCCGGGGCTGATCACGTTCACGCGAATGCCGCGTGACTTGAGGTCCAGCGTCCAACTGCGGGCAAAGTTGCGCACGGCAGCTTTCGACGCGCTGTAGACACTGAAGGCAGGCGTGCCTTTGACGCTTACGTTGGAGCCCGTGAGGATCACCGATGCGCCATCGACCAACAGCGGCAGCGCCTTCTGTACGGTAAAGATCACGCCCTTCACGTTGCGGCCGAAGGTTTCGTCGTACTGCTCTTCAGTGATGGAGCCCAGGGGAAGCATCGAGCCACCGCCGGCATTGACGAACAGCACGTCGATGCGGCCGGCTTGGGTCTTCACCCGTTCGTAGAGACGGTTGAGATCACTGAGGTTGCTCGAGTCCGCCTGGATGCCGGTGGCCCGCGGGCCGATGGCCGACACGGCTGCGTCGAGCTCGGCCTGCCGACGACCGGTGACAAAAACCTCTGCCCCTTCGGAGGCAAAGCGCTTGGCGGTAGCGAAGCCGATACCGGTGGTGCCACCGGTCACGACGGCGACTTTTCCTTCGAGTTTCCTAGCCATGATGTGTCTCCTGCATGGGGTTGAGTGCGGCTGCAGGACAAATCTAGGGCTGCGTGCTACTTTTCGAAATAGAAATGAATGAAAACCATCGTTGCAGGAATGTCGATGATGAAGCTACCGGATTTCGAAGGACTGGCGATGTTCGCGAAGGTGGCCGAAGAGGGCTCGTTCGCCGGAGCCGCCACGGCCATGGGCGTATCGGTTGCCACGGTGTCGCGTGCGGTCACGCGCCTGGAAGAACGCCTGGGCGGTCGCTTGTTCAACCGCACATCACGACGGCTGGCTCTCACGGACTACGGCCACTCGCTCGCCGAGCGCGCCGCAAAGATCTATGCGGATGCGGAGGAAGCGGAAGACTTCGCACGCGAGACGTCGAGCCGACCGCGTGGCCTGGTCAAACTTGCGGCGCCGCTCTCCTTCGGTACTCATTGGGTGGCGCCACTGCTGCCCGAGTTCTTCCGGACCTATCCCGACATTTCTGTCGACCTTCATCTCACGGATTCGCAAGCGGACCTTATCGGCGAAGGCTTCGACGCCGCGTTGCGCATCGCCATCATGGAAGACTCTTCGCTCGTCGCGCGACTCATCGCGCCCATGCGTCGTTTTTTGGTGGCGTCGCCTGAGTATCTATCCCGTTATGGCCGCCCACAGCATCCGCATGACCTGGGTGCGCATCATTGCCTCACGTACGTCAACCGAAGTAAACGCGATGTCTGGCGCTTTACCCACAGCAACGGCGAGCAATGCACCATCACGCCAACCGGCATGTTGCGTACCACAAGCGTAGAGGCGCAGCTGCCCACGGTGCTTGCAGGACTCGGCATTACCGAGCTGCCCGAATTTGCCGCGGCACCCTACCTTCGCGAAAAGCGACTCGAACCCATACTTCCGGATTGGCGTATGCCAGAGGGAAGCTTGTACTTCGTCACGCCCACGACCCGAGCCCGGCCCGCCAAGGTGAGCGCCCTCGCGGACTTCTTCATCGCCAAACTGACATCGGCAGAATGGCGCGCAGAATCGATGCCGAGTGGGAAATCGACGGGTCACCGTCGCAAGCACGTGTAAACGGATCATGGAAACCAACCGCATCACTCGACGACTGGCCGGCCTGAAGCAGCTCTTGGGTGAGCTGTTCCGCGACCTGACCACCTTGGTGAAGCCCGGTCCGCGTCTGGTGGATCAAGCGGAAGCGATTGCATCCGTGCTGCTGGCCATCGCCATGGCGCAACTCGCTGCCACGCGCAATGTGGGATGGGCTGCTTTCAGTGGCTTCATGGTCATACGCTCGCACCTCTCCGCCAGCACGCAGCGTGCGGCATTGCGCGTGCTCGGCACCGTTCTCGGCGCCATCGGCGGTTACGTGGTCGCCACGCAGATCGTTGGGCATCCGCTCTGGGCCAGCCTTTCGTTGGGGCTCGTGGTCACCGCCACCATGTACATGGTGCTGGTCGGTCGGCGGACGTATGCATGGCTGTTCACCGGCCTGACTTTCCTGATGGTCGTGGTCGAAAGCGTCGTTCCGCAGGCAAGCTCGCCCGCCTCGTACGCGGTGTCGCGCGTGGTGGAGATTTTGATCGGCACGTCAGCGAGCCTGATCATCAGCTATGTGTCGTCGAAAACCTTGCGCCGCTGGATGCCGGGCCAGCCACCCAAGCCGGCGGTGTCCCAGTTCGGATGGCATCCGAATGCGGCATGGCATGCATTGCAGGCCGGCATCGCTGCCGCACTGGTGCCGCTGTTCTATCAC
>NZ_JAELTQ010000157.1 GCF_016428905.1 Dyella sp. ASV24 | reverse complement strand
GCGCTGGTCCGCGCAAGAAGGTCAAATGCCCCATCAATCATCATGGTGATGGCAGGCCAACCAAGAAGGTACTGCCCGACGGCCGCGTGATTGTCAAAAAGTCCGAACCCGATTTCCGCATCGGCAAGGACTTCGAGGACACTGGGCACTGCATCTGCACCTGTGACAACACGATGGCCAACGGCTTTCGCGTCATCATGGTGTACTACGGCTGCACGTTCATGGAGGCGAAGCAAAAGGTCATCGACTTTCTCGGTGGTTCGCTCATCGCGGATCACGTCAAGAAGGTGGTCCGACCTGAGCCGAGCCCTGAAGAGATCGCACGGGCAGACGCAAAGATCCGCGATAGGTTGAAGTGGATGTGGGAAGGGACGTTCGACCCGAACCACCCACGCTCCGAACCGATGCGCAACTGGATCGAATCGCGTGGTCTTCCTGACTGCTCGGACATCAAGAACGTTCGTTTCCACCCAAGCCTTCGCTATGTGGATCCGAAGCCCGTGGGCGACCTCGGTAAGTTTCCAGCTCAGGTTGCACTGCTGGAAGACATCGACGGTCGGCCGGTAACCCTCCATCGCACCTACCTTAAGCCCGATGGGCGAGGGAAGGCCGATGTACCCAAGGCACGTAAGCAGGAGACCCATGTCTCGGATCGTGCACCCGCTGGCTGCGCCGTTCGTCTGGATACTTTTCAGTTTCCCGTCTTGGGAATCGGAGAGGGCCTAGAGTCGTCCTACGCAGCACGGGCCATGATCCGTGAGCTTGGTATTCCCTTGTGGTCGACACTAGACGCCGGCCTTATGCGACACGTTGTTCTACCCGACTGGGCCAAGGTCATTATTGTGTTTGGCGACCGAGACCGCGGCATGGCAGGGCAGGTGGCAACGTACGAGCTGGTTGAACGGGCTCGCAAGGAAGGGCGGCGCGCGACGGGTTTGCTCCCGCCGTTTGCTATCCCCGAAGAGGCGAAGTCCATCGACTGGGACGATGTCGTGCGCGTCATGGGACTGGAAGCTGCAAAGCGACTTCCCATTTACCTGCAGTGGAAGATGAAGCTGCGCCAAGTCCTTCGGGAAATGGGGCAGCCGATCGAAGCACTTGAACGGATGGCTGCGTAATGATTCGGGACTATTCGCGAATCGACACAGCACCGGGCGCCGAGGGCGAGAACGCAATGTTCTCGCCCCCGGCGAACTTCGCTGGTGAACGTCGTGAATACCTGGCGTGGCTGAAGGCAGAGCGTGAGCAGCAGCTGCGATTTATGGGTCGCCTGTACACGGGCCCAAATCGGTGCCTGAAGCTTGCCGTCGTTGGCCCCTACAAGGAGGCCTTCGAAGCGGCGTTCGAGCGAGTGTGCCAACAACGAGAACGAGACAGCGCCGCATTCCGGCGCGGACTCACCAACGGCGCCTAGCGCGTCATTAACGGGCACGGCATCCGCTGCGCCTACACCACCACCCCACGGGGAGCGCTTTCCCCGTGAGGGGAAGGTGCGCTCGTGGGTTTCTAAACCGCCGGCATGCCGGCATTGGAGACAGAAACCTATGGAGTTCCTTACCACCCTGAAGGGCCTTTTGGTGGTCATCTTGACCATCACCCCAGGCTACGTATTCGGGCGCTGCCGTCGCCGTTTTAGCGTCGTCGACGACCCGAAGGACATTAACAACGCAGTGGTGCAGTGGCTCGTCCACAGTCTCATCATGGTCGCACTTAGCTGGGTGTTACTTTCGTGGGCGGGACTTGACCCTTCGGCACTGCTGAAGACTAAGTCTTCGGCTGAGTTGGCGCTTGCGTTGCTGAGTTCGCCGGTGACGTGGGGTCTGACTATCTTCGTGATTCCTGCTGTCGCTGGTTTCGTGTCGGCGGTCAGTATCCGCTACAACCTCGTCTCCCTTCCTTTCCGGCTGATCGGCGTGCTCGCACGACGCATCAGCAAGGGCACGTGGGATCTGCAGCGGCTCCAGCCGTTGCCGAGCTTCGTGGAGGCCTGGGCTGCTGCATGGCTCAAGCTCAACTCTGGAATGAGGCGTATCGTCATCGTGGGGCTGGAGGATGGCACCACCATCACCGGGCTCTATGACGGCCGAGCAGCGACGAGTCGTAGCGATCGATACCCCGATATCTACCTCGCCCAGCTTGGAACCTACGACGAGTCGGGTAATATCAAGCTGCAACCGGCGTCGGATGGCGTGTTCATTCGAGGCAGCCGGATCGTATGGATGCAGCTCTGGAAGCTACCCGAGGTAGGACATGGAACTCAGAACAGTGTGGAAAACCCTCAAAATGGGGGTGCACGCCATGATTGAGCAGGATAAGCGGTACGGCGATGCGCCGTTGCTCCTTCCTCGTTCATCCCGTGGCCCCGCAGTTTCGAGTTCCGAACGGGCCCCCATCCCCACCGGACTGAATTTGTCCGATGCGGGGTTGGACACCACACAGGTTGTCCGGCAGAAGTTCAACCAGGTTGCCCTCTCGGCAGCCAAACTGCCTCACTAACCAACTACCCTTGACCCCGTGGGCGCCGCGCAAGCGGCGACCCACGGCCGTCATCTCGTACAGGCAGGAATGCCCACGCGGGCGCTGATCAATGAATCCCTGTTCTCGGATTCATCGCTGAGCTTCCGCCGGAGACATACACCGGTACCCGGTACAAGTCCCACGGCAACACTTCCGTCCATTGACGTCTCAGGCCGCGACACAACGCGGCCTAATTTTTACGTCTCGCAGGCACGGTAAAGAATCCTTTCGACCTTCGCGTCCGGCGCACTTACGCGCGACCGGGCGTTTTTCTATGCATGGAGTACACGCCGGTGAGCAGTGGCGGAAAAAGGGAACTGACAGAAGAGCAAAAGGCAGTGGTGCGGCACCAGTCCGGCCACGCGCTCATCTCAGCGGGACCGGGCTCAGGAAAGACCACCGTCCTGGTGGCCAGGATGCGGCGCATGATCAAAATGGGGGCCAATCCGTCCGCCATGCTTGCGCTCATGTTCAACAAGAGCGCCCAGCTCAGCTTTGAAGCGCGCCTGCAGCGCGCCCTCGGCGACGCCAGCGCGATTCCCGAAGTCAAGACACTTCACTCAGTCGGCTATCGAATTCTTAAGCAGCTGGTCTCTAGCGGAGCGCTCCCGCGAGAGAAGCTTGTCACTTCGGGCAAGACGGAGGACGGGTTTGCGCGTAAGGCTCTCAAGGCCGCATGGCTACAGGCGGGTAAGGGCGCCTACTTCACGCCAGCGGAATTCCAAGGCTTCAAGCAGTTCATCACGCTTGTAAAAGCCCAGCTCGAGAGCGCCGACACGGTTTTCGATGAGAGCGATTTCAACCACGACTGCCGCCCCTACGTGCAGGCGTTCTACGCTCTCGTGCGAGAGCAGGAGAAGCGCGGCGTCATTTTCTTTGACGACCTCATCTATCGGCCCATGTGCTTTCTCGAGGCGCACCCCGATCTATGGCACATGTTCGCGAACCGCTACGACGAGATCCTCGTCGACGAGTTCCAAGACATCAACGCGATCAGCTTCTACATGGTGAAGGGGCTTGCCGGCACTCGGGCGTCAACGCTGGCCTGCGGTGACGCCAACCAATCAATCTACAAATTTCGTGGATCCAAGGTCACGCTCATGACCAAGGAGTTTGCCAAGCAATTCACGCCATGCACGAAGTATCCGATGAATCGCACGTTTCGTTTCGGGCACGAAGTGGCGCTCTTGGCCAATAACGCCATCACGCTCAACAAGGAGCGCGGCGATGGCCTGGTGATTGCGCACAACGAGAATCCGCAATCGCGCGTTGAGCGCATGCCCCTGAAGCCTGGCAGCGACTCGGGACTTGTGGACCTGCTCTCGGCCTACGCCGCCGCCGGCCGGCTGCGTGAAACAGCCATGCTGGCGCGCAACTTCAGCCACCTTGTTCCCTATGAAATCGAGCTGGCCGAAGCCGGCATCCCCTACCACGTCTACGGCCGCATCGGGCTTCTGTTCCTCCCCGAGATTGCCGCACTCGTTTGCGCGGTGAGCTTGGTGGCGAACTACTGGATTATCGCGCCAGATGATCGCGGGCACTTCATCTTCTCGCTGCTGACCACGCCTAGCCCGTTTGTCCCCTTCGATCTGCTCGCCGAGATCGCGGAGGAGATGGAGCCGTACCTCGAAGGTCCAGAGCGAGGCCGGCTGCCGCAGATTCTGGCCAAGGCCGCCAACGCGATGCGAGCGGAGAACCAGCGCGGTGCCAGAGCCCTCGACGAGCGCGCTGACGTGCTACGCCTCCTCACCGGTGGCGCGCTGGCCAGCACCCCAGTGGCGACCATCGTCAAGGCGTACGTCGCTCACACGCGCATGCGCGAAGTCATCGAGCGGTCGGCCGCAACACCCGAGCAGGCACAGGAATCGCTAGGCAACCTCGATGCTTTTGTGAAGCTCGCGGAGCGCGCCGGTTCGGTCGACGCCTTCATGGAGATCCTGACTCCCATGGCCGCCCTCAAAGAGGAGAAGCCACCGGAGGGTGACCACGCCATGCTGACCACTCTGCATCGGAGCAAGGGCCTGGAATGGCCGCTGGTGATGATTGTCGGACTCACGCGCGGAGTGTTTCCGTCCGGGCAGCCCGATAGCGACGAGGAGGAAGAGCGCCGCCTGTATTTCGTGGGCATCACGCGCGCCATGCAGCGCCTGGTCCTGTTCCACCCTCAGGACGAGACACTGGAGCGCACGATCCGCGAACCGGAGTGGCACCCGGGCGTCAACGACGTCCGTTCGGCCAGCCCCTACCTCTATGACTCGGACATTGCCCCCGTGATCCACGCGCGCAAACTGATCGAGGCCGACGCCGTAGGAACGATTACGATGCGCCACGATCGCGCGATGGCTGAGTACATGGCCACCACGGGCGCTCGCGTGTCGATCGAACTCACACCGGTCGCCCACGCCCTGCAGAAGCGCGCCTCCACGGCGCTGCTGCACGGTGTCATCGAGCCAGGTCACCGGCCCAAGGTCGGGGGCGAGTACTTCCACCCCGACCACGGGAGCTGCGTCGTAACGTCAGTCCTGAGCAACCCCATCTGCATGCTGCGCCGCCTGGACACCGGAGAGATCTTCACGGAGGTGTTGCAGCACGGCAGTGAGTGGACGATCCCACCCAAGCCGGCGGAAGCGCAAATCGAGCCGTCGTTTGGACTCGTCCAATCTGCCTGATATACCGGATAGGGATAGCAGGCTCATCAGTCGCATATGTTGAGACAGCCTGCTGCGACTCTGAGACACGGTAAAACGGGCGAGGCCTGCATGGATTCGATCAATCTCATCACGTTTAACAACGCTGCCACCGCCTGCGGCCTGCAGCCTATCGGAACCGACAACGGATTCCGGGCGCTGCGTCGCGCCGTCGGCGATCACCTGGCGGATGTGGTGAAGGTAGCCTGCAATGGTGGCGAGCAGGGTTCGAAGTGGCTGTCGCGCTATGTGACCGCTACGCGCTTCCTCGAGGCCTTGCACAAGATCGGCTTTGACCGCGCGACCTTTGAGCAGGCATTTCGCACCCTGATTGCGCAGGGCCCGGACCGCGTCCGCGATGTCACCACCATGGCCATGCGCAACGACGGCACGGCCAAGCGCGACATCACCCAATGGCTCCTCGACGCTGCCAGCGGCACCGATCAGCCCTGGATCCCGACAAATGCCGGCAACTCGCCGCAGGGGCAGAGCGATCAGCGCACCCAATCCACGCCCGTGCTGTCGAGCCATAACCGCTCCATGCCTCCGCCGGGCGCACCGACCGGCCAGGCTCGGCGCGCGGACGAGGGCGCAGCACCCCGCTCGCCGACGCCGCGCACGCAGGAGCGAGTAGCCAGCGCTCACCAAGCAGCCGCCCGACAGGATGGCGGTGATCACGGACAAGGCGGCCGCGCACCTCAGCGCGCCACGCAGGGGCATGGCCAGCGCCCCAACGACGCGGGGACCGGCGCGCAGCGCGCGCATCAGCGCAGCCAGGCGACGGAGCAGCCCTTCACCCAGCGCCGTGAGCCTGAACCCTCGCGCGACCGCGACGATGCTCGCGATCGCAACCCGTCTGCCGGCGACCAGCCACGAGTCTACGAATCCAAGCATGTTTACGGCGGCCGCGCCGCCCTGTGCTTCGAAGCGACGACCACGCAGGCCGGCTCTCCGACCGTGCAGATCGAGGCTGCTCCGGGCCAGAACAAGGTTTACAAGTGGAAGGACAAACTGATCTTCCAGCTCACGACCAGCGAGCTCCAGCTCGTTTGCTCGCTCCTCTATGGCCACATCAACAAGATCTTCCTTTCCGGCCACAACGATAAGTGGCTGAGTGCCGAACGTCAGCAGGGCCAGTACGCCGGCACGATCAAGTTCTCGATGGGCAAGGGCAAGAGCGCCGATAATCAGCCGCGCACAGTGCAGGTGAGCTACACGGACCTTGGCGAGGTGCACTCCCTTTTCGTGCGTCAGACTGCGAGCCTTCTCAAGCAGGACCCGGTCTTGGTCGAGCGAATCGTTCGGCAGGTTGCCCAGGCATACACCGACGCACAGGCCGCGAAGGGCGGCAACAACGGTGGCCAAGGGCAAGGACAGGGAGGCTCTCGCCCACCCCAGCAGCAGGGCGGTCGTCAACATCAGCAGCAGGATGGCCACCGGCGCTACGCAAACGGCTGATCAACCACACTTCACGGCCAGGACGGCCACCATCACGTAGGACGCGTATGCCAAGCTCAATCATCACCATTCCCTCGTCGCCGACCACCGCGGCCGGCGACGAGCTCCTTTCGAAGGCGCGCAGGGTTGCCCGCACATGGGCCGAAGTGCTCGACACGCCGGTGAATGCGCTCGACAACCTCCACTTCGTGATCCTCACGAGACAGGCCGGCGCCGTCGCCATCGTACAAACGGGCGGCATCGACGGGTCGGTCGAGCGGCTTCTGTCAGGAGTTCCCTATGCAGCGCAGGGTCCGTTCGTCGTGGTCAGTGCGGTGCCTCTCCGCGCTGGCGGAACCGAAGCTGCCCCGCATCTGATTTTCCACCTGCACGAACCGTCCGGCGCGGTCGCGGTGCACATCTGCAGCATCGAACTCGACGCGAACGTGCCAGCGCTGCGCAACGCGCGAGTTCTCCTGGACGGGGAGAGCGTTCGAGTCCCTTACTCCATCCCTTTCACACGTCCTGTCGCGACCGCCTGCGGTACTGAGCGTCAGGCCGGCGAACGCCTCCACTAAGGAATGCCTCGTCGGCGCCGATAACCACTGGTGTCGCGCCTGCGCACTCACTTCACGCCGATCTGGGCCAAGGACCATGGACGTTCAGCAGCACCCCGAACTTGACCCGATTATCGCGTCTCTGGACACCCTCTATCAGGGTGCCCTGGACGGCTTAGAGGCTTTCACGCGCCACGCGCTCGCGGTGACCGACCGGCTCTCAGATATGAAGCTGACGGTCAGTCGGCTCGACGGGCTGAGCATCGTGCCTGAGCGGGCGATGTCACCACAGGACGCATTCCGGCAGCTGGCAGACATCCTGGTCACGCGAGCTCGTCCCGTCCTCGACCCCTTTGGCCAGCGATCACGGGTGCGTGTCGAAGACTTGATCGACTGGTCCGGCGAGCCGCCACGGCACAATCTCTCTCACCTTCAGCACGGACTGCAGAAGATCGACTATGCGAGGTCCAAGTCGCTGCGCGACTTCTTCCAGCGCGTCGTCATTCGACTTACACCCGAAGCGGTTCCGGACCACGCCAAGAGCCTTGCGGCTTTCGACCTGGTCGGGTGCATCGGCGTGGCACTTCCAAACGCGCACGTCGTCCGCTACGCCAGGACCGACGCCGGCACTATTGCGAGCATGCGGCTGGGCAGAGACGAAGGTCAGATGCCGTGGCACCTCACACCCGCACACCTAATCGCCATCGACAAGATGTTCGTCGCACTGGCAGCCGTATGTGCCATCGCCGGCATGGCTGCAGAGGCCGTACAGATCACGGAGCGCGGCGAGTCCATAGTCCAACGCTTGCGCCAGTCGACCACTCAGTACAAAAGCGGCGACCAACACGTCGTGGGCCTCGCGGCGCGCATGACGCTGCACCGCGATCGTATTGACATACTGTTTGCACCCGACGTCTGGCAAGTGATCCAAGACGTCATCACCGAATGCATCAGCGGTGTGAAGTTCATCGATAACGCCTGATTCAACTCGACAAGGATTGTCATGTCACCCAAGCAACGCGCTGCGGCTGCGACCGCGGCACGAAATCGCGCGCGCGATCCCTACCAAGAGCCACTTACTGACGACGTGCACGGTTTTGCAGACGGCCGAACGATGCACGTCCTCACCCGACAGGGAAATACCGTCCACGTTGCTGCGCATCTCCAGAACGAGGCAGGGTCTAGCACAACTAAGCGCCGCTACTCGCTGGAGATCTTCGCGCGCATGGCGCGGAAGGGCTTCCTGATCCGTCGCGGCGACTCATAGGGCCGGTCCTGATCCCGCGCGGGGCGATTTGGACTCACTCAAATCGCGCCTGACACTGGCTCCAGTACGTGGTCCATGGAGCCTCAAGCAATGAATGCACGCCTCGCAGAGCTTCCCATTCGCTGGGAGGGGGAACCCTCTACACGTGTTCCGCCGCACTCGGAGTCAGCAGAGCAGGCCGTTCTCGGCGGCCTCATGCTCTCTTCTGAGGCATTCGATCTGGTCGCCGGTTCGCTCCTTCCTGAGCACTTCTACTCGAAGCGTCACCAAGTCCTCTACGAGGCTATCTGCGAGCTGGTTGAGCAAGGCCGTCCATACGACGCCGTGACAATCTCGGACTGGGTCGACAGCAACAAGCGCGTCGTCCCAATCGAGCCGTCGTACGTCATCCACCTGGCCAACACAACGCCGAGCGCAGCCAACATCGCTGCCTACGCCGAAATCGTGCGCGAGAAGGCGACACTTCGTAAGCTCCTCGAGGCAAGCGTGGGCATCACTGAGATGACGCTGAACCCGCACGCGGGGTCCGCCAAAGACGTGATCGAGCAGGCCGAACAATCGATCTTTCGCATTGCCGAGTCCGGCAAAGGGAATCGGAAGGATTTCTACAACTCGCGCGACGTCGCTCGGCAGGCCTTCGGCATCATCTCCAGCCGTTTCGACAACCGCGGCAAGCTTACCGGGGTGTCCACTGGCTTCACGGATCTCGACAAGCTCACCGCCGGCCTGCAGCCCAGCGACCTGATCATCGTCGCGGCACGTCCGTCGATGGGCAAAACGGCGTTCTCAGTGAACCTGGCTGAATCCGCCGCGATCAGCACGAAGAAGGCCGTAGTTGTCTTCTCAATGGAAATGTCGGCCGCGCAGCTCGGCTTGCGCCTCGTGTCATCCATCGGCCGCGTGGACCAACAGCACCTCCGTAACGGCGACATCCAAGAAGAGGATTGGCCACGCATTACCCACGCAACAACGGTCCTCACCGAAACAAAGATCTACATCGACGACACGCCGGCGCTCTCGCCAGCCGACCTTCGTGCCCGCGCGCGCCGTATACACCGTGAATCCGGTGGTCTCGCCCTCATTGTCGTGGACTACCTTCAGCTCATGCAGGTGCCTGGCAACCAAGAGAACCGCGCAACGGAGATTTCTGAGATCTCGCGCAGCCTCAAGGCACTCGCCAAGGAGCTGGATATTCCCGTCATCGCCCTATCGCAGCTGAACCGATCACTAGAGAGCCGCGCCGACAAGCGTCCGCTGCTCTCGGATCTGCGTGAGTCCGGAGCGATTGAGCAAGACGCGGACGTGATCATGTTCATTTATCGCGATGACTACTATCACAAGGATTCGCCCGATAGGGGGCTGGCCGAAATCATTGTCGGCAAGCAACGAAATGGGCCGACGGACACCATCAAGCTCACCTTCCTGGGCAAGTACACGTCGTTCCAGAACTACGCCGGCGACACGTTTGAGGCGAGCTTTTAACTCAGCCTTCCACGGAAAAGTCAAGCAATCCCGGAAAGAGGCACCTCAATTGACCTCCTTTCTCCGGGGCCGAGCGCCGGCCGATTCCTAGAATTTTGCCCGGGAACCACGGTGCGCCGGCCATCGGCGCGCTCACTACGAAGCAGAGGATACGCATGGGAAAGGACTCCGCCGCCGGCGAGGCGATTGCCGACCGTCCAGATCAGGCCACGCCTGACGTCAACGAGATGATCAAGGGCGCGAACGAGGAAATGGCTGCAGCGCCCACCGCGACGCTGTCGGACGCACTGGAGCGCCTCATGCAGGGCGTGAAAGCCGCCGACCCGCGCCCATTGCAGGTCAAGCCGACGTTCTGGGCTCGCTTCACGGGTGCTCACCTGCAGCAGCGCCTGGAGTACGTCCGCTCCCGCGAGGCGCTCCCCGGCCTCGCAGCGGAAGCGGCCGACGCATGCGAGCGCGTTCGTCACCTTAAAGGTGTCCTCCAAGAAGCCATCGTCCAAGCCGAGCTTGAACGCCAGCGGCAGATGGACTTGGTGGAAGAAGGTCGCCGTGAAACCGCTTCCGTCCCCTCCGAGGAACGTGACCGACACCTGCGCCGACTCGCCAATCTGGACACCTACATTATTTCCCTTGGCCTGACCGTCGAACAGATGCGTCTGGCCATCAGCAATTCCGACCACCTCATCGCGCGCTTTGAAGAAGCCCGCGGCACGCTTCTTCCCCTTTTTGACCATCACACCTTCGCCGTTGTCGCCGGAGCAGCCCAGGGCTCCACCAACAGCACGCGTCACTGATCCAACCCTTGCCTGCGCTGACTTTCCATCAATCTTCTATCGGAGCACCTATGAAC
>NZ_JAELTQ010000156.1 GCF_016428905.1 Dyella sp. ASV24 | reverse complement strand
GTTCGTACCGGCCTTGCTGATTCCCTTGGTGACGCTGGTCGTGGCCCTCGTCGGCGAACACGTGTCCATCGGCGGGTATGCGCTGTTCGCCAAACCGCAGATGACACTCACCGGTCTGATGCTGGCCTGTGTAATTGCCCTGGTGGCCGCGGCACGCGTGGCGCAGGCGCCGCTGCGCCAGGGGTTGTCGGAAGGCCGTCGACTGATCGACGCTATTGGCTGGGCGGCACTGCTACCCCTGCTGCTGGCCGCGCTGGGCGAGGTGTTCACGCAGAGCGGCGTCGGCGCCGCTATTGCGGCGCTGGCGCAAACCATCCTGCCCGAGGGCAATGCCTTCATGTGCTTGCTGGTGTTCGCGCTGGGCATGGTGTTGTTCACCGTCATCATGGGCAATGCCTTCGCCGCGTTCCCGGTGATGATGGCCGGCATCGGCCTGCCGCTGCTGGTGCATCGCTATGGCGCGCACCCCGCCATCCTCGGTTCCATGGGCATGCTGTGTGGTTATTGCGGCACGCTGCTCACGCCGATGGCCGCCGACTACAACCTGGTGCCCGCCGCCCTGCTCGAGCTACGCAATCCTTATGGGGTGATCCGGGCACAGGCATGGAGTGCGGCCGGCATCTTCGCCGCCACCTTCATCGCCATGTGGGCGCTGGTGTTCCGTTGATTTCGCTGTATGCCTTGAGACTTCATCCATGAGCAAGCCACCGCAGATCCTCCTGACCGGCTTCACCCCGTTCGGCGACGAAGACATCAACCCGTCATGGGAGGCCGTGCGCGCGCTGGATGGCAAGCACATCGGCGAACATCGCGTGGTATCGCGCCTGCTGCCGACCGTATTCGCCGACTCGCAGCGCGAACTATCACTGATGGTGGATGAGGTTCGACCGTCAATCTTGCTTGGGGTCGGCCAGGCGGGCGGGCGCAGCCGTCTTTCCATCGAGCGCGTGGCGATCAACGTGCAGGATGCACGCATCCCGGACAACGCTGGTGAGCAGCCTATTGACGAAGCCATCATCGCCGGCGGACCGGCCGCGTACTTCAGCTCGCTGCCAATCAAGGCGATGCTGAAAGCCCTGCTCGCAGCGGGATTGCCTGCCGAGATATCGAACACGGCGGGCACCTTCGTGTGCAATCACGTCGCCTATCTGATGCTGCATCTCGCCGCCGCGCACCGCGACTTGCGGGCCGGTTTTATCCACATTCCCTACCTGCCCTCGCAAGCAGCACGATTTCCAAACGCGCCGAGCATGAGCGGCGATGATGTGGTGCGCGCGTTGACCATGGCCCTTGAAGTGGCCGCTACGCAACGTGTCGACGAACGCCTGGGTGCCGGCGCACTCGACTGACTCCTTCCCTGGACAACCGGACAAAAAGAGGGCCTGGCAAGCCGCCAGGCCCGTACCGGGGAGGTATCGACAATCAGAGCTTGAAGTGCGCTTCGAGCAGATACTCGCGACCGCTGCTGTACTCGTCCGCCAGCTCCGTCATGCTCGACCCGAAGTACTGCTTGTAGGTCGAATTGAGCATGTTGAGCATGTCGAAGGTGACCGAGAAGTGGTCGTTGAATTTGTAGCCGGCTGACGCGTCCAGCTCTTTGAAGCTGTCGGTGTAAGAGTCCGGTGCACCAGCCACGTAGCCACCTGCGAGGTACTTGCTGCGGTAGTTGTACGAAATGCTGGCGGTGTACGGTCCCTTCTCGAAGTACGGCGCCAGGGTGTAGGAGTTCTTCGAGTTGTACGGCAGCGGCCCGCCGTTCTGAGTGCTCGAGTCGGAGTAGGTGTAGTTGGCGCGCACACCGAAGCCGGTATCAGCGAATGCCTGCTGATAGCTGATGGCCGCACCCTTCACCTTGGCCCGACCACCGTTGACGGGTGCGGACACGCTGTACTGACACTGGCCCGCCTGTGTGCACAGACCGTTGGCGACGAGCATCTGTCCGGTCGAACCCTGGATCAGTTGTGCCCACGAGCCGTTCTGGCGGGTTTCCGTGGTGGCTGCATTGACGATGTAGTTCAGTACGTTCTTGTAGAACCCGGAGAACGCCAACACCGACTCGTTATTGAAGTACCACTCGGCTGATCCGTCGAAGTTCACCGAGCGATAGGGCTTGATGCTGGGGTTGCCTGCGGTGGCGGTAAGCACGGTGTCGTTGGCCTCGAAGTACGGCGCGTACTGGTTGTACGGTGCATACGCGACGGTTTCCGAGCCTGCGCCACGCAGGATGAAGTCCGGCGTGATGTTCCAGGCGATGTTGAATGCCGGCAGCCAGTTGTTGTTCGTGCTGCTGGAGCCGACGTAACCGAAGCCCGGCGGGAACGCGCAATCCCAAGTGGTGCAATTGCCCGGCACGTTGTAGCCCCACGATTGGATCTTGGTCTGCACCCAGCGCACGCCCAGGTTGCCGTGCAAGGTGTCATTGCCGAAGTTCAACTGCGCATAGGCCGCGGTGTTCTTCTGGTTGACGTTGAACGTGTTGTCCCAGTAGTCGACCGGGTCATTGGCAATCAGCGTGTTGCCGTCCAGCACGGCGTTGTAGATGGACTGGAAGCCCAGCGTTTGCACGTGGCGCACCGAGCTTCCGGACAGGCCGATACTGGAGACGCCCTGCAAATTGGTCAGGCCACCATAGCCAATCTGGCCAAGCGTCATGTTCGGTATGCCTTCGTTGTAAATCAGCAACGACTGACTTTCCCAATGCTCGGCGTAGCGCGCGCCGACCATCAGGTTGTTGAAGAAGCCATCGAAGTCCTTGGTGAAATCCACCTGGCCGTATTCATCGCGCGCCTTGTACGGCTTGTAGCCGATGTTGCCGCCGAAGTTGTTGTCGGCCCAGTAGGAGGGATCGTTCGCGGTGGCCAGGTTGGTGTAGTTGAAGCCGTTGTTGATGTTCCAGTTGAAGCCGCCGCCGTAGAACAGCTCCTTGAAGGCCTGGCTGATATCGTTGTTGGACGAGCTCACGCCCAGTTGTCCCGAAATGCGCCAGCCATCGCCTTTGTACGTACCGCGCCAGTCCGCGCCCTTGGTACGAACGAACGACTTGCGTGCGTCGTTATCCATGAAGCTTTCGGCGGTGCTCGTGCAGGAAGTCGTGTTCTGGCAAGCCGTGCCCACCTGCGTGCCCGAGGTCACGATGCCGTTCGGGCCTTGTGTCAGGCTGGAGATACCGGCGAAGTTGAAACCTGCAATGGGATAGAGCGACACATTGAGGTTATCCAGCCGGTCAGTCATGTACATCAGGCTGAGCGTGCTATCGAACTGTTCGTTTGGACGATATTGCAGGTTGATAAGCGCGCTGTTGCGTTTCTCCGTCTGCTGAAAGTCGGCAACGTTGAGTTCGGTGGGCATCAAGCCGCCGGGCTGCAACTGACCGGCCGCCACTTGCGCGGCAATGGCCGGGTTCTTGGCTGCGATCTGGTACACCGGCGTGTAGCTGAAGATCTCCTGGCCCTGGCGGTCCGTCTTCTGCTCGTAGTGCTGCACAGAAACGTCGACACCAAAAGTCTTGTCGGCGTTGTGCCAGCTGTAGAACAGCGATGCGTTCGGACGGTTCTTGTCCACCATGTCGTTGTAGTTCACGCCGACCGAGCCAGTCAGCGTGTTGGCCGGCACATCCAATGGCTGGATGGTGTGCATGATCACCGTGCCGCCGAGGCTACCCTCCGGCAGGCGTGCCTCAGGGCTCTTGAACACTTCCAACGAGCCGAGGATTTCTGGTGGCAGGAGTGAGTAGTTGAAGCCGCGGTTCGGGCTATCGCCATACAGCCACATCGCCTGCGACACAGGATGGCCGTCAAGGAAGGCGAGGTTAAGGCTTGGGTCAATGCCATCGATGCTCACGCGCTGCGTGGCGCCGAATAGGCGATCCAGCGTAACGCCAGGGATCTGCGCCAACGCTTCGGCCACGTTGGTAGCCGGGAACTTGCCGATGTCTTCTGCGGTGATGGCGTCGACGATCGCATCGGCATTGCGCTTGGTATCCAGCGATGCCTGCAAGCTGGCACGGATGCCGGTAACAGTGACCGTTGCCAGCTGCTTGGCCTGCGACTGGTCAGGCGCCTGCTGCGCATTGGCATTGGGGTTCGTCGTGGTGGTGTTGCTGGACGTTGGCGGGGTAGTACCGGTCTGCTGCGCGTCCTGCGCATGAAGCGACATGGAAATACACAGCCCGGCAACGATGCTTGCGGCTAGCAGTGTTTTGCGATGTGACATGGTGTCCTCCCCTCGAAGGCTTCACTGCAGAAAACGTTGTGGGACGTCGACTGCAACGTGTCGATTGGGCATGCGCCCGGTTGGATTGATTGGAACTACCTGGGTACTGCGCTCTCCCCGGCGCGAGAGCCCGTGGCGGCGCTCTCTCGGTCTTGCAAATCGAGGAACAGCCCGGCGGCGCCGATGACGCCGTGCTGGCCGTGCTCCATCAGTCGTACGGGAACCTGCTGCAGAAAGGCGCGCATGACGCCTTTGTTGAAAAAGCGCTGGCGGAAGCTGCTGGTCAGCAGCACATCACGGATCTGCGGGAGAATGCCGCCCGCCAGGAACACGCCCCCGCGTGCGCCGTACAGCAGGCACAGATCGCCGACAAAACTGCCCAGCAAACCGCAGAACACGTCCAGCGCTTCCACCGCCGCCGCGTCGCTGCGCTCCAGCGCGGCCTGCGTCACTTGGCTGGGCGCTGTCTGCACCAGCGTCTGCCCGCGCAGTGCGCACAGTGCGCGATACAGGTTGAGCAGACCGGGACCCGACAGGGCGTGTTCGAAGGACACGTAGGCGCGGTCACGCGCCAGATAACGAAGAATCTCGATCTCGCGTTCATTGCCCGGCGCCAGCGCGATCTGGCCCGCTTCGGTGGCGAGCACCGTGGCATGCGGATGACCCGGCAACAGCACCGCCGAACCCAGACCCGTACCCGGCCCCATGACCAGTACGGGACCTTCCGCCGGCGGCGCTTCGCTCTCGATCACCGCCGTGGTGTCAGCCGTGCTCAGGAACTGTGTGGCATAGGCCACCGCTTCGAAGTCGTTGACCACCGCCAGTTGTTCGATGCCCAGGCTGTCGCGGATATCGCGAATGGACACGGGCCACGGCAGGTTGTCGTTGACGATGGCGTCGCCCAACACATAACCGGCGCTGGCGACGGCGCAGCGATCCACGTGCACGGAGTGATCCAGCTGACCGACAAAGTCCTGCAGCACCGCCGTCAGGCTCGGCCACTCGGCACACGCATAGCGGTGGTATTGCAGCACCGTCACCGGACGCACTCCGTCCGACGGGCGACTCACCAGCCCGATGCGGGCGTGCGTTCCTCCGACGTCCGCAGCAAGGAACGCGCCCTGCAGGAGAGGCAGCCGACGTGCGTCCAGACTGTGGTTGCCGCTTTGCGCCACCGCCATCCCCTCGCCATATCCGCGCCGCACTGCACGACGCTCGCCCCGATTTTGGCCGGAGTCTTGACCCGGATGACAACGTTGTCAACACGGCGTTTTATCATGCGAAACAACGATTTGGCGCACACCAGCAATCGCATCAAATGGCGCTCTTTGCGCAATATCTTGACGCACCGCAACACCATGTAAATAAACAGTTTTATGGCGAAACAGTGATTATCTTCTGCTGACATTCGACAGCTGTCGCGGTGCAGCATGAAGCCTCGCTATGGGGGGCATTTCGGACAGCCGGCGCGACACCTTTCGATGGCTTGTCCGTGTCAAAATTTGACAACGTTGTGCTTAGCGTCGATAACGACGCTTGCCGTTTCCTCTACCCTTTCGGGGAGGGAAGGCCATTCGGGGGAATCGGGCCTTTCCAGGCCCATCGTTCAGCGGCAATCCGCGGGGAGTAAAGTCCATCCATGTCTGCCACTACGCTTGCCGCCGGCGAGTCGCGCTCTTCCAGCGTCGTGCCGATGCTCATCATCGGCGTGCTCTTCTTTATCTTTGGCTTCGTCACCTGGCTCAACGGACCGCTGATCACCTTCGTGAAGCTCGCCTTCAACGTGGATGATGTGTCGGCCTTCTTTGTGCCGCTGGTGTTCTACTTCTCTTATTTCTTCCTGGCCATTCCCGCTTCCAGCGTGCTTCGCCGCACGGGCATGAAAAAGGGCATGGGCCTGGGCTTGTTCGTGATGGCGATTGGCGCGGTGTTGTTCGGCCAGTTCGTCAGCATGCGTATCTTCTATCCGGCGTTGGTCGGCCTGTTCGTGATTGGTGCGGGCCTGGCGCTGCTGCAGACGGCATCCAATCCTTACATCAGCATCCTCGGCCCGATCGATAGCGCGGCGCAGCGCATCGCTTTCATGGGCATTTGCAACAAGGTGGCCGGTGCATTGGCGCCATTCGTGTTCGGCGCCCTGGTGCTCAGCGGCATCGACACTTTCGATCAGCAGGTGAAGGCCGCGCCGACGCCGGAAGCAAAGGAAGCGCTGCTCAACGCGTTCGCCGCCAAGATCCACATGCCGTACATGATCATGGCGGGCCTGCTGGTGGTGCTGGCGATCTGGGTGATCCGCTCGCCGCTGCCGGAGATCAAGGCGGCTGGCGCCAATGCTGAAACGGATATCGGTCACGCCAAGGGCGGCATCTTCAGCTTCCCCCACTTGTGGCTGGGCGTGTTGTGCCTGTTCCTCTATGTGGGCGTGGAAGTGATGGCGGGTGACGCCATCGGCACCTACGGTCAGGGCTTTGGCCTGCCGCTGGACGAAACCAAGCATTTCACCTCGTACACGCTGATCGCGATGCTCGCCGGCTACCTTGCGGGCCTGGTGCTGATTCCGCGCTTCATTTCGCAGCAGAGCTACCTTGCGGTATCGGCGGTGCTGGGCGTGCTGTTCACGCTGGGTGCGTATGTCACCACGGGCCATACCTCGGTGGGCTTTGTCGCCGCATTGGGTTTTGCTAACGCGATGATGTGGCCGGCGATCTTTCCACTCGCCATCCACGGCCTGGGCCGCCTGACCGAGCGTGGCTCAGCCCTGCTGATCATGGCGATTGCGGGCGGCGCCCTGGTTCCTCAGCTGTTCGTCCACCTGAAACAGCATTTCAACTTCCAGCTGGTATTCATGGCGCTGATGGTGCCCTGCTACCTGTACATCCTGTACTACGGCGTGAGGGGGCACCGCGTGGGCCAGCACGCGCGCTGAGCCTTGGGACGGCGCGCCACGCGCGCCATCCGCAGGCAAAGGCCCGCTGGGCTACGATGCCACTTCCCGTATTGCCGGAGTTTCCACGTTGCGCAACCCCACCATCAAGGACGTCGCCAAGCGTTCGGGCGTTTCGCTCAAGACTGTCTCGCGCGTGATCAACCACGAGGCCTCGGTTCGCGCCGATACGCGCGAAAAGGTCGAGCGAGCCATCGAGGCACTGGGCTACCAGCCCAACCCCTCCGCACGCGGCCTGCGCAGCACGCACGCCTATGCCATCGGGCTGGTGTACGACAACCCGAACGCGCACTACGTGATCAGCATGCAGGACGGCGTGTTGTCCGCTTGCCGTGAGCGCGGCTTCGGCCTGCTGATCCACCCCTGCGATTCCTCCTCGCCCGATCTGGCTGCCGAACTGTGCGCGCTGGTCGAGCGCAATCGCCTCGCTGGCCTGGTGCTGGCGCCGCCGATGTCGGAGCAGGCCGAGCTGATCAACACGTTGATCGAGAATGACGTCAGCTTCGTGCGCATCATCTCCTCGCGTGAGGATCCTCATGACGGCGCGCCCTGCGTATACATCGACGACCGCAGCGCGGCATACGCTATTACCGAACATCTGATCCAGATGGGCCACAAGCGCATCGGCTTCCTGTGGGGCGAGCCGCACCACCGCTCCAGCCCGGAGCGCTATCAGGGCTACGCCGACGCGTTGCGTGAGTACGGCTTGCCGATGGACAAGAAGCTGGTGTTGCCCGGCCGCTACGCGTTCGACGACGGTTTCCGCGGCGCGCGCAAGCTGCTCGCGCTGAAGGATCCGCCGACCGCGATCTTTGGCAGCAACGATGAAATCGCCGCTGGCGTACTCGCCGCTGCACGATCGAGCGGCATGGACGTGCCGTGGAATCTTTCCATCGCCGGCTTCGAGGATAGCCCGTTCTCCAAGCAGGCATGGCCAGCGCTCACCACGGCGCGCCAGTCCACCAGCGATATCGGTCGCCACGCCGCGCTGCAACTGATGGCCGAACTGCAGCGCAAAGCTGGCGCGGCGGTGGAATTGCCGCACAGCGAATGTTTCGTACCCGAACTGGTCGTGCGCGGCTCCACTGCGCCACCGCAAACCCCGACGCCACGCAAGAGTTGAGGCCACGCCTCGACCCTTGCGGTGTGCGCCCCCACGCATGCCAAGAGATAGACGATGAAGGAAGCAAGCGAAACCCTGATGTACCGCGAGGCCCACGAAGCGGCCGCCGTGGTCGAGCGTCAGCTGCGTGAGAACGCGCCCATCCTCAAGACGCTGGGCGAGCAGCTTCGGGCCAGGCCACCGCGCTTCATCGTCACTTGCGCACGCGGCAGCTCCGATCACGCCGCCGCTTACGCAAAGTATGTCTTCGAGACCCGCCTGGGTCTGATCACGGCCTCGGCGTCGCCATCCATCTCGTCCATCTACGACGCGGACCTGCATCTGGACGGCGCGTTGTTCATCGCTATCTCGCAGTCGGGCAAGAGCCCCGACCTGTTGCGCAGCGCCCAGGCGGCCAAGGACGCCGGCGCGCACGTAGTGGCGTTGGTGAACGTGGAAGACTCCCCGCTCGCACAGATGGCCGACACCTTCGTTCCGCTGCGCGCCGGCCCGGAACTGAGCGTCGCCGCCACCAAGAGCTACCTCGCCACGCTCGCCGCCGTGCTGCAGCTCACCGCGCACTGGGGCAACGACGCCGAACTGCACGGCATCGTCGAACGCCTGCCGGAAGACCTGCGCCGAGGCTGGGACTGCGACTGGAGTCCCATGATCGAAGGCCTCACCAAGGCAACCAGTCTGTTCGTGGTCGGCCGCGGCTACGGTTTCGGTGCTGCGTTGGAGGCCGCGCTCAAGCTCAAGGAAACCTGCGGCCTGCATGCCGAAGCCTTCAGCGCCGCCGAAGTGAAGCACGGACCGATGGCCATCGTGGGCGAGGGTTTTCCCGTGCTGTTCTTCGCCCAGGGCGACGGCACGCAGGACAACACCATCGCCGTGGCGAACGAGTTCCGCGCACGCGGTGCGCGCGTGTTCATTGCCGCCCCGGGTAACCACGACCCGGACAAGCTACCGCTGCCCGATGGTGTGTCGCCGATAGTGACCCCACTGCTTGCCGTGCAGAGTTTCTATCGCGCCGCCAGCGCGCTGTCGCTGGCGCGCGGTTACGACCCCGACGTGCCGCCGCACCTGCGCAAGGTCACGGAGACGATGTAATGGCTACGCCCCTTACCGCACTCATCAACGGTCGCGTACTCACCGACCACGGCCCGCAGCATGGCCTGGCGGTGCTGGTACGCGGGGAACGTATCGAGGCGATCACCCACGCCGACGATCCGCGCGTGTCCGGCGCAAAAGCGCATGACCTGAAAGGCGACCTGCTGCTACCGGGCTTCATCGACGTGCAGGTCAATGGCGGCGGCGGCGTGCTGTTCAACGCCGAGCCTACCGTGGACGCGCTGGCAGCCATTGGCGCGGCGCATCGCAAGTACGGCACCACCGGTTTCCTGCCCACGCTGATCACCGATACCGCCGAGGTGATGAGCAAGGCGCTCGACGCCATGGATGCGGCCATCGAGCAAGGCGTGCCCGGCGTGCTCGGCATCCACCTGGAAGGCCCCTTCCTCGCCGCTGCGCGCAAGGGCATCCACAACGCCAGCCTGTTCCGCCTGCCTGATGCGGAAGACATCGCCGCCATCACGCGCAACCGCCGCGGCGTGGTCATGCTGACGTTGGCGGTGGAAGAAGTGCCGCTCGATACCATCCGCCAGCTCAGCGAAGCTGGTGTGCTGGTGGTGGCCGGTCACACCGCCGCCAACTACACGACCACACGCGCCGCGCTTGATGCAGGCGTATGCGGCTTCACCCATTTGTACAACGCCATGACGCCACTTGGCAGCCGCGAACCCGGTGTAGTCGGCGCCGCGCTGGACGACCCGCATAGCTGGTGCGGCCTGATTGTCGATGGCCACCATGTGCACCCGGTCGCACTGCGCGTCGCCATCGCCGCCAAGGCAAAGGGCAAGAGCGTGTTGGTCACGGATGCCATGCCGCCGGTGGGCTCGGACAACCCGGAGTACGTGCTCAACGGCCAGACCATCATCGCGCGCGATGGCATCTGCCAGAGCGATACGGGTGTGCTCGCCGGGTCGGCGCTGGACATGGCCACCGGTGTGCGCAACTTGGTGGACATGGTTGGCCTTCCGCTGGCCGAGGCGTCGCGCATGGCGAGCGCTTATCCCGCCGCGTGGCTCGGCCTCGACCGCACGCACGGCCGTCTTGTCGCCGGTCAGAAGGCGGATTTCGCCGTGCTGGATGATGGATTGGTGGTGAAGGAAACCTGGATTTCCGGTGTGCGTTACGACGCCTGACAGAAGACCTTCCGATAAAAAAAGAGCGGCGAATTCGCCGCTCTTTTTTTTGAACGCTTTACTCGTACACGTGCAGTCGATTGAAGATCCACGCGTGATACGACTTCACCAGCTCCGGCTGCGCGCAATCCGTGTAGAGACCGTTGCAGCGCGTACGCAGTGAAATGGCCGCCGAGAAATACGGATCGGTCGGCAAGTCCGCCGCCTGCAGCACCATGCTAGGCAACAACGCGATATCGAGCATCGGGTACGTCGGCAGCGACGCACCGTGGAAGTTGCTCTTGATCATGTAGTAGGTGAGGTAGTCCTTGTACGAGGACAACGCATCCGGCCACGTGCGCGGCATCGTCTTGATCAGGCCACTGAAGGAAGGCTGGTGGTCACCGAAGTGCACGATCACCGTGGGCTGTGCTCGATCGAGGAAATCATGCTCCAGCCCGCTCATCGCGACGTCGGAGTTGTGCAGATTCGACA
>NZ_JAELTQ010000155.1 GCF_016428905.1 Dyella sp. ASV24 | reverse complement strand
ACCTATCGGGCTTCTGCCCGATAGGCGCCGATTCCGGGGGGCCCTTCTCTTTGGTTACTTTCTCTTGGGCAAGCAAGAGAAAGTGACCCGGCCTCCGGCAGGAGGTCGGAACGCCCGCTGCGTAAGCAGCCAGATCGCCCTAACGCGACAACCGAGCGATACCGCTACTGGATCCCGACCTACGTCGGGATGACGGCCTAGAAGAAACGTCGAGGCGAGCCCCCCTCACCCAACCCTCTCCCCACCAGCCAGAGGGAGACAAAACCACCCAAAGAAGAAGCCCACCCCCTGATCCGCTACCATTAGCCAATGAGCGACCAGCCCCAATCCCAAACCACCCACTTCGGCTTCCGCGACGTCCCCGTCGACGACAAGCAAAAGCTCGTCGGCCAGGTCTTCACCTCCGTCGCGCGCAGCTACGACCTCATGAACGACCTCATGTCGTTCGGCGTCCATCGCCTGTGGAAGCGCCATTTCGTGGGAATCAGCGGCGTGCGTCGGGGCGATCGCGTGCTCGATCTGGCCGGCGGCACGGGTGACATCGCCGCGCTGCTCAAGCCCGTCGTCGGTGCCGAGGGTGAAGTCGTGGTGGGCGACATCAATGCCGCCATGCTCGGCGTGGGTCGCGACCGCCTGACGGACCGTGGCCTCGTCTCCGGCCTGCGCTGGGCTCAGCTCAATGCCGAGAGCCTGCCGTTTCCAGACAACAGCTTCGACGCGGTGACCATGGCCTTCGGCCTGCGCAACGTCACCGACAAGGACAAGGCGCTGGCGGATATCTGCCGCGTGCTCAAGCCGGGTGGCCGCGCGCTGGTGCTGGAGTTCTCGCGCGTGCAGAGCGACCTCTTCAGCAAGCTCTACGATTTCCATTCGTTCAAGGTGCTGCCCAAACTCGGTCAGCTCTTCGCTGGCGATGCCGACAGCTACCAGTACCTTGCCGAGTCGATCCGCAAGCACCCGGATCAGCAGACGCTCAAAGGCATGATGGAACGTGCCGGCTTTGGTCGTGTCGACGTGCGCAACCTCACCAATGGCATCGTCGCCATCCATCGCGGATACAAGTTCTAAACGCCACGCTCGTGGGTGCCCGCAGTCCTCATCGGAAGAGGCTCTAGTTCATGCGCGTACTGGTCACGGGGGCCTACGGCTTCATCGGTTCGCATATCGTCGCCGCGCTGGTCGCAGCGGGCCACGAGGTCGTATGCGCTGTACGCGGTGCGCGATTGGATTCGCGTTTTCCCGGCTTGCGCGCCGTCGCCTGCGATATGTCACGTGACATCACGCCCGAGGCATGGTTGCCGCGTCTCGATGGCATCGACGCCGTGGTGAATAGCGCCGGCATCCTGCGCGAGCAACGCGGCGACCGCTTCGACACCGTCCACGTGCAGGCACCCGTGGCCTTATACGAAGCCTGCTTGCGCGCAGGTGTGCGACGCGTTGTGCAGATCTCCGCGCTGGGGAATGCCGACGATGGCGAGTTCATCGCCAGCAAGCACCGCGGCGATGAGCGGCTGGCGTCGATGTCACTGGACGCAACGATTCTCCGCCCCTCGCTCGTCTACAGCGCCCACGGCTCGTATGGCGGTACATCGCTGTTGCGGGCCATGGCCGCACTGCCCGGCGTCATCGTTGTCCCGCGTGCGGCCGTAGCGCCTTGTGTACAGCCCATCGCCGCGGAAGACGTCGCACTGGCCGTAGTGGCCTCGCTCGCACGAGCGACGCAAGGCGCGGAAATCCTGGAGCTGGTCGGCCCGAGAGCCATGGGCTTGTCGGAGTACCTGCAACATTGGCGTCGCTGGCTTGGCTTGCGCGCCGCGCGGCTGTGGCTTGTGCCGAGCGCGCTGGTGCGTGTCGCTTGCCGTGTAGGCGAGCGCTTCGGGCAAGGTCCGCTCGGCGAAACCATGCAACGCATGCTTGAGCACGGCAATCTCGGCCAGACAGGCGCGCTCGAACGCATGCACGATCGACTCGGCCTGTCTCCGCGCACGCTGCAACGCGCGCTGGCCGAATCGCCCAGTCACGTGCAGGACCGCTGGCACGCCCGCCTGTATCTGGCGCTGCCACTGTTGCGCGTCACGCTGGCGCTGCTGTGGCTTGCGTCTGGCATCACCGGTTGGGCACTTTCTTCTGACGCGGTGACAGCATCGGCTCACGGCGGTCCCTTGTCGCCCGACACAGCGCTGATGCTAGCCCGCGCAACCGCCACACTGGATCTGCTACTGGGCACGCTATGCCTGCTGCGCTGGCGCCCCCGCCTGGTGCTGGGCGGCATGCTGCTGATGCTGCTGGGTTACACCCTCGGCATCGGCACACTGTGGCCGGTGCATTGGCTTGATCCGCTGGGTGGCCTGCTGAAGAACGTGCCGCTGATGGCAACCATTGCCGTTCTGATGCTCACGGAGGAAAAGCGATGACGGCTTACGTGCTGTTGAAGCTGGTGCACATCCTGTCATCGACGTTGCTGTTCGGTACGGGCTTGGGCACCGCGTTCTTCATGTGGTTCACCTGGCGCACCGGGAATGTGCAGGCCATTGCAGCGGCGTCGCGCCTTACCGTACGCGCGGACTGGTGCTTCACCACGCCGGCAGTGATTATCCAGCCCATCACCGGCATCGCGCTTGTGCACTTGATGGGCTTTCCGTGGAACAGCCCATGGCTGGTTACCGCGATGAGCCTGTATGTGGTGACCGGCATCTGCTGGTTACCCGTGGTGGTACTGCAGATGCGTGTACGCGATGCGGCCGCGCTCGCAGTCCGCTGCGGCCAGCCTCTACCAGCCAACTGCACCACACTCATGCGCTGGTGGTTCGCGCTGGGCTGGCCGGCGTTCGTGGCCGTCATGGCTATCTTCTGGCTGATGGTGGCCAAGCCCGCGCTATGGAGCTAGGCGATTTCTTGCGACGCACCGCATGCCATCGCCGGATGGCATAGTAGGATTCCATCGCCTGAAGGCCATTCCTCATCGTGAGCATGCGCTATCGCCCCCTTGCTGCTTTCGCTGCCTTGCTCGGCTGGTTTGGGCTAGCACTACAACTCTGGTTTTCCATTCGCCTTACGCAGGATAACGGCGGCACGGCACTGCAAGGCGTGTGGATATACCTGGGCTATTACACCATCCTCACCAACCTGCTCGTGGCTGGCGTACTGACCGCCGCGTCATTCGACACGCAAGCGGCATTGCCGCGGTTTCTGCAACGTCCAGGCGTACAGACGGCAGCGGCGATGAGCATCGTCATCGTCAGCGCCATCTACAACCTGATGCTGCGGCAGTTGTGGAGCCCGTCGGGTTGGGTGCTTGTCGCCGACATGATCGTGCACGACTTTATGCCACCGCTTTATGTTCTGTACTGGTGGCTCGCCGTACCCAAGGGTGGCCTGCGCTGGTCCCAGGTACTCGTGTGGCAGAGTTACCCGGCGGGCTACTTTGCCTATGTGCTGCTCCGCGGCGCAGCCAACGGTTGGTACCCCTATCCGTTTCTGGACGCGAAGACCCTGGGCTACGCGCAGGTATTGATGGACGCCACCGGTGTGCTTGTCGCTTTCATCGCGGTGGCGTCGCTGCTGATCACGCTGGGACGATGGCAGGCGAGGCGTCGCCGTGGACTCCACGCCGCGCAGCCATGGTGATTTGAGCGGCCTTAGATATCGCGAGCCGTCAGGTGCATGTCGTCGATCTCGCGCATGGTCTGCGGCCCGAGATGGAACCCCCAGCGCGTAAGGAACGGACGCAGATCAGTCGAGGTCAGCGTGCACAGAACCACCGCGAACTTGTCCGCTTTCTCCTGGGTTGTCGCTTCATCAGCAAGTGGATGCTCGCGGTAATACTTGAAGATCTCGGTGTACAGATCCCAACCGTAGGCCTGCCTCAGTTCATCGAACATCACGAGTCGTATGAACGGATCGTTCCACTCATTGCTTTCGTGATCCTCGCCAGCCAGATAGTCGCGTGAGGGCTGGGCGAAGTAATCCTGCGCTTTCTCACGGATGGTGCGGCGATCTTTGCCAGCGCCTGGAACGTCCAGTCGATTCGGCATTCCCATCTTTTCCTGCACGTAGAGGGAAAAGATGTTCGTGGTCACCTCGCCCACGCTGTCCCACGTCCAGGAGCGCTGCTGTTGGGTATGCCCCAGTTCATGCCAGATGCCCCATGCCTGCCTCAAGCTGAACGGATTGGTGAGGTCTTCGGTATTGTCCGGCCGTAGCCCGATGAACTCATATGTGGCGTACATGTAGTAAGGCGCATCGTCCGACGCGCGGAAATCAACCACGAAGTGATGCCGTAGCGGTGAACGTGTATCGCGTGGCGTGGAGCCATCGAAGCCCGCCAGATCGTCCTCCAAGACCAGCACCTTATCGATCACTTCGAACGTGGCGGGCGGATTGGGGACCGGATACTTACGAAGGACCGTGGTCGGCATCGTGATCATGGCGTGGTGGCCGACAAACTGCACAAAGGGCGCCGTGGCATAGTCAGCCAGTTGCGCCTTCCACCCGCTCGGCGTGGTTTGGCCGTCGATATAAAGGGGTAATGGCTTGCCCCCGCTTACCGAAAGAGCAAGCTCCGCCGTCGCGTTTTGCTCACCCTCTGGTGCCATGAATCTGATAAACAGGGGACCATCCTGCTCCGCGGTAAAACGGTTTGTACCTTCGTGCAGTGGTATTTCCTGCTGGTCAAGCGACGAGTGCCACATCGACCGGAAACCCAGCATTATGCTGGCTTCGTGATCCGCCGGAAGGCCACTCACCATGATGTCCAGCACATCGCCTACACGTGCGTATCGCCCCAAGGGTTGCTGGTCCGACAACGGCATGCTGTTCGTACGCTGCGCCTCTGCATCGGGTTTGGGAAGCGAAGTGAAAGCGTAGCTCCCTGCCTCGTTGTCAATATGTGACGCATGTGCAGCCGCGACCGAAAGTGCCAGAGTCGCAACAAATAGAAGCTTTACCCACATGCAATGTGTCCTTGCCAAGTATCGATCGATGGATTCCACCCGAAGGATGTCGAGTGGATCCGTGAGTAAACCCTGGAACGGGTGTGTTATCTGCTTTGTGTCTGTGCAGAAAGTAAATGCCGGCGCGCGATGCTCGAAGGCATTCATGCCATGACATCAGAAGCTGTAAACCACGTTTGTGGTGAGCACTGAGTCGGTCGGCCGGGTGCCATTCTGCGCATTGCTGTTGTAGCGCACCTGCCAGCCAACCGAGAGCGCCAACTTTTCGGTCATGTTGACTGTCAGATCGAGATCGTTCTGGTAGTAGTCGTAGCCGGAGCCCGCTTCGATAAGCAGCGAGTCGCCAAGCGAAACACGGTCATTGATACGAAACGTATAGCCAACCAGGCCACGGCCGATCATTCCGCTCCGGGTTTTCTGCCGAACCATGACGTACGTCGGCTCGGGGGCGCCCGTACCATTCGAGGCCGTGTTCTCATCCGCGGCCACATCCGGGGCAGGCGGATAGACCCATTGGCCAACGTCGGCGGGGCGATATCGCCGATAGCCTGGGCCCACCTCAAAGAACAGGTAGTTACGCTCGGTGTTCAGCGCGATATAGCCGTAGCCCACGGAAACCACGCCAGTCCACAGATTGGCAGCGAACGCATCGCGGCCGTAGCGTGCGGCCGTGACAATGTAGCTGCGCGGGTCAAGCTTGTAGCCCACGGAGGCGCCAATGTCATACCGATTTTCTGTCGTCGACATGCGCTGCACGGGCTTTCCTTGCGCGTCTTCCGTATCGTACCGGCTACGAGAACGCAGACCTTGCAGATAGAAGTTGTCCTTCCATTGCTCGTTGTCGAAGTTCAGTTCGAACTTTCCGTCAATATCTGTTTGCCTCGTATTGCCGCTGGTGTACGACAAACCGAGCCTGGCCGAGCCGGACCATCCGTCGGGAACGATAGCTTTTGGCTCACTAGCTACGGGCTTGACCTCACCCCACCCAGACGAGGCTCCGGTATTCTGAGGAGAGTACGTGCCGTTGTTGTGAGTGGAAGGAACGCCATTACTCTGGCCAGTGAGCGAACCGTCATTCTTGTTCGAAGGGGCCTCACCCGCTTGAGCACCAACACTCACCAGAGCCGCGAGCAAAGCACAACCTGTCCACTTCCTTTTCATGGAATTCGTTCCTTTCTTTCAAATTGATGGCGCCAACCACCGATAAAAGGCCGGCGGGCACGAAGAGAAAACGCAACAGCGTCGAGTCGTTGCATTGAGTGATGCGCGACGCCTCAGGTAGACATTCGCCCCTGATACCTCATCAGCTTGCACCTTCCATCGATGCTGGATCTATCGGCATGATCTGAAATGTATCGGCGCTCAATCAGCTGCCAATGGCGCGGGGAACATCACGGCGTCGCTTGCT
Source organism: Dyella sp. ASV24 (assembly GCF_016428905.1). Classification (GTDB taxonomy): domain Bacteria; phylum Pseudomonadota; class Gammaproteobacteria; order Xanthomonadales; family Rhodanobacteraceae; genus Dyella. Next base: position 5,043 of record NZ_JAELTQ010000155.1, on the reverse strand, counting down.
GCCGATCACTGGCCACCCCGGAGCACGGCAATGACTGGCCATGCACGCACAATGCGCTAGTGCACGGCCGACCTGCACTCGGCATCGCATCAGCGTTGATGTCGCTCATCGTCGACCATGAGGAAGCCCAGTCGTCTGCGACGATCTGTTACGCCATTTCTGCACGCACGCTACGGGATCATGAGGGGTGGCGCTTCTTATCTATGCAAACACTTCCATCCACCGGCAAGGATTGCGTGGCCGCAACCTTCCAACGGACTCATCAGTGAGTCAGATGCGTGGATCATCGCTGGCTTTTTCGACTTACGTGGCACGTCGCCATACGAGAGACAACAGACGCATCAACCACCAAGGGGACCATGCTGCCATGGCATGAGCATCTATCTCTCGACAAGGCCATTCGACGGAGAACGTCGCTGACGTGCTGCGTCATAGTGCTGAGCGTGGCTCGCACCCTCATCCGTGTATTGATGCGAAGGCACTCGGTTATCTGGGGCACGAATCAATGCCCTGAGTGCGCTGCTCGCTTTTATGGCGTTGGTGCCGGTGCTCGTCGCGCGCCGCCCATGGCGAACGCGACGGCCGTACAGCACGATGACAGAGTCCGCCTGATCAGGCGAGGCGGAAATCCTCGACAACCTCACCGTAACGGTGGGTCTCCGCTTCATGCGCGCGATCGCGCCATGGCTCCGCCAGCGCAGCGGTGTACCACTCACGCATGGCGGGTAGCGCCAGCATGCGTTGCACGTACGCCGCCACAGCCTCATCCGCGGGAAGGCCATACGTCTGGAAGCGGAACACCACGGGCGCGAAGAAGGCATCCACCGCGGTGAAGTCACCACCGGCCAGGAAGGGGCCGCCGAAGCGCGATAGCCCTTCGCTCCATAGTTCGTTGATGCGCGCAACGTCCGCCTGCAATGCCGGACCGATCGCATGCAAGCGCACGCGGATGCCACAGTTCATGCCGCATTCGTTACGAAGCGTGCTGAAGCCCGAATGCATCTCTGCAGCGGCGCAGCGCGCCCACGCACGCGCCGTGCGATGGGATGGCCAAACACTCGCGTAACTTTCGGCGAGGTACTCGGCGATCGCCAGCGAATCCCACACCGCCATCTCGCCATCCCGCAGGCAAGGCACCCGGCCATTCGGCGAGAAGCGACGGAAGGCATCCCAATTGGAGCCTTCGCCAAAGACCACCAACTGCTCGTCAAACGGCAGGCCAAGGTGCTTCATCAGCACCCATGGGCGTAGCGACCAGGACGAGTAGTTCTTGTTGGCAATGTAAAGCGTTGTCACGGACAGGCTCCCGCCAGCTTCAGGTATCGAGGATCAGCAGAGTACCGCGACTACCCGCTTCCACGCTGTGCGGCGTGCCCGCAGGAATGACGCACAACTCGCCCGCCTCAACGTGCACGGTGCTGCCATGGATACGCAACACCATCACGCCGTCGAGCACGAGCAGGCCCTCGTCGTCATCGTGCACCTCTTCCGGGTACGCCGTTTCGTCCATGCGTACCAGCTTCAGTCGCGCGCCGGCGAACTGCGCAAACACGCGTGAGGACCAGGCTTCAGGCAGTTGCGCGGCGGCGTCGATCAAACGGATCGGCGTCATGCACTCAACTCTGCTTGGCGGGCGTGGCGACCACCGGCGTCGGCGCGGCCGCACGGCGACGCGCGTTGGCCAGCACCACGCCGCCCACCGTGATCACGCCGCCGACCAGCGTCAGCAAGGTCGGTCGTTCGCCCAACCACACCCAACCGATCAACACGGCGATAGGCGGCGAGAAGTAGATGAAGCTGCTCACCTGCGAGGCGGAAGCGCGATGCAAGGCCGCGTTCCAGGCGATGTAACCGATGAACGTGGGGGCGATGCCCAGCCACAACAGTGCCGCTATGTGCGAGGACGGCGCATGCACCAGCGCCTGTGGCAGGCCCAGGCCAAACGGCAATGCGCCCAGCGTGCCCGCGAAGAAGGTGAAGCCGGTGACGCCCAGCATGCTGTTGCGGGCGAACAGGGGTTTCTGCCCCACGAAGAAAATGGAACACGCCAGCACGCTGACCAGCACCATCGCGGCCATGGGCTCCACCTTCACATCCTTGCCGCTGGTCAGCACCACCACGATCACACCTACCAGGGCCACGCCCAGACCCACCAGGGTGCGGGGCGACAGGCGCTCGCGCAGCCAGATGGCCGACAGCGCCGCCGTGGTGGCCGGCACCAGCGAGATCAGGATGGCCGCCGTACCGCTGGCCACACGCGTTTCGGCCGTATTGAGGCACAAGTGGTACACGGTGAGGCCGATGATGCCGAGCAGCGTCAGCACCGGCCAATCGCGGCGGGCAGGCAGCGGCACCCGCTTTACCACCAGCAACACGGCAAAACACAGCGAGCCGATAGCCAGGCGCGCCAGCGCCACCTCGCCGGGCGTGAACGACGCCAGGGCATAGGCGATCGCGGCATACGCCGACGACCAGGTCACCAGAGCGATGCCGATATAAGCGAGGGCACGCCCGTCCAGGCGTTCCAGGGTCTGCATGGGACGATTTTCCGGAGGGGGAATGGTGCAAATCGTAAGATTCGCCGCGATGCGCTTGAATGATGAATCAGCGTAGGATGCGGATGTTTCGCCAACGAACGAAATGTCCATGAACGCTGCTACCTTTGAATCGAAACCGATCTGGGACGCTACGGATTGGTTGCTGTTGGAAGCCCTTCAGCAGGACGCCCGCCTGGGCTACGCCGAGCTGGGACGCAAGGTGAAGCTCTCCGCGCCGGCCGTGGCCGAGCGGGTCCGGCGGCTGGAAGAAGCCGGTGTCATTGCCGGTTACCGGGCCGTGCTCAACCCGCGCAAGCTCGGCTACGAGATCGACGCCATGATCCGCCTGCGCTGCGACGGCGGCATCTGCGCCCGCGTGGGCGCGCTGGTGGCGGATATCCCGGAAGTGCTGGACTGCCGTCGCCTGGCGGGCGAAGACTCCGCCCTGCTGCGCGTGGTCGCCATGTCCATCCCCCACCTGGAAACCGTGCTCGACCGGCTGCTGAAGATCCACGCCAGCATCAGCACCACCACCCTGGTGGTGCTGCAGACGCCCCACGAGAACCGGCCGCTCACGCGCGGCATGTGGAATACGGCGCGCGCCCTGCTGGACGAATAGCCCCACCGGGTTTGCCCCACCGCCGCACAGCGGCCCCGGCGGGGCAACCGCGGGGACGGCACGCATCTTGCTGACTGCTGGCAACCGCCAGCACACAGCCAGCCCTAGCCGTCCAGACGCCTGCCCATGGAACCCGTCGACCTCAACAAGATCATGGATCTGCTGTGGGACGCCATCTGTGTCGTCGACATGGAGGGCCGCTACGTCTTTGTCAGCGCAGCCTACGAACGCATCTTCGGCTACAAGCCCGAGGAAGTGATCGGCCGCACCATGATTGAGCTGGTGCACCCGGATGACCGCGAAGCCACCCTCGACGTAGCCGCCGCCATCATGGCCGGCCACCCGCAATCGCATTTCCAGAACCGCTACATCCGCAAAGACGGCAGCATCGTGCACATCATGTGGTCGGCGCGCTGGTCCGAACCGGATCGCATGCGCATTGCCGTGGCGCGCGACATCACCGCACTCAAGCGCGCCGAATCCATGACCGCCGCGCTGCACGCCATCTCCGAGGCTGCCCACACGGCGGACAACCTGCCGGCGCTCTATGGCGAGATTCACCGCATCGTCGGCACCCTGCTCCCGGCCAACAACTTCTTCGTCGCGCTGTACGACCCCCAACACGCCGAGCTGAGCTTTCCTTACTTTGTGGATGAGCGCGACCCGACACCGCCCGCCCAGAGCATGGATTCCGGCACATTGACCGCGCAGCTGATCCGCACGGGTCAGGCCTTGCTGGTCACACCGAACACGCCCGCCGACCCCTCCATGCCCGTCAGGGGCACCGACGCCCAGCATTGGCTGGGCGTGCCGCTGTGTTCGCAAGGCGCCACGGTCGGCGCACTGGTGGTGCAAAGCTATTCCGACGCCACGCGCTACACCGAAGCGGATAAGGAGCTACTGCAGTTCGTTTCCACCCAGGTCGCTGCCGCCATCGAACGCAAGCAGGCCGAAGAACGCTTGCACCATATCGCACGGCACGACCCGCTCACCGATCTCGCCAATCGCGACCTGTTCCACCAACAATTTGAGGCCGCGCTGGACAACGTGTCGCGCTTCGGCGGCAACCTTGCCCTGCTCTATATCGACCTGGACAAATTCAAACAGGTCAACGATCGCTTCGGCCATCACACCGGCGACCTCTTGCTGTGCGAAGTAGCACAACGCATCCGTAGCCACCTGCGCGAAGGCGATGTGGTCGGCCGCATGGGCGGTGATGAATTTGTGGTGCTGCTGTGTCGGCTGCAATCCATCGCCGATAGCGTCTCCGTCGCGGAAAAACTACGCGCAGCCATCTACGCACCCTTCCTTTTGTCCGACCACACCTTGCGCGCAGCGACCAGCATTGGTGTCGCCACCTATCCCTTGCATGGGCGGAGCTCACGCGAACTCATGCGCGCGGCCGACGCCGCGATGTACCACGTCAAGAAGAACGGCGGTAACCGCGTGCACGTCGCGGGCACGCAGGATGTTCAGCTCTAGAACGCGCCGCGTTTACAACACACCCCATCCGCCCGGCTCGTGCTCACGCCGCGCGCACGCCATATCGAACTCCGTTTGCAACACCACCCAGTAGAGCGCGGTGGTGCGGAACACCACCGCAAGGCGGGTGGCGCATTCCAGGTCGATGGGTTCACCCATGAGCACGCGACGAATGCGGCCCACCGGCAAACCCATGCGGCGGGCCAGTTCACGGGGCGACATGGCATGGGGACGCATGTGATCCTCGCGTAGCACGTCACTCGGAGAACGCACACGCGAGTCGGGGGTGGTGGAAGACATGGGGGCCTCCTTCAAGGCGCAGCCGTTCGGCGGATCAGCGTGTGATCCGTGTCAGGGAATGCCATGTGCCCCGTCCGTGATCGCCCGGAGGTGTGGCGCATCGAC
>NZ_JAELTQ010000154.1 GCF_016428905.1 Dyella sp. ASV24 | reverse complement strand
CAACAGCACTCTGCAGGTGCTGGTACATGCCGTGATGTCCCAGCTGCCCTCCGCCGTGGATGACGCGCACACGCGCATCCACGTGGATCGCGTGGATGGCGAGCGCCATTGGAAAGCGTTGCTCGGCAGTGAGCTCGCACAGGAACAGGCGCAGACGCTCAAGGTGGCCGCCACCCATCGCGCCGATGCGGACCGCACTATCGACGAGACGCTTGCCTTGCTCGATGCCGGTCAGTTCGATATCGCCGGCCTCAAACTCACCACCGAAGTGCAACCGGCGTACGAGCCGCTGCAAAGCGATTTCGCCAACCTGTTCCAGGCTGCGCTGGCCAAGGGTAACCAACAGGTGGCGATGCAGCATGCGGCAGACCGCGACGGCATGATCCTCTTGCTCGTCCTGCTGGGCGTCGCACTGGTCCTCACCATCGTCATGGACGGTGCCCTGATGCGCTCGCTGATGCAGCGCCTGACTCGCGCCACGCAGGTGGCCGAACGCATCGCTGCCGGTACGCTGGGTGAAGCCGTGGAAACCGGCTCTAACGATGAACTGGGCAAGCTCCTGCAGGCACTGGCTTCCATGGATGCGCAACTCACCCGCGTGCTCACCGAGGTCCGCACGGGCGCGGCATCCGTGGGCGAACGCGCACGCCGACTTGCGCAGGACAACAACGCACTCAGCGAGCGCACGCAGGCACAGGCCGCCAGCCTTGAAGAAACGGCCGCTTCGATGGCGCAGATGGCCGACACAGCCACGCAGGGCGCCGGCCATGCCGACGGCGCAGCCTTGGCGGCGCGCGACGCGCTGGCACACGCCGAGCACGGCCGTCACGTGGCTAGCGAGGCTATCGACTCCATGCTTGCCATCGAAAAGGCCAGCCGCGATATCTCGGAGATCGTCGACCTGGTCGACAGCATCGCCTTTCAAACCAACCTGCTCTCGCTCAACGCGGCGATCGAAGCCGCGCAGGCCGGCGAACGTGGCCGTGGCTTTGCGGTGGTAGCGACGGAAGTGCGACAGCTCGCGCGTCGCTGCGTTGATGCAGGCAAGGATATCCGTCGTCTGGTGGAGCGCAGTAGCGAAGCGGTGGACATCGCGCGTGAACGCGTGTCCCGTTCCGGTGAGGCGCTGGACGGTATCGTCTCAGGCATGGGCAGCGTGTCCGAACGCGTCACGCAGATTTCTCGCGCCAGCCAGTCGCAGGTCAGCGGCATCACCCAGATCAACCGCGCCGTCATGGAGATGGACGGCATCACCCAGGCGAATGCCGATCTCGTGGAAGACATCAACTTCACCGGGCGCGCATTGGCCACCGATGCTGACACGCTGATGCGGCAAGTCGCATTCTTCCGCCTTCCCGAAAAGGGCGGCAATCATGGGACAGCGCACGACGCGCGTCCTCCATCCGCAATGACGCAGAACACTCAGGCCATCGCGGCCTGACATCCAGCAGGGCATGTCAGTCAGTCTCGCCTACCACTACAAGCCGCACGCCATGCTCGAGCGCGCACTCCTCAGAGGAAGCCTCCGGCCGGTCTTCCAGCCGGTGGTGCGCGTCGACACGCTCGAGGTCGTCGCACACGAAGGTTTAAGCCGCTGCGCCTTCGCGCCGGGGAATATCTCCATCCTCGATCTGCTGGATCTAGCGCGGATGGAAGGCCGACTGGCAGAGCTGGAGCTGCATGCCGCACGCACAATCTGCAGCGCGTTTGAAGCCCAGGCGGCTCCTGGGCGCCTGCTGGTTAACCTGAGCGCGCACGCGATCCTGCATGACTCGTTGCGACCGGATGACGTGCTTGCGGCGCTGTCGTCGTGCGGCCTCGACCCGGCGCGCGTCACCATCGAGGTGACCGAGCGCGACGTGGTGGAAAGCCCTGCCCGCCTTGCGCATGCACTCGGCTATTTGCGCGCACACGGCATGCGCATCGCGCTGGATGATTTCGGCAACGGTCACTCCAACTTCGAGATGTGGAACGAGATCCACCCCGACGTGGTGAAGATCGACCGCTACCTCATCAACGGCTTGTCGCGCAGCGCGGGGCGGCTCGCCATCGTGCGTTCGCTCTGCCAGGTGGCCGAGTCGCTCGGCACCGATCTGGTGGGCGAAGGCGTGGAAGACCCGGCGGACTTGCGTGTGATGCGCGACCTCGGTATTCCCTACGCGCAGGGCTTTCTGATCGGCCACCCTGCCGAGCGCGCCGTGCATGAGGTGGGCACTGAAGTCCGGCAGGTGTTGCGCACCGCCGCCGTACCGGTGCTGCCGCGCCCTCGCGGCCCCGTGACGCAACGCCCGACCCAGGTGAGCCATCTGTTGATGGAAGCACCGTCGGTGCAACCACGCCAGACCAATGACGAAGTCATGGCGCTGTTCGTGGAGCATCCGGAACTGCATGCTGTCGCCGTGGTGAAGGACGGCCACCCCATCGGGCTGATCAATCGCCGACTGGTCAACGAGCGCATGGCGCAACCTTTCGCACGCGAACTGCTGGCGCGAAAGTCATGCACGGCGCTGATGAACAGTGCACCACTGGTCTGCGACGAAAACCGCAGCCTGGAAAGCTTGGCTGACGTGTTGCGTGGCGAAGACCAACGCTATCTGGCTGATGGCTTCATCGTCACCCGCAAGGGACACTACCTCGGCCTTGGCACCGGCGAAGCACTGGTGCGCAGGGTGAGTGAGTTGCGCATCGAGGCGGCGCGCCACGCCAACCCGCTGACCTTTCTGCCCGGCAACATCCCCACCACCGAGCATTTGGAACGCTTGATCGACGGCGGCGACACGTTCACCGTCGTGCACGTGGACCTCACCGACTTCAAGCCGTTCAACGACCACTACGGCTACTCGCGCGGCGACGAGATGATCCGCCTGTTATCCAGCCTGCTGAGCGAGCACGTCGATCCATCGCTTGATTTCGTCGGCCATATCGGTGGCGACGATTTCGTGGTGCTATTCCAGAGCGACGATTGGGAAGCACGCTGCCAGCGCATCATCGACGCCTTCAATGCACGCTCGCCCCAGTTGTTCGACGTGGACGATCTGGTCCACGGCGGGCTGCGCGGCAAGGATCGCCGCGGCGATCCGCAATTCTTCCCCTGCACCACGGTGGTGATGGGTGCAGTCGAACTGGCGCCGCCACTGCCGCAGCGCGCGCAATCCATCGCCATGCTCGCCGCGCGCGCCAAGCGCCAGGCCAAGCGAGCGCACGTCGGCCTGCACGTATTCCCCAGGCTCGCTGGCACCCCATGAAAAACCCCCGGTCGTTGCCGGCCGGGGGCTGGAAACATCACCCAATGGCCGATCAGCCGCGGAAGCGGTCCGTCGCCTTTACGAGTTCGGAGATATTGCCGGGTTCGAATGCAGAATGGCCGGCGTCCTGCACGATGTGCAGATCCGCTTCCGGCCAGGCGCGGTGCAGATCCCACGCGCTGCGCATCGGGCACACCACGTCGTAGCGACCCTGCACGATCACCGCCGGGATGTGACGGATACGTCCCACGTTGCGCAGCAACTGGTCGTCATGCTCGAAGAAGCCACCGTGCACGAAGTAATGGCACTCGATGCGCGCAAAGGCCAAGGCGAACTCGTCTTCGCCGCTGGACTGGATGTGGCCTTCGTCCTGGTACAGATAGCTGGTCGCACCTTCCCACACCGACCATGCACGTGCAGCCTCGACGCGCACCACCGGATCGGTGCTGGTCAGGCGACGATAGTAGGCACTCATCAGGTCACCGCGCTCGGCTTCCGGAATGGCGTGCAGGTACGTCTCCCACGCGTCCGGGTACAGCGCATCGCAACCCTTCTGGTAGAACCACTCCAGCTCCCAGCGACGCAGCATGAAGATGCCACGCAGCACCAGCTCGGTTACCTGCTCCGGATGGGTTTCGGCATAGGCCAGCGCCAGCGTGGAACCCCACGAGCCGCCAAATACCTGCCAGCGGTCGATGCCCAGGTGCTTACGGATGCGCTCGATGTCGTTGACCAGGTTCCACGTGGTGTTGTCATGCAACTCCGCGTGCGGTGTGGACTTGCCACACCCGCGCTGGTCGAACAACACAATGCGGTACACCGCCGGATCGAAGAAGCGACGGCACTTGGGGTTGGTACCGCCACCCGGGCCACCGTGCAGGAATACCACCGGTTTACCGTTCGGATTGCCGCTCTGCTCGTAGTACAGCGTGTGCAGGTCCGACACCTTGAGCATCCCGGTGTCATACGGCTCGATCTCGGGGTACAGGGTACGAAGTTCCTGCGACATACTGGGGCTCCTGAAACGGTCGGGGACGGCTCTTTAGGCTAACACGCCGCCCCCTTTGCCCGAGCCGTCCTGCGGCCCTCCAGCACGCCTTACGGCGCGCCCACCGTCAACACCGTGAAGCTGTCCGGCTTGATGGCCGGGTGATGGCCTTCTTGCGCCGGGCCGGCCAACGTGGCCGCCGACAGGTACAAGCGATGCAGCTTGGGATCGAGCGCCAGCGTACGTGCGCTCGGCTGGGTGGGAATCGTCGCGGACACGCTGTAGTGGTCCGCATCGTCCTGGTGCACGGCAGTGATGTTGCCGCTCTCGCCATTGGAGCTGTACACCATGCCAGTGGCGTCGTCGAAGACCACCGCGTCCGGACCCTCACCGATGGTGACGCTGGCGACAACCTTGCCCGCATCCGCATCGCTCACCACCATCTGCTTGTTGTCGCAGACCGAGAAGAGCCGATGGTGCTTGCGATCGATGGCCAGGCCAGACGGCGACTCACAGGTGCCGAGCTTCCAAGTACCCGCGACCTTGTTCGTCGCCGTGTCGATCTTGATCAGCTCGGCCGTATCCTCGTTGTTCACGTAGATATGACCTGCTTCGTCCGTCGCCGCAAACTCCGGCTTACCCGACAGTGGCACCGTCGTGATCACGGTGTTGTTCGCCGGATCGATCACGCTGAAGGACTTGCCTTTACCGTTGAAGGTGAAGACGTGCTTGGAAGCCGCATCGTAGGCGATCGCATCCGGCTTCTCGCCGGTGCCCTTGATGGTGGCAAGCACCGCCAGCGTGTTGAGGTCGAACACCGTCACCGAAGCTGACTGACCATTGCTGGTGTAGCCACGATGCGTGGACGGGTCGAGCGCCACGCCATGCACGCCCTGCGTGCCCGGGATGGTGCCGATGCGCTTGTTCTGATCCACGTCCACCACTTCCACGCGATCACCGCGTGTCACGAACAGGTGGCGGTGCTGCTCATCGAAACTCAGGTAATCCCAGCCGCCAGCACCACCCAGCGGCAGGTGCGAGATCACCTGGAACGGAGCCACCTGCGGCGCGGCAAGAACATGCGAAGAACAGGCGGCGAGCAGAGCGAGTGCGAGGACATTGCGAAGGGGGCGGTGCATGGGAGACCTGTTGGTAACGGGGTCCCCAGAGCATGCAACGCGTGACTTAGACCTTGCTTACGATCCCCCCCCAAACCGCTCAGATGAACAGCTTGCCAGGATTGAGCAGGCCCTTGGGATCAAACACCTGCTTCACGCCACGCATCAGGGCGATCTCCGCCTCGCTGCGCGTGCTGCCCAGGTAAGCGCGTTTCACCAGACCAATGCCGTGCTCGGCGGAGATGCTGCCACCGTGTCGCTGCAACGTGTCGGCAAGCAGCTTGGTGACATGCTCGCATTGAGCGATGAAATCGCTGTCGGAAAGGTTCTCCGGACGCAGCACGTTAATGTGCAGGTTGCCGTCGCCGATATGCCCGAACCACACCACGTCAAAGTGCGGATACGCCTGTCCAAGCAGCGTCTGGATTTCGTGCAGAAATACCGGCAGCGCGCTGATGCGTAGCGAAATGTCGTTCTTGTACGGGCGATGCGGCGCAAGGCTCTCGGTAATGCCCTCGCGCAGCCGCCACAACGCGGCAGCCTGCGCTTCGCTCTGCGCGATCACACCATCGCTGATCCAGCCATGATCCACGCCGTATTCGAACGCGGCGAGTGCGGCATCTTGTGATGATTCATCCGCATCGAACTCGGTAACGACGTAATAGGGATGCTCTCCATCGATCGCACGCTGCGCGCCGTGTGCAAGCACGTGACGCAGCGCCACATCGGTGAAGAACTCAAATGCCTGCAACGTGAGACGGGAGCGGAACAGCGCGAAGACTTCCATCAGCGCGTCCATGTTCGGCAACGCCAACAGCATCACCTGAGAAGATGGCGGCGGATCGGTCAGCCGCACGGTGGCCTCGACAACGATACCGAGCGTGCCTTCCGAACCAATCATCAACTGCCTCAGGTCGTAGCCACTGGAGTTCTTGATCAGCCCGCGATTGAGTTGCAGCAATTTGCCGTTGCCGGCGACCACGGTAAGGCCGGCGATCCATTCCCGCGTATTGCCGTAACGGATCACGCGAATGCCACCCGCATTGGTAGCGATATTGCCGCCAATGGAGCACGAGCCGCGTGCGGCGAAATCCACCGGATAGATCAGCCCGTGTTCCTTTGCTGCTTCATGCACGGCATGCAGCGACATGCCGGCCTGCACCGTCAGCGTGCGGTCCACGGCATCGAAATCGAGCACGCGGTTCATGCGCTCCAGACTCAGCACCAGTTCGCCATGCGCCGCGACAGCGCCACCGGAAAGGCCCGTACGGCCGCCCGAAGGAACGACGGCAACGCCCTGCTCGTTAGCCCAGCGGACGATGTCCTGCACCTCCGCAACGTCACCTGGCAGGGCGATAGCCAATGGTGCAGGTGTCCAGCGACGCGTCCAGTCACGACCGTAGTGCTCCAGGTCGGCCGGGTCAGTCAGCAGGCGAAGGTTGGGCAACCGAGCGGCAAGCGCGGCCAGTCGAGCGTCAGTCATGTAGTGTTCCCCGGAGTGCCCTGCAAGCCTGCCAGCGCAGCCTAGCATCGTCCAGTGTTGCGACGCCGCAAAAGCGCTTCAAGGTCTGGCATAGTGAGGGGGTCACCCACCGCGCCATGGCCCATGAAGACCTCGTTCCCGAAACAAGACATCAAGGTGCTCCTGCTGGAAGGCGTCAGCCGCAGTGCCGTCGAAAGCTTCCACCGCGCTGGTTACAGCCAGATCGAATACCACGAAAAGGCCTTGCCGGAAGCGGATTTGAAGGCCCGCATCGCGGAAGCGCACATCGTTGGTATCCGCTCGCGCACACACCTCACCGATGAAGTGCTTCAGCAGGCTAAACGGCTAATTGCCGTGGGCTGCTTCTGCATTGGCACCAATCAGGTGGACCTGGGCAGCGCGCGCCGGCTTGGCGTCCCCGTCTTCAATGCGCCCTACTCCAACACGCGCAGCGTGGCGGAATTAGTTATCGCTGAAACTATTATGCTGTTGCGCGGCATCCCCCAGAAGAACGCCTTGTGCCACCGCGGCGGTTGGACCAAGTCGGCGGCCGGCAGCTTCGAGGTGCGCGACAAGGTGCTGGGTATCGTCGGCTACGGCCATATCGGCACACAGGTTGGTGTGCTGGCCGAAAGCCTGGGCATGCGCGTGATCTTCTACGACATCGAGTCCAAGCTTTCGCTCGGCAATGCGCGGGCCGCGGACAGTCTTGAGGATCTGCTCGAGCGTGCCGACGTAGTGACTCTGCACGTACCTGAGACGCCCTCGACCCGGTTGATGGTCGGTACCCGCGAACTGTCCCATATGCGCAAGGGTTCGCTGCTGATCAACGCCTCTCGCGGCACCGTCGTGGATATCGATGCTCTCGCCGCAGCCTTGCGCTCGGAGCACCTGGCCGGCGCGGCGGTGGACGTGTTCCCGGTGGAACCCAAGGGCAACGACGATGCCTTCGTGTCACCACTGGTGGGCATGGACAACGTCATCCTGACCCCACACATCGGTGGCAGCACACTGGAGGCGCAGGACAATATCGGTATCGAAGTCGCTGCGAAACTGGTGCGTTACAGCGACAACGGCTCCACCCTGTCGGCGGTGAATTTCCCGGAGGTTTCGTTGCCGGAACACCCGCGCAGCCGCCGCCTGCTGCACATCCACCGCAACGTGCCTGGCGTGCTCTCGCGCATCAACGAGCTGTTCTCCGCCGGCAACATCAATATCGACGCGCAGTTCCTGCAGACGGACAGCGAAGTGGGCTACGTGGTGATCGATGTGGCCGCCGACGAGAAGCAATCGGGCGAACTGAAAGACCGGTTGACGGCCATCCCGGGCACGCTGCGTAGTCGCGTGCTGTATTGATGTCTCCCGGTCAGTTCTATTTTTAAGGTTCCTAAAGCAGATTTCCGCTCCACAATGCTGATCTGCTTTAGTCCGGAGGGCGCTGGAATTATCTGTTGAAATGGCTTGCACCCCTGTGCAAGCCTCGCCTAAGGGTCATATCCAGTGGGTACTGGCTGGCGCTCCGCGCAAGGATGCCGAGACCCTGCAAGTGATGAAAGCATCGACAACAAGGAGGTTTCGCATGTCGTCCAACCATTCTTTCCCTCTGTTACGGCAGGTTACCTGTTGGCTTGCCGCCAACATCCTGCTGCTATTCACAATGAGTGCATCCGCGCAGGACAACGCATGCCGCGCTAACTTCACCTCTAGTGGTGACGTGAAGAGTGGCATGTCCTTTGCCGCCTCACGAACGATCGACGGACTTTCACCTCACGATGCGCTCGCGCAGTACAAACAAATAGCGCTGCGTGATGGTTTTCTGATCGGTCGCGAAACCTATGAAAAACAAGGCGGCGACCTCATTGTCAGCCAGCGGGCCAATGCCAGCTCTCGCGGTTTTGACCTCCACGTAAGAGCCGATGAGAACGGCAAGGTTTCGATATCCACGACGCTGCCGACCGACATGAGCATCGAGCCGGAGATGGCGCGGGAAAACCTGTGCCAGGCACTCGACAGGCTTCAGGTGGGTGCACCCTCTGCCGCGAGCAACGACACGCCATCGCCCGGCTTTGTCCCCACTCCACAGCAAGTCACCGATATATGCGTGGCCAACTTCGCCCTCGGCCGAGGGAGCGAGGTAGAAGGGCAAATCTTTTCCACCTGGTCACTGGGCTCTCACGCGAACGTTCCCGAAACCCTGGAAAAACTAAAGGGTTTTATCGCACAGAACAAAGACATTTACCTGGAGGCGAGTGCCGTGCATGGCACCAAAGCCACCTTCACGCTTACCCTGAACGATGCTGCCAGCCTGCGGGACCGCGCATCCCTGCTCACGAAACTGCAACTACACGCTGCCTCTTTGCAGTTGGACATGGACTCCTCGCTCAATGCGGCATCCCTCACCACGCGCCTGAGCAAGGAACAGGATGGCATCAGCAAGGAGCGGGTGCGTCGACTCTCCTGCACGCTGCTCAATATGGCCATCAACGGCGCGCCACTGCCCGAAGAAAAGAAAGAGTCTTCGTCGCTCATTGCCTTACGCAATCCGTTCAAGAACGTAGAGAAGGAAGAGGCAGAGCAGAAAGCGGCTGCTCAGAACAAGCAAAAACAGGCACAAGATCTGATTCAGAGAGCGCAGACACTGCTCTATCAGCGCGCGCAAGATGCCGGCAAAGCCATTGTTTTCATGCCGATGATGAACAAAGTCGCCAAATACAGGCTGACGCCCTTTGCTGACATTCATACCGACGGCGGTTCGAAACGACAGGCATACCGGTTCGACGAAACGGCCACGCTGGTGTGGCGCGCCACGGGTGATCGTGACGACTTGTTGCAGGCGGGCGATCAATCCTCGCAGGAGCTCTCCGGCCTTTTCGGCTACATCCAGATGGTGATGGTGAACAAGGCTCTGTATGGGATCTATATCGTCGATCCCGGCAGTTATGATCTGGTCGGCCTGACCTACGACCTAGATCGCAGTAAGCTGCCCGCGCTGGACTCCAAACGCTGGACCGACCAACCCAAGGTTGGCATCACGAGTGTCAGCGAGACACAGAATGCAGAGTTCAGCGAGCATAAGTACTGGTCTGATGCGCAGTATCAGAATATGCAGGTTTACGACGGATCAACCTGCACCATGTCCCAAACTGGTGGCGGCGTCACCGGCTGCGTCGGCTGGCAAGCTCAGTACCACAATGAAACTCGCGTGACCGATCCGGGCGGCTGGAAGACTGCTGTCGATAAGAACTACGTAGGTGGTTTGCGGTTCGCAATCACGCTGACGCACCCCTTCGCTCGCTTTGACGCGAAACCCGGCGAGATACTCGTCACCGACGGCTTTGTCCCGACGCCCGACAGTCTGGTCGCGGATAGCGAAGCCTGCAAACAAGTCGTCATGGGCATGGCAGATTGCGCCATCCAGAAGCTCACGCTGTTCCGCATTGCGGGTAGCTCCAACGAATTGCGGCAATCCTTTGACACCACGGCCAGGTCACCCTCGGTCGCCAGCTTCATTTCCCGCCTGGAATATCGCCCCTTGAAGGTCAACGCCACGGCGCTCAAGGATGCACCAGACGGTTACGAGGCAGGCTGGACAACAGCGTACTCGGCGACAGATCACTAAAGCACGCCACGCAAGCCGGAGGTTTGATGAAGTCCATCAAGCCTCTCCTGGCCTTCCGCTCATTCGTCCCGGCCATGGGTACACCGGCGATGTGCTCACATCGCTGCCGACGAGAAGCAATCGGGCGAACTGAAAGACCGGTTGGCGGCCATCCCGGGCACGCTGCGTAGTCGCGTGCTCTATTGAGAGCCCCAAGAACCATGCAAACAAAAACGGCGCCCAAGGGCGCCGTTTTGCTATCTGTTGCCGAATTGGTCGGGACGGCGGGATTCGAACCCACGACCCTCTGCCCCCCAGGCAGATGCGCTACCAGGCTGCGCTACGCCCCGACGATACGGCAAGAGGACAAGTCTACCAGCTTGGCTAGTAGTACCGGAAGCCTCGGATGAAACTTAGCGGCGCAGCAGCGCCAGCACTTCTTCCAGCTCCATGCGCACCTGACGCACGATCTGATGGGAAATGCTCGACTCCATGCGCGCCTGCGGGCCTTCCAGACGGGCGCGAGCACCCGTGATGGTAAAACCTTCGTCGTAGAGCAGGCCACGGATCTGACGAATCATCAGCACGTCGTGTCGCTGATAGTAGCGGCGGTTGCCGCGACGTTTGACGGGATTGAGCGCGGGAAATTCCTGTTCCCAGTACCGCAGCACGTGCGGCTTGACGCCACACAGTTCGCTTACCTCACCGATCGTGAAGTAGCGCTTCGCCGGAATGGCGGGTAGCTCGGTGTTATTCCCTTGGTCCAGCATAGCCCTCGACTCGCACCTTGAGTTTCTGACCCGGTCGGAACGTCACCACACGACGAGCGGAAATAGGAATCTCCTCGCCCGTCTTGGGATTACGCCCCGGCCGCTGGTTTTTCTGACGCAGGTCGAAGTTGCCGAAACCGGACAGCTTCACCTGCTCACCTTTTTCCAACGCCTCGCGGACGACCTCGAAGTAGGCGTCTACGAATTCTTTTGCCTCACGCTTGTTGAGGCCTACCTCAAGAAAGAGGCGCTCGGCCATCTCCGCTTTGGTCAGCGCCATCTTATCCTCGCAACTTCGCCTTGCATGCCATCTCCAACGCTACGATCGCTTCACGAATGTTACGGTCAGCGTCGTCG
>NZ_JAELTQ010000153.1 GCF_016428905.1 Dyella sp. ASV24 | reverse complement strand
GCTTGGCGCTTTTGACCTTCGGGCCCCCTTGAGCGGCGGTGAGGGGTGGACGAAAAGGCCCCGTAGGGGTGCCGGGCAGGACGCCCGGCACTTTTCGTCGGGGCAGGAGCCCCGTCGAAAAGCCCGGCCGACCCTCACGGACCGGCCGGCTTTATCGGCCGGCGACGCGACGGGGGTGCCCTTTCTTTGGGTTACTTTTCTTTGGGCAAGCAAAGAAAAGTGACTCGGCCTTCGGCAGAAGGGCGAAACGCCCGCCGCGTAGGCGGCCAGATCGCGGTAACGCGACAACCAAGCGATATCGCTACTGGACCCCGGCCTGCGCCGGGGTGACGGCTAAAGATAAAACAGCGAGGCGAGCACCCAACCATCTCCCAAAAGGGAGAGGAAAGAAGCAAAAAGCGCTTCAAGCGCCCCTCACTTCATCCCATGCGCCTTCGCATCCTCAGCCAACTGCCTCACAGCAATATCACCACCCTGCCACCCACCACCCAACGCCCGCACCAACTGCACACTCGCCCGCAGCTGATTCGTCTGCAGCGACAACAACCCAAGATGCGCGTTGAGCGAATCCACCTGCGCCGTCACCACATCGAGATAACTGTTGGCACCCTGCTTATACAACGCCGTCGACAGCTTCAACGTGCGATCCGCCGCCGTGGTGGCGTCCTGCTGATCCACTAAGGCATTGCCGTAGTTCTTCAGCAGCGATTGGTTGTCTTCCACTTGTTGGAACGCCGCGAGCGCCGTGCTCCGGTAGTGCGCACTCGCCTCGTCGAAGGCGGCATGCGCTGACGCCACCTGCGCTCGACGACGACCACCGTCAAACACGTTAAGCAACAGATTCGGACCCAACGCCCACAGCGTGCTCGGCGCGTTCAACAAGTTGCCCCACGCGCCGCTGGTGTAACCACCACCCGCACTAAGTGTGAGTGAGGGAAAGAACGCCGAACGGGCGACGCCAATCTGCGCATTCGCTTCCGCGGTACGACGTTCCGCGGCAGCAATGTCTGGGCGACGCTCAAGCAGCGTGGAAGGCAGGCCCACCGGAATCACCGGCAGGCTCGGCAAGTCGGTCTTCGCATCCAGCGTAAAGTCAGACGCAGGCTGGCCCACCAGGGATGCAATCGCATGCAACAGCACTTCGCGCTGCGCCTTGGTCTGCGACAGCTGCGAACGCGTCGACGCCAGCTGCGTCTGTGCACGATCCACATCCAGACCCGAGACCGCGCCACCTTGGTGCAACGTCGTGGTCAGCTGCAAGGCACGTTGATACGCATCAACGGTCTTCTGTAGCAGATCGATCTGGCGATCCACACCAACCAACTGCACGTAGCTATCCGCCAGTGAGGCTTCCAGGCTCAGACGCACCGACGCGAGATCGGCCGCCGATGCCTGCATGGAGGCTCGGCCGGCTGCGACGTTGTCGTGCACGCGGCCCCACAGGTCTACCTCGTACGAGGCCTGCGCCGTCGCCGAGTAAAGGTCGTAGTACTCCGGCGACGTCGCACCGTGCAACGGCGAATTCAGCGACGCACGATTGCGCTGCGCACTGGCGCCAGCCGATACCTGCGGGAACAGATCCGCACGCACTTGTGCGAGGTAATCACGCGATTGCTGGTAACTGGCAAAGGCCGCGGCGAGATCGGGGTTGTGATCGATCAGCTGCTGCTCGAGGTTGTTGAGGCGGTCGTCGCCATACAACGTCCACCAACCTTCGCGCGGCAACTGATCCGATGGCTGAGCCGTGGTCCACGGGCCAGCCGGCTGGTAGTGCTCGGCAACCGGTGCTTCGGGCTGCTTGTACGTGGGCGCCATGGAGCATGCGCCCAGCACCAGCGTCGCCGCGATGGTCGCCGCAAGACTCTTAGGCTTTTTCATGGGGCTTGCCCGCCTGCGGGTTCTTGGCAATGCGTACTTCGTCACCGTCGGTCAGGCCGTCCGGCGGGTTGATGATCACGCGATCACTCGGTGCCAGACCCGAACCCACTTCAATGGTCTTGCCGTAGTCACGGCGGATTGACACCGACTTGAAGTGCACGTGGTCGCTGGCATCCAGCGTCGCGACATGCAGACCCTTGTCGTCGAAGATCAGTGCCTCTGCAGGCACGCGCAGACCAAGTGCTCCGGAGCCCAGTTTGAAGCTCACACTGGCATAGCTGCTCGGCAGCAACTTGCCGTCCGGATTGTCGACCATCAGCTGCACCAGTGTGGTGCCCGACGTCGGCGTGATCGCACGCGCATCCGCCTCAACCTTCGCGGTGAACGACTTGCCGGGATACTCAGGCACGGTGAGCGTGGCTTCGTCACCCTTATGGATAGCCGGTGCATACACCTGCGGCACACGCACGTAGACGCGCAGCTTGCTGGTGTCGGACACTGTAAAGAGTGGCGTGCCGGTGCCACTGCTGTCAGCCGTAATCAGCGCACCCACGTCGGTGTTGCGCGCGGTCACACGGCCGTCGAACGGCGCGACCAGCTTGGCGTACGACTTCAGCGCCTTCAGGCGATCAAAGTTGGCTTGCGAGGCATTGACCTGTGCTTGTTTGGCAGCGAGGTCGCCGTTGTATTGGTCCACCGACTGCTGCGAGACCGAATCGGGATCGGTCTGGCGCAATACCTGCCAGCGCTTGGCAGTAGTCGCAGCAAGCGCGGCATTGGCCTTGGCAGTCGCCAGATCGGCTTGCGCCTGCAACAGCTGTTGGTCGAGGTCCGGCGTGTCGATGATGCCGAGCACGTCGCCAGCCTTTACCGTGGCGCCGATGTCCTTATCCCACGATTTCAGGTAGCCGCTGGTGCGCGCGTAGATAGGTGCGTTGGTGAACGCATCCATTTGCGCGGGCAGTTCGAGCGGCGCCGAGCCGTTGGCGTTTTCCGGCTCGGAAATCACCACGGTAGGAATGGCTTGTTCGTCCGTCCATTGATGCAGGCTGCGAGCCTGCACGATGCGCGTCGTGACGCCGACCACCACAATCGCACCAAACACCACGACGCCAATCGCGGCTGCCAGGCGCAGCCGGCGCGGGGACAGATGGACCTCAGGAAGTTGGGTATGTTCAGACATGAGCGGGCACTCCGGCATGGTCAGCCGAATCAGAGTCAGGCGCGTGCTTGTAACGCGCATGCACGATGGAGAAAACGACGGGAACGAAGATCAGCGTGGCCGTGGTAGCGAACAGCAGGCCACCGATCACGGCGCGGCCCAGCGGCGCGTTCTGCTCGCCGCCATCGCCAAGGCCAAGTGCCATCGGCACCATGCCGATGATCATGGCCAGCGCGGTCATCAACACCGGGCGGAAGCGAACAAAGCCTGCCTCGCGCGCCGCCAGCAAGGCGTCGCCGTGCAGAGCCAGTCGCTCGCGGCAGAAGCTCACCACCAGCACGGAGTTAGCGGTCGCCACACCCATGCACATGATCGCGCCCGTCAAAGCCGGCACCGATAGCGTGGTGTGCGTGACGAACAGCATCCAGAGAATGCCAGCCAATGCCGCAGGTAGCGCCGTGATGATCACAAACGGGTCAGTCCACGACTGGAAGTTCACCACGATCAACAGATACACCAGCACAATCGAACCCAGCAGGCCGAACAGCAGACCCGAGTAGGCGTCGTGCATGGTCTGTACCTGACCTAGCAGCACGGTATTCGCACCCTTGGGCTTGTCCTTAGCGGTGTCGTCAATCACCTTCTGGATGTCACCGGCCACCGCGCCCAGATCACGGCCCTGCGTAGCGGCGAAGATCTCCACCATCGACTGGATGTTGTACTGGCTCACGACGGTGTTGCGATGTGTGCGCGTGATGTCGGCCAACGCACCCAGTACCTGCGCATTGCCACCGCTCTTGGCCGTGATCGGCAGATTGTTGAGCTGCGGCAGCGAGTCAAGCTGGTACTGCGGCACCTGCGCCGAAATCGGGTAGGTGACGTTGTTGTCCGGATTCAGCCAATACGTGGGTGCCACCTGCGCGGTGCCGGAAAGGTCCGCGATCAAACTGTTGGTCACGTCGGCTTCGGTCAGACCCAGAAGCTGCGCACGCGTACGATCCACATCGATACGGAACGCCGGCTGTGCCTGCGACTGCTGCAGACGTGCATCGACCACACCCGGGATCTGGCGAACCTTGTTGAGCAGCTCGTTGGCGTACGCGAAATCCTTGTCGAGCTTGCCGCCACGGACCTGCAGATCGATCGGTGCAGGCGAACCAAAGTTCAGGATCTGACTGACGATGTCCGCCGGCGGGAATGAGAAGGTCGAGCCCGGGAACGAACGAGGCAGCTTCTCGCGCAGGATCTTCACGTATTCCGCGCTCGGGCGATGGCCTTCCTTCAGCGAGATCTGGATATCGCCGTCGGCTTCGCCAATTTCGCCCGTGTTGTTGTAGATGGTGTTGATCGAGCTGGAGTACTGGCCAATATTGTCGACCATGGCCTCCAGTTCATCGGGCGGAATCACCTGGCGGATAGCCTTCTGGATGTCAGAGAATTCAGCAGACGTGGTTTCCACACGCGTACCTACCGGCACACGCACATGCACCAGGATCTGGCCGCCATCGACATCCGGGAAGAAGTTGCTACCAAGGCCCGGTAGCAGAGCGAAAGACAGCAGCACAAATCCAAGGAAACCAACCACGAACACCTTTCGATGTTCCAAGGCCAGGTGCAGTACGCCGCTGTAGCCCGCGCGGAACTTCTCGAAGCGGTTCACGAAACCCTGCTGGAAGCGGCCCAGCACGGTCTTCGGTGCTGGCTGCGCGATGTGCTGGCCGTGTTCGTCCACCGTCGCGGGATGCTCCTGCAACAGGTACTTCGCCATGGTCAGCACGAGCGTACGCGACAGGATGAAGGAGAAGATCATCGCGAAGATCACCGCCTCCGCCATCGGCACGAACAGATAGCGCGCCACGCCCGGCAGGAAGAACATCGGCACGAACACGATGCAGATGCAGCACAGCGACACGAACGCCGGCACGATGATCTGCGCCGAACCGTCCACGATCGCGGTGATGACGTCCTTGCCCTGCTCCAGATGCCAGTTGATGTTCTCGATGGTCACCGTGGCTTCGTCCACCAGGATGCCCACCGCCAACGCAAGGCCACCGAGCGTCATGATGTTGAGCGTCTGGCCGATGGCCGACAGCGTAAACACCGAGCCCAGCACCGCTAGCGGGATCGACGTAGTGATGATCAGCGTCGAGCGCCAGCTGCCGAGAAACAACAGGATCATCAAACTGGTGAGTGCCGCGGCAATGATGCCCTCACGCACGACGCCATCGATGGACGCACGCACAAACACTGATTGGTCGCCGATCGGCGTCACAGTCAGGTTTTCGGGCAACGCATCCTTCATTTGCGCGAGCTTTTCGCGCGCGCCGGCCACAATGGCGAGCGTTGAGGTCGAGCCGTTCTTGAGGATAGACAGCAACGTCGAGCGCTTGCCGTCCACATGCACGATATTGGTTTGCGGCGGGTTGCCGTCGCGCACGTGGGCCACGTCACGAATGTAGATCGTGGTGCCGTTGACCTCCTTCACCGGCAGGTCTTCCAGCTCCTGCACGTGAATGGCTGCGTTGTTCAGCTCCATCACGTATTCGTACTTGCCGATCTTCTGCGTGCCGATCGGGCTGATCTGCTGCTGGTTGGCCAGCGCGTTCGCCACGTCCTGCGTGGACAGGCCGCGCGCCTGCAACTGCGCCGGATCCACGTCCAGCTGTACCTGGCGCGTTTTGCCGCCGAACGGATACGGAATGGCCGCGCCGGGCACCGTCACCAGCTGCGGACGCAACTGGTTGAGGCCAATGTCGCCCAGTTGCTGCTCACTCAGGCCGGTGCCGGACAGCGCCAGCTGCAAAATCGGCACCGTCGAAGCGTTGTAGTTGACGATCAACGGTGGCGTGGCACCGGCTGGCATCTGCTTGAGGATCGTCTGCGCGATGGCCGTGACCTGCGCGTTCGCCGTAGCGATGTTCACGCCAGGCTGGAAGAAGATCTTCGTGATGCCCATACCGTTGATCGACTCCGACTCGATATGCTCGATGTCGTTGACGGTCGTGGTGAGCACGCGCTCGAACGGCGTATTCATGCGGCCAGACATCTGGTCGGGTGTCATGCCGGTGAACTGCCAGGACACCGCAATCACCGGGATGTTGATCTCCGGGAAGATGTCGGTGGGCGTGCGCATGGCCGACATCACACCAAAGATGAGAATGGCCAGTGCGAGAACAATAAAAGTGTAGGGCCGCGTGAGCGCGATCCGGACGATGCCAAGCATGCGGGGGATTTCCGTGCGCGAAATGATGCGTCGCGGCAAATTTTCGCATGCACGGGATATCGGCAGGTGGACCCTGCGGATGAAGATAATTTCATGTTGCCCGAACCAAGCGCTTTCGCTGGCTGCATGAAGATTTCTTCATGCAGCCATGCGCGCTCAGACCGTCATGGGCGTGACTTCCGGCACAGAGCGCGACAAGCAGGTGCCGACTTTCTCGTCGGGATCCAAGGTGTAACAGTACAGCGTGAGTCGAGCGCCACTGCTGCTGGCGTCGGCGATGTCGAGCGCGTATCCATGCAGGCGCACGATGGCGCTGACGATGCTGAGACCCAGTCCGGAACCACCCGTTGTGCGGCTGTTATCGCCGCGATAGAAACGACGCGTCACCGCATCCCGCTCGTCAGCGGGTATGCCCGGTCCGCTGTCGATCACATCCACTCGCGGCCCACGCTTGTCCATGCTCGCGCGCAGGCTGACCCGGCCACCGGTCGGCGTGAACTTGATCGCATTGCCCACCAGATTGGCCAGTGCCTCGAACAGAAGGTGTGCATCGGCGCGTACGGGCATGAGTTGCTGGATATCGACGTCAAACGTCTGCCCGCGATCCTCGGCGACAGGCGCGTAAAACTCATGCACCTGACGCAGTACCTGCCCGACGTCCACCTCGTCAAAGCACGCCACGCGATGGCGATCCTCGAGCTCCGACACGCGCAACAGCGCTCGGAACCGGGTCAGTACTTCGTCGATGTCGACGACGCACGACTCCACCAGGGCTGCTTCGGGTTCACCATCAAGTTGCTGCTGCGTGCGGTACAGACGCGCGCGCAGGCGCGTCAGCGGTGTGCGTAGATCGTGTGCAATGTTGTCGCACACACCCTTCACTTCGTTCATCAGGCGCTCGATCTCGCCCAGCATGGTGTTGACGATGCTCGCGAGCTGGTCGAGTTCGTCGCCACGGCGACTCACCGGCAAACGCTTGGAAAGGTCGCCCTGGCGAATGGGGTCGGTCGCTGCCTGCAACTGGCGGATCCGTTTCTCCGGACCACGCCGCAACAGGAATCCACCGAGCAGACCGGGAATGATGGTCAGCGATAGGCCCCACAGCAACGCACGACGGATGATTGCCCCGATGCCGTCGATGGTGCTGATGTCCTTGGCAATAACCAGGATGTCGCCGTTCGGCAACGTGGTCGCCAGTCCGCGCGCCCGTACGCGCTCCGCGTCGCGATCCGGTCGCGGCAGACCGTGCCTGAGCAGGTGCACCTGGCCGTCGCGCAACAGTGACGTCGGCAGATGATCGATGTTGCCGGCGACCGGCTGGTGGTCTTTGTCGAACAGGCCGACGGACATGATGCCGTGCGGATCAATGGCCGCCGCCGCATCAACCGTGGTGGCAAGGCGCGTCGGGTCGGTCGAAGCGATGTAATGCATGCGCTGCTGCAACATCTGGTCAATGACCGTGTTGAGATAACGCGTGGTTTCCCACTGGATCACGCCAACCAGCACGGCGCCCCATACGACGAACAGAGAGCCGTAGATCAGGATCAGCCGTGATGTGGTGGAGTGCCAGCTGTTTGGACGTCCGTTCATGACACCACCGGAGCTGTTTCGTTGGCGGCCGCGATCATATAGCCGGTGCCGCGCACCGTGTGGATCAGCGCCACCTGCCCGGTGCCGTCGATCTTCCGCCGAAGACGCGCGATATGCACGTCGATCACGTTGGTGCCGGGGTCAAAGTGGAAACCCCACACCGTCTCGAAGATCATCGTGCGTGTGAGCACCTGCCCCGAGTTGCGCATCAGGAACTCGAGTAAGCGATATTCGGTGGGCAACAGGGTCAGTGGCTGGCCGCCGCGGTAGGCCACATGACTTACCAGATCCAGCTCTAGATCGGCCACACGCAGGCGCTGCACCACCGCTTGTGGCTGGCGTCGGCGTAGCAGCACTTCGGCGCGCGCGGACATTTCATCGGGGGCGAACGGCTTGGTGAGATAGTCGTCGCCACCCGCACGCAGGCCACGTACGCGCTCGTCGACATCGCTCAATGCGCTGATCATCAGCACAGGCGTGTCGCGCCCCGCCCGGCGCAGTTCGGCCACCACGTCAATCCCGTCCATGCCGGGCAACATGCGATCCAGGGTGATCAGGTCGTAATCGCGCTGCATGGCGCGGTCGAGGCCATCACGGCCATTGGCGACCCACTCGGCCTGCATGCCGTGCACGCTGAGCTCCGCAACGATCTCGCGTGCGGTGGTTTCGTCGTCTTCGATGACCAGCACTTGGGGCATGGCAGCCATAAAACCTGGGATCCAGTGACAGGGACGCGGAGGCAGCCATGTCCCCGCAAAGCCAAACGGCCCCCATGGGGGCCGTTTGTCATCTTACGCCTACACCTTACGCCTACACCGAAGATCAGGCAGCGAAGAGGCCGCGCATCTTCTTCATGGCATTGGCCTCAACCTGGCGGATACGCTCGGCGGAAACGCCGTACTCGTCCGCAAGATCCTGCAGAGTGGCCTTTTCTTCGTTGAGCCAGCGGCGCTGGATGATGTCGCGCGAACGCTCGTCCAGGTTCTTAAGGGCCGTCGACAGCGTGTCGAGCTGGTTATCTGCCTGGTCGGCGTCAGCCACGTTCTCGTACGGATCCGCGCCTTCGTCGATCAGGAACGCTTCCGGTGCCGGCTTGGCATCGTCCTCGGCATCAGCCGGGGCTTCGAAGCCAATATCACGACCGGACAGGCGCGACTCCATCTCGCGCACCGTCGCTTCCGGCACGCCCAGATCCTTCGCCACCATGCGCACTTCTTCGGCATTCATCCAACCCAGGCGCTTCTTGCTCTTGCGCAGGTTGAAGAACAGCTTGCGCTGCGCCTTGGTGGTGGCGACCTTCACAATGCGCCAGTTGCGCAGGATGAACTCGTGCATTTCGGCACGGATCCAGTGCACTGCAAAGCTCACCAGACGCACGCCCTGGTCAGGGTCGAAGCGCTTCACGGCCTTCATCAGGCCAATGTTGCCTTCCTGGATAAGGTCGGCGATCTGCAGGCCGTAGCCGCTGTAGCCGCGAGCGACATGCACCACGAAACGCAGGTGCGACATCACCAGCTTGCGAGCCGACTCCAGATCTTCTTGTTCGTTGTAGCGACGCGACAGCGTCTGCTCCTCGTCCTGGCTGAGCACCGGAATCCGATGGACCGCCGAGATATAGGCATCCAGACTGCCGACGACACTCGGCACCGGCAGGTTGGCGGTCACCAAAGCTTGAGACATGGGTGGAACCTCCTGAATAGGGGATCAGCTTAGCACTCGAATAGTGAGAGTGCTAAAGGCCCCGAAAGGTTCCGGGACCTTTGATGAACTGAATAGTACAGGAATTTGGAACACCTGTCCAGCCAGGTGCCCCAGGGGAGGCTCCACTGTGCCTAGCCGGCGGTTCAGCGACCGTGAAAGGGCCGTTTCAGCCGAGTTCCGAGCGCATCGGCAGGGACCAGTCGATCGGGGCAACCCCACGGCCTTCCAAGTACTGATTGGCCGCCGAGAAGTGCCCGCACCCGATGAAACCCCGGTGCGCTGACAAAGGAGATGGGTGTACCGACCGCAGAATGCAATGGCGCTGACCGTCGATCAGCTGGCCCTTCTTCTGGGCATAGGAGCCCCACAACATGAACACCAGCCCTTCCCGCTCCCGGTTGAGGACGTCAATTGCGGCGTCGGTAAATCCTTCCCAACCCTTGCCCTGATGGGAACCGGCCAGGCCTTGCTGAACGGTCAGCGTGGCATTGAGCAGGAGTACCCCTCGATCGGCCCACGGCGTCAGGCAGCCGTGATCCGGCGCCTTGAAGCCGAGATCGCGCTGGATCTCCTTGAAGATGTTCTGCAAGGACGGTGGCGTCTGGACACCCGGCCTCACCGAGAAGCACAGCCCATGGGCCTGATTAGGGCCGTGGTACGGATCCTGCCCCAGGATCACCACCCGCACCGCGTCGAACGGCGTGTGGTCGAAGGCGGCGAAGATCTCGGGGCCGGGCGGGTAGATCACCTTCCCTGCCTGCTTCTCGCTACGCAGGAAGTCCCCCAGCGCCTGCATATCGGGTCGCCCCAGATAATCGCCGACGCGCGCCTTCCAGGAAGGCTCCAGCTTCACGCGATCGTCGGTCACGCCTCGTCGCCCCGTTCGCGTAAATGCTGCGAAACGCGCAGTTGGAAGAGCAACTTGGTCATCAACAGTTTTTCCTCAATGGGTTTCTCGACCAGGTCGTTTGCGCCGGCACGTAGCAGCGCGGCCTGGTTAGCCGGGTTCTCGTCACCCGTCATCACCAGCACGGGCAAGCGACCCTTGCTGTAACCATAGTCGCGACGGATACGTTCGAGCAGGTCACCGCCGGTGAGTTCACCCTTCAAGCTGACGTCGGTAAGCACGATGTCGGCACCGACTTTCGCCTGTTCCTTCGCCTTGTCGAGCAGCACCAGCGCGTCTTCGACGCTGACGACGTGGTACACGGTCAGGCCGTGCTTTTCCAGAATGCGGCGTGTCGCCAGCGCCACCACGCGGCTGTCTTCCACGTAGAGCACTTCGCCCTCGGCGGTGTCGGAGGGCTTTACGTAGCCACGGATAAATTCCGCCAGCGCCTGGAAGCCGAGCGACTTGTCGAAGTAATCGGTGACGTGCTCGCCCAATGTACGGTTGTGCAGACGATCGTCCACGTCACCGGATACCACCACGATAGGCACGTACGCCTGCGCTGCGGATTCGCGCACGTGGCGAGCCAGCTCCAATCCGTCCATATCGGGCAGCCGCAACGCGATGGTGATGAAGTCGAATGCACCGCTTTCCAGCAGCTCCTTCGCTTCCGCACCATTGCCCGCACCCACCACGTCACTGTCGGGCAGCTCGCTTTTCAGCACGCGGGAAATCAACTGACGCACTACCTTAGAACCATCTACGACCAGCACCCTGGGCGCCGTTCCTACCGCACGACTGCTGAAACTTCCGCTCATCCCCTGTCACCCACGTGTAGGCCGGCACTCCATGCCGGCAACCTGTCGGTGCACCCGCCTAGCACCCGGAAAACCCCGATCCAGGATGCTGCACCATCCCCGCAAACCTTGCATGACAAGCTTGCCGTGGCGTGAGCCGGCGCACGCTTCACGCTGCCTTGCGCAGTTGCCACGCACTGACCAGGCGAGCGCCAAGCCAACCAAGCACGGCAGCAGCCACCGGCACGGCCGCCAGCAACCACACCGGCAATACGTCGATCTGCAGCTTGCCAGCGTAAACTTGGCCCAATCGCTGAACCGGCTCG
>NZ_JAELTQ010000152.1 GCF_016428905.1 Dyella sp. ASV24 | reverse complement strand
CCTTCGGCCTGCTCTCGCGCCTTATCCTGACGTGGGTGATTACGCCGAGTTTCCTGTGGATGCTCACCCGCGAGCTCGATGCGGAACTGATCCGCCAGGCGCATCAGGACCCTTTGACGGGCGTACCCAACCGTCGCGTCATCTGGGAACAGGGCGAACGCATGGCCGCGCAGCCCGATCGACAGGACGCCAGCATGGCCGTGCTGATGATCGATGTGGATCACTTCAAAGCCATCAACGACCGCTGGGGGCACGATGGCGGCGACCAGGTGCTGGTAGCCATTGCGCAGACACTGCAGCGCCATATGCGCGACGAGGATCTGCTCGCACGTGTCGGTGGCGAGGAGTTCATGGTGTTGATCCGCCACGCCGATGACACCGCCGTGAGCGAAATCGCAGAACGACTGCGTATCGCTGTCGAAAGCCACCCCATTGCCATGCCCTCCGGCGAAGCGCTGAACTGCACCGCCAGCATCGGCTACTGCCTGTCGCCGCGTGGACAAGGCCATTGGCGCGACATCGTAATTTCCGCCGATCAGGCGCTTTATATCGCGAAACGGCAAGGACGAAACCGCGTCGTTGGATCACGCCGCCAGCCCACCTGATCTCGGCCTTCTCCGCCCGTAAAGCCTCGAAAAGCGTTGCCACAGCGCGCTTTTGGACGTCCATCTCTATCCACCTATATAGAACCTTTTTCCGATGCCTGAGGACAGCTCGGTGCAAGCGTTGCGCTATGCAACGGGCAGATAATCCGTCGAGTGCAAGTGGCGAGAGCGCATGTCAGGAACTTGCGTTTTCTCAGGGGCGTTGTTGAAGGAAATCGACCGGCGACCAGAACACGGGAGGGGCGCAGTCATGAGCCTTTGGTACGAAACGACCTTTCGACGAGTGCTGTTTCCTGCCTATGAATCCGGCCTTCGCCACCGCGACACCCTGTCGTGGCTGGACCGTTACGAGAGCGATCAATGGCTGTCGCCCGAACAGACGGCGCAACTGCAATGGACGCGCCTCAAGCAACTGCTTGAGCACTGCCATCGCGAAGTGCCCTACTACCAGAAGCAATGGCGGGCGCTCGGCGTAACGCCCAGCGACATCCGCACCATGGACGACTTCGCCCGGCTGCCGCTGCTCACCAAAGCCGATATCCGCGCGAATCTGGAAGATCTGAAAGCCGTATCGCTGCGCGATCAGCTGCTCTACAAAGCCACCGGCGGCTCTACGGGTGAACCGATGCGCTTTGGCTACACACGCGAAAGCAACAACCGGCGTCACGCCGTGATGTGGCGCGGCTATGGCTGGGCGGGCGCACCGTTGGGTGCGCGCAGCCTTTTGCTGTGGGGTGCCGGCGTGGGCAATCCGCCTTGGCGGCAGCGCGTCAAGGATCATCTCTATCACGCCGCATTCTCTCGTCGCGTCATCAATAGCTTCCACATGACCGAGGCCAACATGGCCGAATTCGCGGATGCCATTGACGCGTTCAAGCCGCGTGTGTTGCTTGGCTATACCGGTCCGCTGATTCGTCTCGCGCAATGGATGCTCGACACCGGACGCCATGTGTATCGCCCGCAGTCTTTCATTTCCTGCGGCGAGGCGTTGCACGAATTCCAGCGCGAGATCATCGAGCAAGCATTCGGCTGTCCCGCATTCAATACCTATGGATGCCGCGAATTCATGCTGGTGGCTTCCGAATGCGAACGGCACGAAGGCTTGCACGTCAACAGCGATCATCTGGTGGTGGAGTTGCCCAAGACGCCGGATGCGCCACCGGAAGGTGAAACGGGCGAGGTAGTGGTCACCGACCTTTCCAACTACGGCATGCCGTTCATTCGCTACGCCACCACCGATCTGGCTACGCCCGCACATCACAGCTGCAGTTGCGGCCGGGGATTGCCGCTGATCAAGCAGGTGGATGGCCGTGTGCTCGACGCCATCCATACGCCGGATGGCCGCGTGCTTCCGGGCATGTTCTTCCCGTTTCTGTTCAAGGAGACGAAGGGCGTGAGTCGCTACCAGGTGGTGCAGCGGCAATTGGACCGCCTGGATATATCTATCGTGCGTGGTGCCGAATTCAATGACGACTCACTGGCATTCATCCGCCACGAAATCCACAAGGTGTTGGGTGACAGCCTGCAACTGCATTGCCATTTTGTGGACACGATTCCACTGACCAGCAGCGGCAAGACGCGGCTGACCATCTCGGAATTGGGTAGCCACCTCGCTCACTGAGGCGCGGACCAGACCGCGCCCCTGCGGCAATCAGCCCGAGCCGATTTCACGGCGATTTTCCTGCGTGTCCGCGAGTCTCTTGATTTTGGCGGCGTTTTGTAGCCGCCATGACCAAGGAGCCAGGCCGTGACCCACGACAACACCCCGACAGCCGACACCCAGAGCTTCGAGCATGAGCCCGACGCCTCCCACGGCTACTGGCACAACCGTCCGGACAACACCCTGCCGCCACCGGACATGATGGGTGCCTACATGCGTAACAAGACGCTGCCTGGGGCGGGCATCGAGCAACGCAGGGCCACCATCATCGGCAGCGGCATCGCCGGCCTTGCTGTCGCGTTCTACCTGATCCGCGACGGCCGCATGCCCGCCGGCAACATCACCATCATCGAGAGCATGGACATTGAAGGCGGCTCGCTGGATGGCGCGGGCAACCCGCAGGATGGCTACATCGTCCGTGGCGGCCGCGAGATGAACTGGAATTACGACAACCTGTGGGACATGTTCCAGGACGTGCCCGCGCTGGAATTGCCCGAAGGCTACAGCGTGCTGGACGAGTACCGCCTGGTCAACGACAACGACCCGAACTACTCCAAGGCCCGCTTGATGCACAAGCAGGGCCAGATCAAGGACTTCTCTACCTTCGGCCTGAACCGCGCACAGCAGTGGGAGCTGATCCGGTTGATGCTGAAGCCCAAGGAGGAACTCGACGACATCACCATCGAGGACTATTTCAGCGAAGGTTTCCTGCAAAGCAACTTCTGGTTCTTCTGGCGTTCGATGTTCGCCTTCGAGAACTGGCAGAGCTTGTTGGAGATGAAGCTGTACATGCACCGCTTCCTGGATGCGATTGACGGCCTGAACGACATGTCGGCCCTGGTGTTCCCCAAGTACAACCAGTTCGACAGTTTTGTGCGCCCGCTGATCACCATGCTGCGCAAGCAAGGCGTCAAGGTGCAATTCAATACGCGCGTGCATGATCTCGACATGGCGGTCGACGGCGAGCGCCGCACCGTCACGGGCATCCGTTGCACCATCGATGGCAAGGACGCCACGCTTCCCGTCGCTGATGGCGACCTGGTGTTTGCCTTGACGGGCTCCATGACCGAAGGCACGACCTATGGCGACATGGATACCGTGCCCGTACTCGAACGCGGCCTCCACGATCCCGGCGCAGACAGCGATTGGGGCCTGTGGCTCAACCTCGCCAAGAAATCACCGGTGTTCGGCAAGCCGCTCAAGTTCTGCGGAGACGTGGAACGTTCCATGTGGGAGTCGGCAACGCTGACCCTCAAGCCCTCGCCCCTGGTCGACAAGATCAAGGAGCTTTCCGTCAACGACCCGTATTCCGGAAAGACTGTCACGGGCGGCGTCATCACTTTCACCGATTCGAATTGGGTGCTCAGCTTCACCGTCAACCGCCAGCCGCACTTCCCCGACCAGCCCAAGGATGTATTAGTGGCCTGGGTCTATGCCCTGCTGATGGACAGGGACGGCAACTACGTGAAGAAGCCCATGCCAGCGTGCACAGGACGCGAAGTGCTGGCCGAGCTTTGCTATCACCTGGGCATCATCGATCAGCTCGATGCCGTGGCCGCCAACACCAAGGTGCGCCTTGCATTGATGCCTTACATCACTGCGCAGTTCATGCCACGCGCAGCGGGCGACCGCCCCCAGGTGGTGCCGGCGGGTTGCTCCAATCTCGGCCTGCTGGGGCAGTTTGTCGAAACCCGAAATGATGTGATCTTCACCATGGAAAGCTCGGTAAGGACGGCCAGGGTCGCCGTCTACACCCTGCTGAACCTGCGCAAGCAAGTGCCCGACCTCAGCCCCACGCAGTACGACATACGCAATCTGATCAAGGCTGCGCGCACGCTCAACAACAACGAACCCTTCATCGGCGAGCGACTTCTGCATCGTGTGCTTGGCAAGTCGTACTTCGCGCATGTACTGCCGCCCTTGCCCAAGTCGGAGAAATCCAAGCAGCGCGAGCTGCTGGAAGACGAACTCGGCAACCTGTTCGGCAAGGGCAGCCAGGTGCTGCGCAATGCATCGGACTGGCTGGAGCGCTTCGGCGAAAACCTGCGCAAGAAATCCGGCTGAGCTTGAGGTTTAGAACTCAAGTATTGGGTGCGCTGACGCTATCGCCAGCGCACTTCAGGGGCTGCACTTACTCTTTTGAAAGCAGAAACCTGCTGATGCGCCGCCGTAGTTCACGGTCATCGATGTCCCTGGCTTCATCATCGGCAGCCACCGCGTACTCGCGTGCCTTCGCATCATCGCCAAGACGCTTGTGACGTTCGGCCAGCGAGAACTGGATGGATGCGCGATAGGCCCGCCCGTCGTCGCCCACGGCCAGATCTAACGCCTGTTGATACAAGGGAACCGCCGCACCATCGTCCAGGGTGAAGTCGGCCAGCGTTTCCCAAAGGAACGGATGGTCATAGCCGCCAAAACGCTGCTCCTCGCAAAAGTCATGGAAAGCTTTGTAGGTGTCCGCGTACCGGCCCTGTTCGCTTTCGTTCGCGAGTTGCTTCGCAAAAGCCATGACGCGATCCCAGACTTCCGGCTTGATATCCATCGCTTTCGTTCCCTACCTGTCATAAGCGCGTCGGCAACGCGTCGGCCTCGAATCCGGGCGCAACTAACCTGACCCAGCTGCACATCATCTCAGGAAACGAACGCCACCCCATAGCAGGCCTCCAGAAACGCTGCGCTTTAAACCTTCTGTCCGCGACCCACATCAGACGCCCAGGGATGCCTATCCGCACGAACAAGGCTCTACGAGAGGAAAGACTATGGCGCGTTGCCGAGGGGCGATTCTCTTTGCGTGGCTGAGCGCGGCATCTGCCGTATTGCACGCGCAGCGGCCACTTCACGTGGTGCAGCCAGCCGATATCGTGGCACTCGCGCAGGTGAGCAAGGCGCAGCCATCGCCGGATGGAAGCCAGATTGCCTACGAAGTGGATACCGACGCGGGTTCCGCCATCTGGCTAGTAGGAAGCGATGGTGCGCACGCCGCCCGCGCATTGGTATCTGGCGAGGGCTCGCCAAACTCGCCAGCCTGGTCACCCGACGGTGCATCACTGGCTTTTCTTTCTCGAGCACCCGTGGCTGCCGCGACGGCAACCGATTCCCACCAAGCCGGCTCGAACGGTTCTGCCGCAGCGACATCGGGGCAACAAATCTGGCTGGCGTCGCCCGCCAACGGAAAGCTGGAGCCGCTCACTCACCTACCGCTTCGCATTAGCGGCTTTCGATGGTCGCACGATGGGCGGCGCATTGCGTTCCTGACCAAAGGCGGCGACGTGCAGCCAGCGGCTCCAGAACACGACGAACACGTGCTTGACCGGCCGCAGCCCAACACTCGCCTGTGGATCTACGACGTCGGCACTCGGCAAGCGCATCCACTCACTCAACCAGACATCCATATCGTGGCTTTCGACTGGTCGCCGGATGATGCGCACCTCGTGGCGTCCACCTCACCCACGTCGCGTACCAACGATGTGGAGAACGTGTTGTCCGTTGTTACCATGGATGCGTCATCAGGCGTCATCGAACGCCGGATCCCGGGCGGTTTAAGCAGACGCAAGGTGCTGTGGTCTCCCGATGGCCATCGACTGGCCTACTTTCGATTGGCACCGACGACAGATGTCGGCTTTCTTGTGATGTACGACTTGCGCACATCGACTGAGCAAGTCGTCGCCGACACCCGCAAGGCGACCTTTGAAGACATGGATTGGAGCAATGACGGCGACGCGTTGTTCGGTCTAGCCCTGCAGGGGACTCGCTATTCGATCGCACGTATCAATGCAGCGTCTGGCCAGACGGTGAGCTCGCAGCCCCTGCAGGGCGCCGTTGAAAAAATCGCGATCAGCCACGACGGCCGCACATTCGCCTACGTCCAGGAAACATCGTCACATCCCGGCGAGATCTACGTGGCGCGCCATGGTCGCGAGCGCCAGCTCACCGTCACCAACCCGCAAGTACAAACGTGGTTGCTTGGAACGCAGCGTGAAATCCGATGGACCGCGCGCAGTGATGGCCGCACGGTATCCGCCGTGCTGCTCTTGCCGCCCGACTACGACCCACACAAGCGCTATAGAACTATCGTGCATCTCCACGGCGGCCCGTCCGCTGGCTGGGATCAAGGGTTCCACGGGTCGTGGTACGACTGGGGTGTCATCCTGGCATCGCATGGATACGTGGTGCTGCTACCGAACCCCCGAGGCTCCGATGGTGCCGGTACAGCGTTCGGCATGGCCAACGACCGCGACTGGGGCCACGCTGAATTCCAGGACATCATGGATGGCGTCGATCAGGTGGTGGCTGAGGGCATCACCGATCCGGAACGGATGGGTGTTGGCGGCTGGAGCTATGGCGGATATCTGACCGCATGGGTGGCTACCCACACGAACCGATTCAAAGCAGCCGTTGCCGGAGCGGCGATGACAGATCTGTTCGGCATGGCGACCACCACGGATATCGCCCCGGATTTTCTCGACCGCTACTTCGGCCCGCTCGCAGCCAACGCGGCCAACTACGACGCGCACTCTCCCGCCCGCTATCTGCGTGATTGCCAAACGCCGGTGTTGGTCATGGGTGGCGAAGACGACGCACGCGTGCCGTTCTCCCAAGGGATGGCGATGTACCGCGGGCTGCGCTTTCTCGGAAAGGACACCCAGATGGTGCTGTATCCGCGAGAACCGCATTTCTTCGGTGAACCCGCGCATCAACGCGATTCGCTGGAGCGCATGCTCGCCTGGTATGACGCCCATCTTGGGCCATGAACCTGCTTTGCGTTGGCTCACATGGAAGAAGCACCGCCAGCGCTATGCGTAGGTGGACGGCAACCCCTCGCGGCGACAAATCTCCCTGACCAGCACATCAGACAGGTCCACACCCTCATGCGATTCGATGATGGGAATGGCCCACTCGCCACCCGCCAGCTCGAAGTAACGCTTCCACTCCGGCCACGCCAGCAGCTCATCGACCGTATAGCGATTTGAACCGCCCATTTCTGCATGCCCGCCTGCGATGGACTCGCCGACGTCAAATAGCGCGGAACGGAAGGGAAACAGGTAAACGCAGTAAACATGGTGGGTCGGATGCACGTCCGTGGGCGCCTGGTTCTTGTAGCTCAGGCGAAGCACCTGTCCCTCGAGCTTTTCCCGCGTCAATGGTTCCGAGTGGCGGTAAAGATAGTCTGCAGCGAGTTCACCGATGTCGGGCCAGGTAACGGCGTGCTCCGTATGGGTAAAGTGCTTGAACTTGTTCGGATAAGCCAACTGCGGCCAGTTCATGTCCTGCCGCGCAATACGCCCCTCGAACAGCCGGTATTCCTCTGGATCGAACTGGATGACCAGTCGCCAGTTCTCATTGGGTACGACTCGTTTGATTCGTGGTGCGTCCATGCGGGGTGAGCCTTGGATATGTCTGCGTATTTGAGCAGCCTGGCTCCTGGAGCGAAAGCGACGACTCACTTCCGCTCGCGACCTGTACACAGTCGCCTATCTAGCGACCGTCGGTGCCGGGCGTGTGCGGATGAAAGTCGTCGCCGGGAGGAAATGGTGCGCCACGCGACATCCATGCCTCGAACTGGTCGACCGTCATGGGTGGCCCGATGTACCAGCCTTGCGCGCAATCGCAGCCTGCATCGCGCAGAAAATCCCACTGCGCCACGTTTTCTACACCTTCCGCCAGCACGCGCATATTCATGTTGCGGGCCATGGCGACAATGGTGGATGTGAGGGTGATGGCCCTCGCGTCGTCGGGCAATCCGAGCAGGAAGCTGCGGTCGATCTTCAGGATTTGAATCGGGAAGCGGTTGAGATACGCCAGCGACGAATAACCTGTGCCGAAGTCATCGATAGCGAAGCTGAGCCCCAAGGCGCGCAGCCGCGAAAGTACATCCGACACGGCAGGCCCGTGTTGCAGCAAGCTGCCTTCGGTAATCTCCAGCTCAAGCAGTTGCGGAGGAAGGCCGGAGGCTCCCAGCGCGTCGGAAACCTGCTCATAGAGATTGACGCTGCCGAACTGTCTCGGCGATAGGTTCACCGCCATGTGCAAACCCGACCAACCGCGCCGAACCCATCCGGCCGCCCGATGGCAGGCTTCCTGCAACACCCAATCACCAATCGCCCCGATCAGGCCCGCCTCTTCGGCATACGGAATGAAGCGGTCCGGCGAGACCAGACCGAAGGTATCGCTTCGCCAGCGCAGCAGTGCCTCGACGCCCACCACCCTGCCCGTACGCAATTCCACCTGCGGCTGATAGAGCAGCGTGAACTCGTCGCGCTGAAGCGCTCGACGCAGTCCTTCGCCCAGGTCGAGCAAGCCCTGTGCCTCACTGGTCAGAGACGCACTATAGAAGCGAAAACGTGCCCGCCCCTCACGTTTGGCCAGCCCTAGCGCCGCATCAGCGTGCTTGAGCAGCGTAGCGCCGCCGTCGCCATCGTGCGGCCAGGTGCTGATGCCGATACTGGCACTGACGAAGATGTTCCTGCCCTGCCACGCAAAACCTTTGGCGATGACTCGCTGCATGCGTTCCGCAGCGGCCGTGATGGCGGTGGTATCCAGTGACCCGAGCAAGGTAACCGCGAGAGTGTCGCCGTCGAGGCGGGCCACGGTGTGTGTCTGCTCGATACCGGAAAGGCGATCCGCCATGTCTTTGATCAACTGATCGCCCACCTCATGCCCCACACTTTCGTTGACGCGCTTGAAGTGGTCCAGGCCGATCAGGAACAGCGCCAGCCGCGCCCCCTCTTTCTGCCTGATCGCATGATCGATGCGGTCAATGAGCAGCGCGCGGTTGGGCAAACGGGTAAGCGGATCGTGGTACGCGAGAAATCCCAGGTCCTTGGTGCGGCGCTCCACTGCGCGGCGCAAGGCAAACACCCAAATGGCAAGCGCAATACCCGCCGCGCCCGCCACGGCGAGCGCGTAAGCGAAGATCTGCGTGTACGGGGTAAAGTTGACGGGGTTCCCCATCCATTTGCGCCGAAGCGCGTCGCGCTCTTCGCTGGTGATGAGCCGCATGCCGTTGTCGACCAGCGTAAGCGTGGCAAGGTTTCCCTTGCGTACGCCGCGATGGAACTCACTCGAATAGAACTCGAACGCGCGGCTGAAATCCGAACCCGCGCCATTCTTGTAGAGGTAGTAGTTGGCGGGATAGTCGTCCATGCACAGGATGCGAACGTCCCGCTGGTGCACGGCGTCGATCATGGCGTTGTAGTCACGATAGAGCTTGAGTGCAGTGATCCCGTGCTGCTTCAGGTGTTCGATGCAGGCGTCGCCACGTTCCACGCCCACTTCAAAGCCGTGCAATGCGTCGACGTCATCGATGCCCGAGATGGATGTATCGACATAGATACCCACACTCACCTTCGCGTAGGGCGGGGAGAAGTCGTAGAACGGCTCCCGTTCCGGCGTGCGGAACAGCATCTCGATCACATCGGCCTGTCCGTCCAGCAGCATGTGCTGGGCATTGGCCCAATCCGTCGGCACCAGTTCGACGTGGACGCCGGTCTTCTGCTCCCACAGCTTCCATTCGTCCACGAGATAACCGCGGGGCTGGTGGTCGGGCCCGATGAACAGGTAGGGCGGGTAGTTGTTGTCGCTGACGACACGAAGCGTTGCCGGCGCTGCGTGCAAGGCAGCGACCGCCATGACTGCCAACAACAGCGCCAGCCACGCTCTAAGCACTCATTCGCCCTCGTTTCGCAAGGCGACACCCGCTTGCTCCCTGCGACTGCCAGCCTATACCTGATGGAAAGAACTGTGGTCCCGGCCCGTCCTCGTGGCATGTGCGACAGGTCACAGAGGCTAACGACCGATGCTGCTGCGTCGAGGCTAATCCTTTGACCCGTGAATGCCGCATGTATGAAGCAGAGCCGCCGCGCACGGCCCTGCTCGCACCCTGGCGCTTATCTCTGCGTATCGGCGGTTCCTATCGATTATTGAGCGCCGCTCCGATCTCACAACAAGGGTTACGTAGCTGCCTGCAAAAAAAGCCGCCCCATCCAAACGGATGGGGCGGTATGGGTACAACGTGCGAAGCGCAGCCCTTCCTGAGGAAGGGCCGCGTCATGCATCAGGCCAGATCGAAACGGTCGAGGTTCATCACTTTGACCCAGGCAGCGACGAAGTCGCGGACAAACTTGTCCTTGCCATCCGCACTCGCATAGACCTCGCCCAGGGAACGCAACTGCGCGTTCGCACCGAACACCAGGTCCACCCGCGTGGCGGTCCACTTCTTCTTGCCGGTCTTGCGATCGACGCCTTCGAACACTTCGCGCGATACGGGCTTCCACTCGGTACCCATGTCGAGCAAGTGGCGGAAGAAGTCGTTGGTCAGCGTTTCCGGCTTGTCGGTCAGCACGCCATGCGCGTCTTTACCAGTGTGCGCGTTCAGCACACGCAGGCCACCGACGAGCACCGTCATCTCCGGCGCGGTCAAGGTCAGCAGTTGCGCCTTGTCGATCAGCAACACTTCGCCTGGGACGCTGAATTCGCCCTTGAGGAAGTTGCGGAAGCCGTCGGCGACAGGTTCAAGCATGCCGATGGACTCGACATCGGTCTGTGCCTGCGTGGCGTCCATGCGACCCGGTGCAAACGGTACGGCGACGTTGTGGCCCGCGTTCTTTGCTGCCTGCTCGACGCCAGCGCTACCCGCCAGCACGATCACGTCCGCCAGCGAAATCTTCTTGCCACCGGAAGCTGACTTGTTGAAGTCGTTCTGGATGCCTTCAAGCACCTTCAGTGCCTTGGCGAGTTCATCCGGCTCATTGACTTTCCATTCCTTCTGCGGCGCAAGGCGAATACGCGCGCCGTTGGCGCCGCCGCGCTTATCGCCACCACGGAAGGTGGATGCCGAGGCCCAGGCCGTCTTCACCAGCTGTGCCACCGAGAGACCTGAAGAAAGGATCTTCTGCTTGAGCGACGCCACATCCTTGTCGTCGACCAGCGGATGGTCGACTGCCGGGATGGGATCCTGCCAGATCAGTTCTTCCTTCGGCACTTCCGGACCGAGGTAACGCGCGCGCGGTCCCATGTCGCGATGGGTCAGCTTGAACCAGGCGCGGGCGAAGGCGTCCGCGAACTGGTCGGGATGCTCCATGAAGTTACGCGAGATCTTTTCGAAACCCGGATCGACCCGCAACGAGAGGTCAGTGGTCAGCATGGTGGGTCGCTGCTTC
This sequence comes from Dyella sp. ASV24, assembly GCF_016428905.1. Classification (GTDB taxonomy): domain Bacteria; phylum Pseudomonadota; class Gammaproteobacteria; order Xanthomonadales; family Rhodanobacteraceae; genus Dyella. The sequence continues at coordinate 345 of NZ_JAELTQ010000152.1, read as the reverse complement.
TTCGACGGATCGAAGGCGTGCGGAATGGTCGCCTCGCCACCCTTGGCCACCCACTGGTTGGCGCCTGCCGGGCTCTTGGTCAGTTCCCACTCGTTATTGAACAGGTTCTGGAAGAAGCCCATGCCCCATTTGGTGGGCGTACTGGTCCAGGTGACTTCCAGGCCGCTGGTGATGGCATCGGCGCCGACGCCCGTGCCGAAGCTGCTCTTCCAGCCGATGCCCTGAAGCTCGATGCCGGCGGCTTCCGGTTCCGGCCCGACGTGGGTGGCGGGACCGGCGCCGTGTGTCTTGCCGAAGGTGTGACCACCGGCAATCAGCGCCACGGTTTCTTCGTCGCTCATGGCC